>CP033464.1:2407500-2655000 GCA_007833815.1 Brevibacillus laterosporus | reverse complement strand
TTTCAACATGTTTCTTCATGTGTCACACATCTCCTTTTTCCTTTCACCACTCTGACTTGCTAATCAAGAGGAGAATGCACATTTCCTCTACCACCCAGCATATCTAGATCGTTATTTCAAGTTTAATTCACACTATTCCGACCTGTCAAGTATGAATTAAATAATAAAATGGCCCGAAACTTATAACAGTCTCGGGTCATTTTATTATCTATTTTTTCTTTTCGCTGATAAACATGTATTCATTATTTTCTTTCTTCCAAGTAAAGGTAACTGTAGGGTTGGTAACTGACACTAAAGGACGATATTCAGCTGGAACAGCCGTTTTCTCCTGAAGCATACTTTGCATGAAGGTACTGCGGATATTTAAGCTATTCCCCATTTTTTTCAGTATAGGCGAAGTTGTATAGAACGAAACTCCATTTACAACTACCTCGTCATCGCTTTTTTGTCTCACTTCTATGCGATTTTCTCCCAACTCATTCAACGCTTCCACCACTTGACCAATATCATCTGTTGCAACCAAATCAGGTACTAGGCCAATCTTATTTACTTTACGATGAGTCGGAGTTTGATATTCTTGCAACGTCACTTTTAACGCATTACCATCAACCAGAGGCAGGACTGTTTGAGCAACCCCTTTTCCAAAGGTCTTGGTTCCAATCAGTTTGGCTATTTTATGATCTTGTAGTGCACCAGAGAGCAATTCTGATGCTGATGCGGTTTGTCCATTTACTAAAATCGTAACGGGGTAGGAAACAGGGCGACCATTGCGCACCCAATTCTCTACCTCAACTCCATTACGATTAGTCGTATACATCAACAAGCCTTCTTCCATAAACAGACTGGCAATATCCCTAGCTGCACTTAGATATCCGCCACCGTTATCACGTAAGTCAATGACCAAACCTGTCAATTTCTTTTGTTTGTCTTCCAGTTTATCTAATTGCTCTTTAAATTGATCACCCGCATCGCTTCCAAACGTATCTAGTCTCACATATCCAATCGTTTCAGATTTGGATGCGAAAAGATGACTCGTTGCTTCTGGCATGATAAGAGGAGATCGCTTGATGGTATAATCCTTTGTCTGTGCTGTACCGGATTTGTAAAAGGTAAGAGTTGCACTCGTACCCTCTTCTCCTTGTAGCATGGTAATTAGCTCTTCTAGATGCTCTACTACTATTTTTTTACCATTAACTGCTTCCAGCTTATCCCCTGAATTAATTCCAGCTACATCTGCTGGGGAGTTTTCAACAACCTTGCGCACAATAATGCCCTTATCTGTTTTTCGAAACATAATTCCAAAGCCGACGAAATTATTATTAACACTGTTCTCAAACCGATCCAGTTCATCCTGTGTAAACAAAGTGGTATAAGGGTCATTTACTTGAGTTAACATTCCTTCAATCCCATAGTAGCTAACACCATACCAATCCAACTTTTGTTGGGCTTGCCATTGCTTGATCCGATCCACCATTTCTTTGACAGTATCATCCTTCTCATCCACGACAACTACAGCATGTTTCTCATCTTTTATATACTGTTGAACACCTTGCAAGGCCCCCTGTACAAGTTTCTTTTCGCTCGGTTTGTCCAAATGGTTTTCTTGCAAAATATAATACACCTGTTGCAACTCTAAGAGAGGCATATTATTCGTGCTAGTTGTATCATAAGATGGGACATTCGCTAGTGTTCCTGGTGTGGTGGCCAAAGCCCCCGAACCAGGCCACAGGAGCATGAGCGTAAGGGCTAAGATTCCCGTCTTTCTAAGTTTCATGAATAACAACCGCTCCTTCCGTTACCTCTTTCGGGATGTCCAGACGCAAATTCTTGGGAAGCTCATAGGATTCATCGCCATCCAACTTGATGTACTCCCCATTATCATAAATCTCCGTTATTTTCCAAGATTTGCGTAATAATTGATTGGTAGCGGAATCTAGATAATACTTTACAACAAAAGTAGGAGCATATAAGAGCTTTTTCTCTTGTAAATCCAGTGTTTTTGCATAATTTTGAAGTTCGTTTGGTTCATAAAATTCCGTAATGACTTCATATGTTCCAAAGCTTTGCTTCAAATATCGAGCATGAAGCTTATTCAAGCGGTTTAAAACAGATAGATCGCTCACATACTCATGCAAATATTCACTTTTTCCAGTTGGCTTACCCGTCAATTTTTTAGTCCAGACTTCCTTTTCATTGTCCCATTCATACTTGGTTTGATTGCGGTGATCTGAATATGCTTCCATTTTATTTAACACAGCTTGATCTTCCTTTTGGAAAATTCCCTTCGTATGAGTAACCCCTCTCTGCCCATCCATCTCTTCGGTTACCTTTAACACCGTACCACCGTAGTTCATCTCCGTCTTTACGATGATCCCTTCAGCTTCATCCATCTGTTTGTAGGCTTTACTTAGAAGGGTTGCATAATGATTTTGCCTAGTCGAAGATAAGAGATCTAACTCATGACCAGCTTGTTCATACAAGGCTTCAAATTCATGCTTCTGATCTACTTCTATGGCCCGTTTTAACAAGCTTTCTGCATCAAAGAGTCGATTCTCTTTGATTAAATAATACAAGCCGTTTTGTACAGCAAGAACTAGATCCGGTCTCTCTTGATAGCGTTTAATCGCCAGGTCATATTTATCTAAATGAATTTCAATGGATGCCAAATATAGGCCAAACACTTTCCATTCCTCTGAATCTTTGACCAGTTTTGATTCGTAGCCAAGTAGCTTTTGATACAAATCTTCAAGCTCCTTGATCTGATTTGTCCGTAGCATTTGTAATCCGACATCATAAATATTAGCGGTAAGTAGACCCAGAATCTTTGGATCATGCTCCACTGTTTCTAAATAAGCATCTAGTGCAAGAAATGCTTCTTTTGCATTATCTGCGGGTTCCTTGTAGTAATCCCAGCTTTTGTAATAATGCACCCCCACCTGGTTGGCAAAATCAGCTGGTAGTTCATCAAGCTCCTTAAAAGTTTCTTTCTCTTCTAAGTAATCTTTAATCGCATCAACTATGTCTATGAACCTTTTCTCCGTTTCCGTTGGAGAATCATAGGTAGCAAATAACGGATACATGTCCTCATGAACAGGTACAAATGGATAGAGAGAGCGTGTCTCGTCAGCTAACGGCAGTAACATCTGTAATTGTAAAGATGTGCTCACCTGTTCGATCAAAACTGCTGCATCTGCACGTGTTAAAGGTTTCGATCCTTTCTTTACCAATTCCATTTCCCATCCGGGTTTCTTCGCGGAGAAGGTTACTATCGACAACACTTTAGCAGCTTCTTCATTTGTAATAGGCTGATTAGGATTAAATTCATCTCCAGGAAAAGCCTTATGTAGAGTCCTTGCACCAGCAACCCTATCATGATAAACAAACACACGTAAAATACCTGGATACATCCATGTCATGTAATGCACATCTTTATAGGGTAAATACGGCTCGTCCATTCCTTGTCCTCGACCAAATTCGTCGCTATCCTCCAACAGAGTCAGTGGAAACAATCTATTTTGGTTGTTTTGTAAAAAACGACTGGTCAATATAAAGAACTCCGCCCGTGTCATAGCCTTCTCGGGGAAAAACTGCTTGATTGCTTTAGATGAATCACTAAATAAACCTTCCTCATAGGCTTTCACGATAGCCTCTTTGGCAGGATGATTGGATATATCAATAAAAGGCAATTGAGCCGAAAGATTATCCCCTAATTCCTCAGCCTGCACGGGTTCTAACAAAACACCGGTAGCCATCACAGTAGCTACAGCAACAGGAATTACTTTCCACCATTTCTTGCTAAACGAGGATCCTTTCGCACTCGTCACAATATACCAGCCCCTTCCCTCTTCGCCACTTATCAAAGTTACTCGTTGATAACGGCATAAAACAGCCCATACAAGACTTATTTTTCACTTCTACCACTGGATTTTTCTTCGTTTCCAGCAGTCGTTCATACTCACTCAACCATACTGGGTCTAATTTTGATTTGCGATCAGTTGCTTCCATTCGAGAAAATTGCAATGATTGCTCCAAAGCGAATCGCTTCTCAATCAGCTCATTTCCGTTTCGTTCCCATTCTTTTTTGGCCATCCAGAGCTCTTGCTCCTTTAGCATTCGTTCAATCTGTTGATCAGGGGTTTCTGTGGGCATGCCCTCCATTTTACGCTCAATAGCCCTTATATGTTTCATCTGTTCATTCTCTTGCTCTTTTACACCAGCCAATTCACGTTCTGCTCGTTTTATTTTCCCAAGAAGCTGATGCCACTCGTAGAAATCACGAATTGAGGACATGTTGCCCACTCCCTTTTTATGCCGCAGGTCTTTTGCCTTAGAGGTATTGAAACGGATCTGTATGAATCTCTGAGGCAATTACTTCGGTTGTATATTTATTCTCTTGCAGCTTCTCTTGTAAAAAACTAGCCAATCTTGGCTTCATGATTTTTTCAATGTTATGACCAGCATCAATAATTGATAATCCTTCCACGAACGCATCTTGCGCTTCATGATAACCAACATCACCAGTTACCATTACATCTGCACCACGAAAAGCAGCTTTTAACAAATAAGAACCACCACTACCTCCAAGTACAGCCACCTTCTTCACTATGCGATCCTTAGGACCAACGATGCGAACCCCTTCCAGCCCTAGCTTCATTTTTACAAATTGAGCATACGCCTCCAAAGTCATAGGTTCTGTTAGTTTACCAATCCTCCCTAGCCCAAGCGTGCGAGGAGACAGATCAAGAGGATAGATATCATAAGTTACCTCCTCATACGGATGCGCCGCTTTCATTGCCTTAATCACAGCCGTTTGTTGACTGCTTATTAGAACGGTTTCAATTCGTATCTCTTCCGCATACTCCACTTTCCCTTGCTCACCAATAAATGGAGTCGTGCCTTCAAGTGGTAAAAACGTTCCTGTTCCCTCCGTCTGGAAGCTACAATGACTATACTGACCAATATGACCAGCACCTGCTTTGACCATCGCTTGAAAAACCTGTTCACTATGCGATTTAGGTACAAAGGTTACTAGCTTTTTAAACTCATCCTGATACGTTACATCAAGAATTTCGGGTTGCTGTAATTCTAGTTCCTCTGCAAGCCAATCATTCAAGCCTCCATCAGCGACATCCAAATTGGTGTGCATGCTATAGACAGCAATATCATGGGCAAGTAGCTTTGCTAATAGGCGTCCTGCTGGCAAATCAGTACGTAGATGTTTTAAGGGCCGAAATATCACAGGATGGTGAGCAATTATGAGCGAAACACCTTTTTGAATTGCTTCATCAACCACCTCTTCATTTACATCCAAAGCTGTCAACACTTTCTGAACAGGCTTTTGTAGTGTCCCTACTTGCAATCCGATTTTATCCCATTCCATCGCCAAAGATTTTGGTGCTAGTCTCTCCACTAATTGTATGATGGTTTGTCCGTTTGCAAGCATGTCAAAACTCCTTTAATCCAAATAATTTTATTTTCAATTTCCGACATTTTTTCCTGCGTTTCCACACGAGTGGATGCCGCCATGCCTTCTTTAATTTTTTTCCATTTTTCCAATTCAGATTGCCACTTTGTTAGCAAGATAGGAGACTGTTGCTGCAATAAAAAAGGCCCTATCTCCATTAGCTCCTTTTTGTTCCATTTGTCTGACCGATACGGTTCATCTGGATTTCCTGGTTCGGCAACTAGCACTTCATAAATAATGCCGTCCTCCTCCAAGATGTCTTCTGCTATCAATTGATATCCGTGCTCATATAGCCATTGACGTAACGCATCTTCTCCAACATTTGGTTGTAAGATCAAGCGTTTTATTTTTCCCAGTTTATCAAGTCCCGCATCTAGTATAGAAGCAATTAATTGTCCGCCCATCCCAGCGATGCAAATGACTTCTGCCTCATCCGGAGCTAGTACTGCTAAGCCATCTCCCTTTCGAACAGAAGCTCGGTCTTTTGCTGTTAACGTAGCAATCTGACGGAGTGCTGCTTGATAAGGTCCCTCATTCAATTCACCTGCTATCACATAACGCGCCTGATTGTTTACTAATAAATAAGAAGCCAACAGGGCGTGGTCCGATCCAATATCAGCTACAAGAGCATCTTTGGGGCAATATGCCGCAATTGTTTGTAAACGTTTAGAAATAGTTAATGTCATGTTCCTATTACCTCCAGTTCATCCATTTTACCTCATCTTGCCAAAAAAACACATGCAGAAACTGGATGAGTAATATGGTAATTTCTAGGGTGATGTAGGTAGAGGAGAGAAACGTTGAGCATAAACATTTTTTTCATCAATAAGCCACAAATAAAAATGAATACGTACCCGGATATTAACAAATAGCCTACAAGAAGACTAGTATAACACCTCAATACTATTCCCATATTTACGTTTTTGCTCTTGATTTCCAGTAAAAAAATCCCTCCAAGTTGGAGAGATTTACAGAGCCTATTTACTTACTTCACGCGCAATTACCATTCGTAGGATTTCAGAAGTCCCTTCACCGATTTCCAATAAACGTGCATCTCGGAAGTAGCGTTCAACATGATAATCTTTCATATAACCGTATCCTCCATGAATCTGAATGGCCTGATGCGTTGCAGACATCGCGACCTCCGAGGCATACAGCTTAGCCATAGCAGCTTCTTTGGTAAATTTGCGTCCCTGATCTTTGAGCCACGCTGCTTTATAAACCAACGTACGGGCTAACTCGATTTGGGTTGCCATATCAGCCAATTTCTGTTGAATCATTTGGAAATGCGATAAGCTAGAGCCAAAAGCTTTTCTTTCTTTTGCGTATTGCAGTGCTCGATCAAAAGCTGCCTGAGCCACACCAACTGACATTGCACCAATACCAATGCGACCGCCATCTAACGTAATTAAAAATTGTTTGAAGCCCTCTCCTTCTTTGCCCAATATAGCCTCTTGAGGTACTTTAATGTCTTCTAAGACCAACTCTGTGGTATTAGAAGCGTTTAAACCCAACTTTTCATAGCGATCCACTACCCTAAATCCTGTAGCATTAGTAGGGACTAGAAGAGCGGTAATTCCTTTTGTCCCTTTTGTTTTATCTGTTACAGCTGTCAAAGCGAGAAACTTGGCATAAGAAGCATTGGTAATAAAACATTTGGAGCCGTTAATAACATATTGCCCATCTTGTAGCACAGCGTGTGTTCTTGTTCCACCTGCATCGGAACCCGCTTGTGGCTCTGTCAATCCAAATGCTCCTATGCTCTCCCCACTACAGATTTTTGTTAAATAAGTTTCTTTTTGCTCCTTAGTACCAAACAGATGCAAGGGTGCCCCACCCAATGAAATATGTGCTGAATAAGTAATGCCTGTAGATGCACATGCACGGCTCAGCTCTTCAGTGACAATAGCAAAGCTAATCGTGTCCGCTCCAGCACCCCCAAATTCTTCGGGAAATGGTAAGCCCATCAATTCCAATTCACTTAATTGCTTCATAATGTCAACAGGGAATTGCTTCTCTTTGTCACGTTGTTCCGCGCCAGGCGCTACTACTTCATCTGCAAATTCTCGAATCATTTTCAGCAACATCTGCTGTTCCTGGGTAAGGTCAAATTGCATGTCATCTCTCTCCTTTATGGCTATATAAAGTTCAGGTCGCTACAGCATGCAAGTAATCGTTTTGACTGACCGAGCGTTTGTTCAGAATTTACTTTTTATTATATACAATTAGAAAGAGGTTTGGATAGTCTCAATAATAAAATAAAGAGGCTTCGTGTTTTTAGACGAAGCCTCTGAGCGTGTACATCAAGTAGTGATTCACAAAGATTCTATGAATTATAGTCGAAGCCATTCTAGCCAATAGCGACGTGTAAAGAGAAATAATATTGCACTAATAAATATCTTAATAACTATCATAATTTGTATCATCTCCCGAGACACCTCAGGAATCCACCATGAGCTAATCTCTGGCCCAAAAAAGTAGAGTAGTCCGCTTGCTACCAGTGTATAGGCAAGTTGCCGATAGCGCTCATGGAACAGAAATCCTAATCCGATCATTATGAAAGATAAAGGCACCCAATACAGTTCAATGTTCATCCAGCTAAATAAATTACCCATGCGTATTAACATGGCTGTCCCATATAGAACACCTATACCCATCATCCCTATGAATATAAATAGTGGATAACGGAATAGTAAGCCATGTAAGACAGAATACACAGCCATCAAAAGAAGTGACCACAAATATGTATCTTGACTTATTTTCCATTTTTCCCCAAAATAGTAGAGACTTGTTATAGCTATGAGGATGGTAACAAGTAAGAAAAAATAGGATAATAGCGGTATTTTTCGTTTAAACACAAAAGCCAGCACATAAGCAATCACCCAACTAGCCACCAAAATGCTCATTTGCATTGGAATACTAAAAGCGTTAAAATAAAAAGCAAGCAAGACCATGACAGCGATTACAAGTCCTACAAGAAAGATTCCTCCCATTAGCTTTACGGAAAGGATTTGCGCTTCTCTCCCACTACCTTGAATTTGGGAGCCCGCTCCTTCTATAAAGACTTGTTGCTTCTCAGTCCTACTACTCCACTTTCTGTTTGGCCAAAAGGATAAGCGTTTTTTTGTGATGGGCACTTCTTGATTTTGAGCATGCTTGCCTTCTGTATAGAGATTTAACAGAAAAATGCAATAATGTTCTGGCAGTAAATGATTGCGTCGCCAATTTTCAATTTCAGTAATAATTATTTTTCTACGTTGATCATCCAAGTAGACATCGCCTCCTTGATGCCATTTCTCTTTTTGTCTCATGAAATGGATCAGATTTGAAGTAACAGCCTGTTTTTTACCAACAAAAAAGCCTACGCAGCGTATATGGCAAAACGTAGGCTTAATGCTTACTATATCATTATCGGCTATTCCAAAAAATCTTTTAAACGTTTACTACGGGAAGGATGTCTTAATTTACGTAGGGCTTTCGCCTCAATTTGACGGATACGCTCACGAGTTACACCAAAGACTTTTCCTACTTCTTCCAATGTTCTAGTGCGACCATCATCTAATCCGAAACGAAGACGTAGTACGTTTTCTTCACGATCTGTTAATGTATCTAAAACATCTTCCAACTGCTCTTTCAACAATTCATAAGCAGCAGCATCAGAAGGAGCTAGCGCTTCCTGATCTTCAATAAAATCGCCCAAATGGGAGTCATCTTCTTCCCCAATTGGTGTTTCTAGTGATACCGGCTCTTGAGCAATTTTCATGATTTCACGTACTTTTTCTGGAGTCAAATCCATCTTTTCAGCGATCTCTTCTGGAGCAGGTTCGCGCCCCAATTCTTGGAGTAATTGGCGAGAAACACGAATTAGCTTATTGATGGTCTCAACCATGTGAACAGGGATACGAATGGTTCTCGCTTGGTCTGCAATAGCACGGGTAATGGCTTGGCGAATCCACCAAGTTGCATAGGTACTAAATTTGTATCCTTTTTGGTAATCAAATTTTTCAACGGCTTTAATTAGACCCATATTACCTTCCTGGATCAAATCAAGGAACAACATCCCACGACCCACATAGCGTTTTGCTATACTTACAACGAGACGCAGGTTAGCTTCTGCCAATCGGCGTTTTGCTTCCTCATCACCTTGTTCAATACGTTGCGCCAGTTTAATTTCCTCTTCAGCGGAAAGTAGAGGAACCCGCCCAATCTCCTTCAGATACATACGCACAGGATCATTAATCTTGATTCCCGGTGGCACAGACAGGTCATCATATTCAAACCCTTCCTGCTCCTGTTCCTCGTCCTTAATCATCATAGCATCTGCTTCTTCGTCTTCTTCGCTCTCATTACTGACATCAATCCCTTGATCTCCTAGGAATTCGAAGAACTCATCCATTTGATCAGAATCCTGATCAAAGTTAGATAGACGATTTGTAATTTCTTTGAAAGTCAAGCTTCCCTTCTTCTTACCTAGTTCCACCAATTGTTCTTTTACCTGGTCCACAGACAATGTCTCCATGTCTGGTGTCAAGTTTTGCTTGTTCATCTATTTTCCCTCCTTCCTCGGGAATGATGCTGATAACTACCCTTCCCTCAAAGCATTTTCCATTTCGGCGATCTTCATCCCTAGTAAAGCGGCTTCAATAACAAGCTTTTTACGCTGCTCTTCATCTATGGTGCTTCCCGCTTGCAAATTCAGTTGCTTTTGTTGTTCACGTAACCTTACTAGTTCCGCGCGTATAGGGTAATTGTTCACCTGCTTGATGTAGTCTTCAATCTCTTTATCAGATACATCATCTCTGCATTCCATCATGGCTAATCCCGAGGCTAATTGCTTGCACTTCTCATCTTCAACATAGTGTATAAAGGCTCCAGGATCTGCCGGATGCCCCTCTGCATAATAAGCATACAAGTAAGCGGCTAGAGCACTGTGTTCATCCACTTGGAAATCTGCGTTACATTCCTGTTGCACACGTAAAGCAATTTCCGGATCTCGCAACATATAGTACAGCAGCATTCGTTCTGCATTTTCGTGTGCAGGTGCTTTTGTAACCGTAAATTTGCCATTATTTATACTATTATTCCATGGTGCGGTAACTTTATCCCTTTGATTCGTTAATTTTTGTTGCTTGTACAGCTTTTTCGCTTCTGTCTTTACAGCTTCAAGGGATAGAGAAAACTCTTCAGACAGTTGCCGTTCATACATGTCCCGTTCGATCGCGTTCGGGAGTGTAACGATGAATTCCAGTGCCTGTCTTACATACTCAGCTTTATCCGCTTCATCTTGTATTACGGTTTTACTCCGCAAATGTTTCAATTGAAAGGATGTCACCGGCATAGCTTGCAATAATACCTGCTGGGAGAATTGTTCAGCGCCATACTGCCTTATATAATCATCAGGGTCACTACCCTGGGGAAGTGGAGCAATTCGCACCGTACAACCAGCTTTTTGCAATTGATCAATCGCTTTTGCCGTTGCATCTTGTCCGGCAAAGTCACCGTCGTAGCATAGAATTACCTGATCCGTGTTTCTTCTGATCAGATGCGCTTGTTGCTCGGTAAAAGCGGTTCCTAGCGTAGCGATTCCGTTACTAATGCCAGCCTGCCACGCAGCAATTACATCCGCATATCCCTCAAAAAGGATTGCCTGATTCCGTTTGCGCATATCGCTTCTCGCGCGATGCAGGTTAAATATAGTTCGACTTTTGTTGAATAGAAGTGTTTCTGGACCGTTTAAATACTTGGGTTCCGAGCCATCAATTGACCTTCCTCCAAATCCGATAACCTCTCCCTGTGAATCCTGGATCGGAAAGATAACTCTCTTGCGAAATTTGTCGTACACTCTTCCACGATCATTGGAGGAAAGCAATCCTGCTTCGACCATCAACTCTAATGGAAAGTTCCGCTTCACGAGATTATCTTTAACGAAATCCCATGACTCGGGCGCAAACCCAATCATGTATTCGTCAATTATCATTCTAGTAAAACCTCGATTTTCCAAATAGCGAAGAGCTTCCGATCCATAGGGAGTAGACGTTAAAACATAATGATATAGTTTCGCCACAAAACGATAGGCTTCATACATTTTTGCCTTCACGCTTTGCATCGGATTATCTTCGTGAGCGAGGGGAGCTGGCGGGGTTAATCCCACCCGGTCTGCAAGTTTTTGCAAGGCCTCAGGAAACGATAGCTGTTCCACCTGCATAACGAAAGAGAATACGTCTCCCCCTGCATGACACCCGAAGCAATGATAAAATTGTCGCTCCGCGTTTACATTAAAGGACGGGGTTTTTTCCGAATGGAACGGACACAAGCCTAGATAGGCGCGCCCCCTCTTCTTCAGTTGTACGTATTCTCCGACCACGTCTACGATGTCAACAGCTGCTCGAACCTGGTTGACGAATTCTTCGGGTGCAGATTGAGCCATAGCCATCCACCTTTTCACAGCAATGAAATTACTTTATTCGTCAAAGTTCGGCAAAATCCTTCTTTCAATTACTATTTTTTATTCCAAACTTATCGTCGTTTTTTAATTTTGTTACGTCGAATAATGTCTAGAATAATATTAGCCGTTTCTTCAACCGCTTTGATGGAAACATCAATCACCGGACAACCTACGCGTTCCATGATTTTTCTTGAGTATTCCAATTCTGTTTCAATTCGATCCATCGTTGCATAATTCGCTTGGGCAGTTAGACCTAGAGCCTTTAATCGTTCCGTGCGAATTCCGTTTAATTGATCTGAATTTATGGTAAGTCCAATACATTTTTCCGCTGGTAGTAAGAACAATTCTTCCGGCGGCTCTACCTCAGGCACCAACGGTACATTCGCTACCTTCAAGCGTTTGTTAGCCAGATACATGGATAATGGAGTTTTAGACGTACGTGATACCCCGATTAGCACAACATCTGCTCGAAGTAAACCACGAGGGTCTCTGCCATCATCGTATTTCACAGCGAACTCAATGGCTTCCACTTTTCGGAAATAATCTTCATCCAATTTACGTACTAATCCAGGCTTTCCGGATTGTTTCGTCTGGAGTAGATCTTCCATGATGGATAATAATGGCCCCATTACATCCACAATCGGTACGTTATGTCTGTTGGCTTGCTCCACAATATAAGTCTTAAGTTCAGGAACAACGAGGGTAAACACAACCAAGGCTTTTGATTCTTTGGCGGAAAGGATAACTTCATCAATAGACTCTTTATCCTCCATGTACGGATACTTGTGTATATCTACCGTTTTACCGCTAAATTGACTTGACACTGCCCTCACGACAAATTCTGCTGTTTCTCCAATTGAATCCGATACGACATAAATTAATTGGGTATTCATTTCCAATCTAACTTCCCCCTACACATTCGACTCTTTGCCAAGCTCCACAAAAGCTCTAGAAATTGTTGTTTTGGTAATTCTGCCCAACAATTCAAAGGTTTTTGGATCTTCTTCGTTGGGGCGTACGACCGGCAGTGAATCAATTTGGAATTCAATCAATTTTTGTGCGGTATCCAGAAGTGTTTCTTCTGGAGAACACGTGACGATATTGGGCATCCTTGTCATTATTATGCTGACAGGAATGCTCTCCAATCCCTTGTTACCCAATGAAGCCCGGAGTAAATCCTTTCGGGACACTACACCGGCTAACAAACCTTTTTGATTGACAACAAACAATGTACCTACATCTTCTAAGAATAACGTCACAATTGCATCATACACCGTCGCTGATTCAGCCACGACGATGGGCACCGCTTTATAATCATTTACCACAAGCTTGTGCAATCGTTCTGCAATGACCGACGATGTAGGACGACCTGCATAAAAATACCCAACCCTCGGTCTGGCATCTAAATAACCCGACATGGTAAGGATGGATAAATCAGGTCGAAGAGTAGCCCTTGTTAAATTCAGGTGTTCAGCTATATTCTCACCTGTAATCGGACCTTCATCTTTTACAATTTGCAAAATTTGTTCTTGGCGTTTGGTCAATTCGATGACGGATCACCACCGATTCATAAATTACTATCCCTAGTATTACTCTATAAAGAGATAGATTCCTGCAAAAGAATCGTAAAAAGCTTTTTTTCTGCTGTCAAATGTACAGAAAGTAGAAAAAAGCCTCCACAAAAGGAGGCAGGGAACTCTCGTCCCGATAAGCCGTTGTTATGTATTTATATGATCACAATTGATCATGATATCCAAAAAACTATGCCTTGTCAAATCCATCAGACAACTCTAGACGTTCCATCTGTTCTAGAAAGTTGCGACTTTTAAGACGCAGTTCAATATGTTGATCCAAATACTTATGCAACAGAAGCCTCAGTTGATTTCGGGTAGTTGTCTTTACCTCAATCTCTCCTAAACGCTCAAGAGGAAATAACAAAAACAGCCGTAAAAGCTTCCATGTAGCTGGTAAAATATGCAATGAATAAGGGTCAGTATGTGTACATCTCCTACATAAGAGACCACCGTGTGTGACGCTAAAGGTATACGGTTCTGCCTCTGCACCACAAGAAATACAGCTCTCAACATGAGGACGAATCCCTGCAAGAATCAGCATTTTGCTTTCAAATATACGGCATAGAATTTCCGCATCCTTGCCCTCATCCATATACTGGAGTGTATGCACTAATAATTGGAACAGGTATGGATTAGGCTCACGCTCTTCCGTCAAACGATCCAACATTTCTGCCATATAAGCAGAGTAAGCTGTCAGCATCAAATCTTGACGCACGTCTTTAAAGGAATGAAGAGTATCCCCTTGTGTGAGCTCTGGCATTCCTGTCCCCGTTCCTTTTTTACACAGATAATACCCATGTGTAAACAATTGAGATACGGCGGCCAGGCGGCTTCGAGGTTTTTTGGCTCCCCTTGCCATTGCCCCGACCTTACCGTATTCTCTGGTATAAAGTGTGACCACTTTACTACTTTCTCCGTAATCAACGCTACGGATGACAATTCCTTCCCACTTTACAAGCATACCTGAGAATCACCCTGTTCCAATAGGGCTTGATCCAGTGATCCTGCATCATCAGCAACGTTTTGTGCTTCATGATGTTCCTTATAAAGAAGGTAAGCGTGGATATCACCGGTTGAAGCAAAATAACTCCAAGAAAAGTTGCGAAGCATGTTGCATCATCCTTTCCTTTTTTTCGGCTCCCACTTTCTTTATATAGAATCCACCGTAGCCCCCATTTCTATGCCTTGGAAAAATTGTCACGTATAGTAAAAAAACTGTTTATTTTTCTTCATAAAAGCCAAAATTGCGCAACATTCTTTCCTGATTACGCCAATCTTTCTTTACTTTTACCCATACTTCTAAAAAGATTTTTTCCCCTAGCAAACGCTCCATGTCAAATCGCGCACGTTTGGAAATTTCTTTAAGCATGTCCCCCTTTTTCCCGATCAAAATTCCTTTTTGGGAATCACGCTCTACGTAGATCGCAGCATAAATGTACAAAGTTTTGCCATTTTCTCCACGCTTCATTTCTTCAACCGTTACAGCGATAGAATGTGGAATCTCTTCACGTGTCAGATGTAGAACCTTTTCACGAATCAACTCAGCTACGATAAAACGTTCTGGATGATCTGTTACTTGGTCTGCTGGATAATACATCGGTCCCTCTGGCATTTCTAACAAAATGGATTGTAACAGGGCATCTGTATTATTTCCTTGCAAAGCAGAGATAGGAACAATCTGTTTAAAATCATGATGCGTACGATATTCATCAATTAAAGGCAACAATGCTTCTGGATGAATTTGGTCAATCTTGTTGATAACCAAAAAGACTGGGGTATTAACCTTTTTCAAACGCTCTAGAATATACTCTTCTCCTGCGCCACGCTTCTCCGTTGCATCAATTACAAATAGCACCAGATCCACTTCATTTAGTGTGTTTTCCGCAGCAGATACCATATAATCGCCCAATTTGGACTTCGCTTTATGAATACCTGGTGTATCAATAAAAATCAATTGACCCTTGTCGGTGGTATGCACCGCACGAATCTGATTTCGTGTTGTTTGGGGTTTATTGGACATAATAGCAACTTTTTGTCCTACAACTTGATTTAGTAATGTGGATTTACCTACATTTGGACGACCAATAATTGATACAAATCCTGATTTAAATGTTTCTTTCTTTTTATGATTATCCAAGAAGATCCTCCTTTGTAAAAGCACCTGGCAATAGTTCACTCACTGTTGTAACCGTAACATCTCCATTCAGATTGGACAAGATTACCTTCATATCAGGCGGGCACATTTCAGCCATAACCTGGCGGCACGCTCCGCATGGTGGTACCGGTTTTGGCGTATCCGCTACTACAGCGATTGCTTGATAAGTCTTATCTCCATCTGAATATGCTTTAAATAACGCTGTACGTTCTGCGCAGTTGCACAGAGGATAAGCGGCATTTTCAATATTACATCCTAGATATACTTTACCCGTATCTGCTAATAATGCAGCACCTACCGGGAATTTAGAATAGGGCACATAAGCCATCTCTCTTGCTACTTTTGCTTGTTCAATTAATAGTTGTTGATTCATACAATTCTTCCTCTCCTATTTCTAAATAAAAATGAGGATGCCAAGAGACCAGACGATGCCCTTCCCTTTTGGGAGGTCCGTCTAGTTGTCTTCTTGCCCATAAATAGTGTCTCTTTCCTAGCGAGTATAGAGATAGGCGTATAGCGGTGGTCCAAGAATGAGTATTCCAATCAAAATGGCAAACATGGCGGCTACAAAGACAGCCCCAGCAGCTACGTCCTTCGCTATTTTTGCTAGTGGATGATACTCTTCTGTAACCAGATCAACAACAGCTTCTACGGCGGTATTGAATAGTTCAAGCGCCCAGACAACGGCAATAACCAATAATAACAGACTAAACTCCAGGCGAGTAACTTGTAACCAAATGGATACAATAACCACACCGAGAGCAACTGCTACATGTATTTGCATGTTTCGTTGGGTGCGGACAGCATGGTTAATTCCTTGTATGGCATAACCAAAACTGCGCCACAAACGAAGCCATTCTTTCACGTTGACCGCTCCTATCTCGTCAATCCTACTTCTTGCAATATATGTTCTTGGCGAGTAAACATCTCTTTTTCTTCCTCAGGGGTTCCATGGTCATAGCCAATCAGATGTAAAAATCCATGCACGGCTAAGAATCCAAGTTCTCGTTCAAAGGAATGACCATAATCTTGGGCTTGTTCCTTTGTTCGTGGGATTGAAATAATAATATCACCTAGCATATTTGGATAGTCACCAAATTCGCTTTCTTCCACAAATATCTCCATGTCACCCTCGCCCTCTTCATTCAGTGCAAAAGATAACACATCGGTAGGACGATCCACCCCGCGATAGTCGCGATTTAGTTCGTGGATACGTTCATTAGTTACAAGTGTAATCACCACTTCACCCGTAATGTCTTCAAATTGAGCTGCTCTTTGTAAGCACCCTTCAATCAGTTGTTCAAGCTCTTGAGTAATCTCTTGGTCTTGCTCGTTTACAATTTCAATCGTCAGCAATGTTCTTCCCTCTTTTTCTTTTGAAACTTATCATTTATATAATCACATAAAGAGACTCCAAGAGGAGCCAGCCTAATTCTGCTGCTCCTCTTTGGAATACGCTGTAATGATTTTTTGAACCAAGCTATGACGCACAACATCTGTATCTTGAAATTGAATAAAAGCGATGTCAGAAATAATCGAAAGGATACGCTCTGCTTCTCGCAGACCAGACTTTTTGCCTTTTGGCAGGTCAACTTGGGTAACATCCCCCGTGATGACCATTTTGGAGCCAAAACCCAAGCGCGTCAAGAACATTTTCATTTGTTCTGGTGTAGTATTTTGTGCTTCATCCAGAATAATGAAGCTATCTTCTAAAGTACGCCCTCTCATATAAGCAAGCGGTGCTACCTCGATGATACCTCGCTCCATCATTTTACTAACCTGTTCAGTTCCTAACATATCATACAAAGCATCATAGAGAGGGCGTAGATACGGATCTACCTTCTCTTGTAAATCACCCGGCAAAAAACCAAGGCTTTCGCCTGCTTCCACTGCTGGACGAGTGAGGACGATTCGTTTTACTCGACCGTTTTTGAGAGCCTGTACGGCCATTACCACCGCTAGATATGTTTTACCAGTACCAGCAGGACCAATGCCAAACACGATATCATTTCGTTTAATAGCGGACAAATAATGGCGTTGTCCTAGGGTTTTGGCGCGGACTAATTTACCACGATGAGAACGTGCTACTTCTTCTTCATAGAGATGCAGAAGCTCTTGTTCTTCCCCTTTTTCTGTTAGCTGCATCGCATAGTATACATCACGTTCGGATAATGTAATTCCCCTGCGGATCAACTGCAATAAAGTATCAAATAGCGTAGCCAGCTTGTCGACTTCTGCCTTTTCCCCACTGATGACGAATGCTCCGGTGCGGGTTCCTATCTGGGCTGTCGTTTTTTCTTCGATCTGTTTTAAATAGGAATCATGAGGTCCAAACAAAAGCAATGCTTCCTGTGCATCTGCAAACTGGATCACTACTTCTTCTTGTACTTGCAACCTTTGTCCATCTCCTTGCCATCAGTTATTTTGGTTTGGTGTGCCTTCTAGTGCGGGCGGCGTAGCAACAATTGATTGGTCAATCGCTATATTTTCGATGACGGAAAAATAGATACTTACATAAACTTTACCATTCTCTTGTTTTACGTGCAAAACTTTTTCTTCTTTTATCTTCGCATCTTCCCCGGCTCGTTTCAAGATATCTGCTCTTGCAAATTGTTTAGCTACCTCTAAAGCATCCTTATCGCTCATCCGAATAATCTTAGGCTCTAACTCTCGATCAATTTCTGTTTTCCACCCAAACGGTAATTGATAGTCAAAGAAGGCGGCTTGGAACCGTTTTTCCGTTTTACGATCATGCTTGTACGACTTGATTTCAACTGGCCAGAGCCGCACAGTGGACGACCCCAATATTAAAAAATGCTGCTTCTGTTTTTCGCCCGTATAAATAAGCTGGTTCTGAATTAGGGGTACGGTCACGTCAGATCGATACCACACTTCTCCTTCCACTTGTCCACGGGCAGAGACGACAGATTGGCGCTCCTCGTTGCCAATAATACCTGAAATTAATATCTGCCCTTTATCCACATATTGATTCGCTTTAACCATAGTCTTGCCTGTTTCTGCAAAAATACTGTGAATAACCGCTTTTTTCTTTGCCACAACATGTTTGGGTTCATGCGTAACACTCTTTTCCGGATCAACCTTTTCAACGACCTGAATAATTGCCCTCGTCCCATTTAACTCAACACCTACCCATGAGGCTTCTGGTATATAGCCCAAAATACGTCGCTGTAACTCTTGTGGATCGCCAATTTTAAATTTCCATGCGCCAGCTCTTAATCCTACTTTCTCCGCCGCCTGTGTCACCTGATATGGCGTGATATTATGTGTCCCTTGCACTTCAATTTGCCATACAAATGTGGAGAGCATGTACAACCCCAGTAAAAAAATAAAGATACCTGCTACAAAACCGATCCTCATTCGCATTCGTAACAACAAAAACGGCAACCCATCTCGACTGGTCACATGCACACGACAGCCTGTCTCCTTCAGGAATGGACGAAGCCGATAAAAATCGGCAATCATCAACTCACACTGCCCAAGCTCAGGCTCCACTCTCTTGATATTCCACATGGAAATGTTTTCGCGGACAGCAAGGTTGATAAGACGTTCAAACCGCTTGCCGCGAATCGTTACGGTTATGTGGCCTTCGTACCATTCCTTTACTACGTTTCGCATCTGTATCCCCCTCATGATAAGCTCGTCACGTATTTTGAATGAATGTTACCTTGCCAATTCTGCCTTCCAATAGCACCTCTTCTTTCAAAATAGCGCGAATTACCAGCTGTTCTCCTATGACCAGCAACTGTCCATTGGTTAGCAATAAACGGAGTTCATTTTCACTAAATTGCAGGACTCCTCGGTGGTTTTCTATATACATTTGCAAATGACCAATCATTGTAATTCTCGGGACTTCGAGTACCACATCCTGAGGTAGATCCAACACGCCCACAGCCATTCGGCGCAGTCGGCGGCTCCATTTCTTCATATGTAAGCCCCCTTCCATGCATATCCATCCTACATGCTTGAGTGGAGTTGTTTATTGGTAGCCGTGCGCTTGAAATACAAAAATCCGTTCTTTTATACCTATGCAGAAGGTAGGCTTTATCATGCTGGGAATTTGAAAAAAGGAGAGGTGGATTTTAAAACGTAAACGTAGCTGTGAAGGATATGAAAATGGAGATTGAGATGGAAGCTAACAACACGAAGGGAAATATGAAAACAACACGATGAAGCTATTAAACGGGGAGCTAGAAGAATAAAAAAACCTACATGTATATACTACTCACATGTAGGTCTCAGTTGATTTATTTCTCGAATTTTCCATGTGCTCCATCACAATACGGTAACCTTTCCGACTTTCCACATCCACAAATTTTAACGGTCTTGGCTTCACTAAATTTAACTATATATGGGGTTTTTCCTGTCTCTTGTCCATTGTGAGAGCCATCACAGTAGGGTGCTTCTTCTGTGAGGCCGCACATACAGTAAAATTTAACGCCTGGTTCTTCCTTCATGATGATTGGACCTTTTTTATCATAGAGTGCCATGGTGCTCCTCTCCTTTGCTTGCTGGGCTTATGTATTGCTAGCTAGTATTACCGCTAGTATATCACGTCTCAAATCATTTCGTTTTAAACGTATAATAACATTCGTGAAGGATATAAAAGTAAACACAAAAAAGAACCTTAGGCTAGTAAAATGAACTGCCCCCCGTCAAGTAGACAATGGAAAAATAAAAGATCAGACACCAACTATTCACTTAGGTTGGTGTCTTTCTTATGCTGCTGAATTTTGAAGGTAGTGCCTGTATTCCAAAGGCGTCATACAGTTTAGTCTTTTCTGGTATCGATGGTTATTGTAGTAAGTTATGTATTCCATAATTGCTACTTCCAATTCTTTGTATGTATTAAATTTATTGAGATAATACATCTCGGATTTTATCATTCCCCAAAACGATTCCATCGGTCCATTGTCTATGCATCTAGATACCCTCGACATGCTTTGTATCATTCCTGCGTCGTCCAGTTTCTTTTTGAACATTTTGTTCGTATATTGGAATCCTCGGTCACTATGAAAGATGGGTTTAGCATTAGGATATGATTGATGTGCGATATCAAAAGTTCTAAACACAAGTTTATTGTTGTTGGAATGCCCTACCACAAAAGAAACAATACTTTTATCTGACAAATCCATGATTGCACTCAAATAAGCCTTGCTTTGAAGGCCATACTTCATTTCCGTCACGTCAGTGAGCCATTTTGTACCGAATCCGTCGGATTCGAAATCTCTGTTCAAAATATTTTCCGTCGTAATTTGAGGAGTTGACGGAATGTAACTTTTCTTCTTCCTGCGGCATACTGATTTTATTTGTAAGATTCTCATGAGTCTGTATATCCGTTTATGGTTAACAGTAAGATTGTGTTGTCGGTTTAGTTTGATTGTCATCTGACGATATCCAAGGATCCCATTTCTTTCTTCATAGGCATCCTTAATCATGGGAAGCAACTCTTTGTTGAATTTCTCGTTATGACTTTCTTTCCTATTTAGCCATTTATAATACGAAGAACGTTGAATTCCCATGTTTTCACAGAGTAGACTTATGGGATATGATTTCCTTTCATGAAGATCACGTATTGCAAGATATACAGGTTCATATCGGACTTGGCTTAGAATCGCCTCCTTTGGATTTCGTCCAGCTTTTTTAATAAATCAATCTCCATTTGCTTTCTTCTGTTCTCAGCTTGAAGCAGCTTATTTTGTGCCCTCAGCTTCTCCACTTCGGACATCTCATCTTCAGACTTTCGCTTCCCACGTTTATCCTGAAGTGCATCTACACCAGATTTAACGTATTTATTTGTCCAAGAATAAACTTGCTGATAGGATACCTGAAATTTCTGTGCGGTTTGGGCGTAATTGTGTTGATGTTCTATACAGAATCTGACGATTTCAATTCTTTCATCGTAAGTAGTTGCTCGTCCTTTTGTCATGATTGGTGTTCCTCCTGTGCCGCAAGCTTTCGGCTTCTCATGACCATTATACTTCAGGATCCAGTTACGCAGTTGGCGGGTTGATTTGATGCCATATCTTTTACATATATCCATGTGAGAACCACCACTAGCCAGATAATCCTCGACAGCTGTTTTCTTTAATTCTGTGGAATAGGAGGAGTTCTTGGATGTATTGAGCAATCCGTTTGGACCTAACGTTTGATAAGTTTGAAGCCATTGTTTAATAGATGGAAAGGAAACATCTAGAAGATTTGCTAAATGATTAAGCGAATCTTCCCCACGAAGATATTTTTCAATAGCTGCAATCTTGTCTGACCCAGATATTTTTGCTTTATGGGACATAAAAATGCTCCTCCTTGTAAGGAAACAGTTATATTATTTCAACTGTCTACCACAAGGGGAGCATATCAAAAATGCCCGAGGTCCTTTTTTATTGAATGGGGTTAGCCACCTAAACCGCTACCTATACTTCCCCATCCTATAACCACCAAAAGCTGACGTAGGGTGCGGTTCCTTGCTACGTGGTTTACCTAGAATAATCACCCATCTCATACCGTCCAATGCCGTTCCTACTGGCTTAGCTGAATGTCTTTGAGTAGTAAACAAAGCCTGCTCCTGTGGAATACGAACGGATGATCCGTGCACTTCCACATTCAATAGTTTGCTGTTTTTGTGCTCAGTAGGTGCCAAGATCATCCGAGTTGCATTAGATTCATAACGCTCCTCCAGCATCGATCTACCTTCTTCAAGCTCCTTCTCCAGCTCTGTTCTCCCATGATGTGGTGAGACATTCACTTGATTTACAGAAGTCTCATTAAGATCCTCCGTATAAGTTCCTTGCCATTCTGTTGGCATGGAGTTTGAACTTGTAGAGACAGGACCAGATGGCATTGCGCTTCCTGATTGGGATGTCGTGGGTATTTCAAACACACCAGGTTGCGCTACTTCTCTTGGACTTCTTTTTACAACCTGACGTTGATAGGGTGGCAACATTTCTCCAGGCTGCCTATCCATAGGTTGCATCGGATACATCTTGGGCATCTCGTTTTTATCCATCTTTTTACCCGTTAACAAGTAAAAGATCAGCTCGATGAGAGTTTCCATGCCCCATCACCTATTTCTTATCTGTGTCGTTTTTCTTTGTACCTTCTGGATCACCAAATGACTCTCTCATAGAAGTATCTGCCATGACGTTCTGCATGTTGTAATAATCCATAACACCTAGCTTACCTGTGCGCAACGCTTCTGCCAAAGCCAATGGTACCTCTGCTTCTGATTCAACTACTTTTGCTTTCATCTCTTCAACGCGCGCTTTCATCTCTTGTTCAGTTGCGACAGCCATTGCACGACGTTCTTCCGCTTTTGCTTGAGCAATACGTTTGTCCGCTTCGGCTTGGTCCGTTTGCAATTGAGCACCAATGTTTTTACCCACATCTACGTCCGCGATATCGATCGACAGAATTTCAAAAGCTGTACCTGCATCTAAACCTTTGTTCAAGACCGTTTGTGAAATAAGATCAGGGTTTTCTAACACGTCCTTATGCTTGTTGGACGAACCAATAGTGGTAACAATCCCCTCACCTACACGAGCGATAATTGTCTCTTCACCAGCACCACCAACTAAACGGTCAATGTTCGCACGTACTGTTACTTTTGCCTTTGCACGAACTTCAATACCATTCATCGCTACAGCTGCAATGATTGGTGTTTCAATTACTTTTGGGTTAACACTCATTTGTACTGCTTGCAGTACGTCACGACCTGCTAAGTCAATCGCGGCTGCTCGTTCGAATCCTAGTGGAATATCTGCACGCTGAGCTGCTACCAAGGCATCTACCACTCTGTCTACGTTACCACCTGCTAAAAAGTGACTCTCTAACTGGTTTGTATTAAGGTCAAGACCAGCCTTGCGTGCCTTAATTAATGGATTTACGATACGCGATGGTGTTACACGGCGAAGACGCATCGCTACCAATGTCAGGATGCTTACGCTTACACCTGAAGCTAAAGCGGAAATCCATAGCATTACTGGTACAAATGAGAAGAAAACAGACAATACAATAATGACAACCGCGATCATAAAGACGAAAGAGATCATACTTGTGTCCATCTAAACCTACCCCTTACTTTCATTTTTCCATTCTTGCACGACAATGCGTGCCCCTTCTACCTGAACCACTTTAACTGCGCTACCAGCTGCAACGTATCCACCTACACTTACTGCATCAATACGTTGTTCTTCAATCAAAATAACTCCAGCAGGGCGCAACGTGGTTAAAGCTACACCTGTTTTCCCAAGCAAATTATTTTGATTTTTGGGAGCTACATATCCTGTATCTTTATGTTGCTCCTCTTTTAGAACAAATTTGCTCCAGGTCCCCCTCATTCCGAAATATTTAGCCAGTATGAACGCTACAATGAGCGTAATGATGGCTGCAATTCCCAAGGAAGCAAGCCCTTGTTTAGTGTCATAAGCAGCCAATACTAGACCTGTAGACATGCTTGCAAAACCAAGGAAGCCCACTATACCGCCCGGCAAGAAGATTTCTAGTATCATCAAAATGACCCCAATAATAAATAGGCCAATATCCAACCAATTGGCAAATCCCGCTACAAAATGTCCGAAGAAATAAAGCGTAAAGGACAAGATACCAATAATACCTGCAACCCCAAAACCAGGGGCAAACAACTCAATAATCACCCCAAGCATTCCAATCAACAACAGACAGCTTAGGACAACAGGATTGGTGACAAACCTTGCAACCTTCTCAGTAGGCGTAGGAGAGATATGTATAATCTCACTCTCGTTTACTCCTACATATTGAAATAGCTCAGCTTTGCTACGCACAATCTTATCTGCATAGCCTAGTCTCTGTGCTTCTTCTGCACCAAGGGATAAAATTTCACCCTTCTTTTTTAATCCAGCAAAATCCTCATCAATAAAGACCATGGCTTTCGCTACAGAAGCATCTCTGCCGTTTAATTTAGCAGCTTCCTCCATCATTTGAGCCCATCCAGAGGTAATTTTAATCGAGGCTGCATTCCCTTGCACGTCAATTGGCGCGGCAGCTCCTATACTACTTCCCGGTTCCATTACAATCTCATTTGCATTTAAGGCAATATAAGTTCCTGCCGAAAAAGCCTGATTGTTAATATAGGCAATGACTTTCATAGGTGCACTTCGGATCAATGCACCGATATTGCCAGCAGACACTACATCTCCACCCGGAGTATTAATGTCAAGAATGACGACATCTGCGCGTTGTTCATTGGCTTCTTGGATAGCACGTCGCAAAAAACTTTCAAGTCCGCGCTCGATATCTTGCTCAACAGGCACATAAAAAACCCGCTTACCTGCTGCTTCTACAGGCTGGGACCAAGCTGTCCAAGCTAACATCCCTCCGGCAAACATTATCAGAGCAAGCATAAAGGCAAACATGCGAGTAAAGGCTAGACGTTGTCTCAAGGTGCAATCCCTCCTCTCCTATCATGTTTTGTAACATCATACATAGGTATACGAGTAGATAGGAAGGAAGTTTCAATTATTTACAAAAGTAGACAAAAGGCAAAGAAAGCCCTGTCGGGGAAGGGAACTCCTAATCTGACAAGGCTATTCATTCCAAAATTATATACCGCAAAAAATCCAGCCTACATGAGACTGGATTTTATTTGCTTATGAAGGTAATTCTTCAGAGACGATTCGTTGGACAAGGTTACCATCAGCTTTGCCTTTTACTTTCGGCATGATGGCTCCCATGACTTTGCCCATCTCTTTCTTGGAAGTAGCGCCAACAGCAACTACAGCCTCGCGAATGATTTGACGAATCTCCTCTTCGCTTAATTGAGCAGGCATATAAGCCAATATAATATCCATTTCGTCACGTGTCTTTGTCGCTAAATCCTCACGACCGGCTTTCTCAAACTCATGGAGGGAGTCACGGCGTTGCTTTAACTCACGGGTCAAGATAGTCAGCACTTCATCGTCGGACAGATCTCGACCCAGCTTGATCTCTTCGTTTTTAATGGTGGCTTTGACCATGCGAATAACGGAGAGCTTTAAGGCCGATTTGTCCTTCATCGCTTGCTTCATATCGTGATTGAGTTGCTCCATTACACTCATGATGAGCCCTCCCGTTAATTAGAACTTACGTTTACGAGCCGCTTCGGATTTTTTCTTGCGAGCAATGCTAGGCTTTTCAAAGTGGCGACGCTTACGAAGCTCAGCCAACACTCCAGCTTTAGCATTTTCACGCTTAAAACGACGAAGCGCGCTCTCCAAAGATTCATTTTTTCTAATGCGTACTTCTGCCATCTATTTTCCCTCCCTCCGCTTGAAACCGTGGGACAACTGTTCATTATTCTACAGACTGTCAGACTACATTATAAATCAGGAAAGGGCGGTAGGTCAACCTTTTTCCAACCCTCGACCAAAAAACTTGCTTCAACATCTTTTTGCAAAGATCCTTCAAGCAAGACTTACAATTATCATACCTTATAGAAACAGCATTCGCAATGGACGTATGTCTCTATTACCATCTTATTGGCTTTACATGCTCCTACTATTGCGGCATTTCGTCTACCGTGTTAGCATGACGTGGATGCCTTCTATTAGGCTATTTTTTATCCAGATCGGTTATACCCATCGTTATCTGTGGACGTAACAGAAATGATGACAAGGAGAGAATAAGACTATGCAACCAACCACTTTAAATACCATCAGCAAGATGGCGCAAGGAATGCTCATTCAAGGGAATCCTGATACCACTGTAACCAGCGCTCACTTTGACAGTCGTCAATTAGTCCCAGCCAGTTTATTTGTCCCTCTGGTAGAGACACGCGATGGCCATGATTTTATCAAACAAGCACAAGAATCTGGAGCGATTGCTGCTCTCGTATCAGACTTGTCAAAAGTCCCTGATACGCTCCCCAAAGATTTCGGCCTGATTCTTGTTAATAACACGCTAACTGCTTTCCAAAAGATAGCCAGTGCTTACCGTAATCAATTTACTATCCCTTTCATTGCAGTTACAGGTAGTACGGGTAAGACAACAACGAAAGATATGATTTCTCATCTCCTAACCAGCACGCGTCCAATCTGTAATACGTACAAAAACTTTAACAATCATATCGGACTTCCTTATTCTTTGTTGCACCTTGATGGGTCTCATCAAGCAGCGGTACTGGAACTTGGCATGAGCCATGCTGGAGAGATTGATTTGTTAGCTTCTATTACAAAACCAACCTACAGTGTGATTACAAGCATCGGTGAAGCTCATATGGAGTACTTTGGGACGCTTGAAAAAATTGCCCTAGCAAAAGCAGAACTATTGCCGCATACCGCACCCGCAGGACGTGTTTATTTGAATGGAGATAATGAATACCTTCATAAAGTGAAGCACTTAGCTGATAGCCCCATTTGCTATTATTCCGTAAAAGGGCCTGCTGATTTATGGGCATCGGATTTAACTACAGATAATAAAGGTACACACTTCACTGTGCACTTTGAAGATCAACAAACTCTGCGTGTATTTATGCCATTATTCGGTACATACAATGTTTCCAATGCCTTACCTGCTATTGGGATTGCTCGTGAACAAGGAATGAGCTTTGAGGAAATTCAACAAGCAATGAAGACCATGAGTATTTCTGGCATGCGCTTTGAAATCCATACATCAAAAAACGGTATGATTGTCGTCAATGATGCATACAATGGGAATCCGTTATCAATGAAAGCTTCTATTGAAAGCTTTGCCGATCTGTTTCAAGACCGTACCAAAGTATTAATTCTAGCTGACCTATTAGAATTAGGCTCAGATAGTAAAGCAATGCACGGAGGCGTTGGAGAGTATGTATCAAAGTGGCAAGACCGTTTTGCCTGCATGGTAACCATCGGAGAGGATTCACGTTTCATCGGAGAACATTATGCCGGAGAAAGTCATCATTTTAGCTCAAAGGAGGAAGCAATTGTTTACCTACGCTCTTTGTTAAAACCACATTCTGCTGTGTTATTAAAAGCATCCCGAGGCATGAAGCTCGAGACGTTATTACCTTCTTTACAAGAGATTTAAGTTTTTTTATATTGCTCCTATTTGTTACTTCATGTTGTTCAAATTATGCAAGTAAGCATTTCTTCCATCGTCTATCTCTAGGCTGGAGGGGATGCTTTTGTTAGTTTCTTTATATAAATACTGAAATCAACTATAAATGACTAAAATACGAAACCTTCTGTCAAAACAAACGTTATAAATAATAAGGAGGAAAATATAAAGTTCACTCTCATTGTTATGATTGGAGGATAGCATATTGTCAGTCATAATCATTCTTCTCATTCTACTTCTACTCTTTGTTCCCATTTTGCTTAAACGTAGTCATACCCGTTCACGATCAACTGATCAATATTCGCCTTCTACTAGCACTTTCCCATTTTGGTCTCAAAATGATTCTCAAGCAGATTGTGGGGATACATCATCTAATTGGGGTAGCTGTAGTGACTCCGTTAGTAGTGATTCTGGAGGCGGTGGATCAGATTAAACCAAGGAGGGATGTATTGTGTTTCTATTTCTCATGGGTTTGTTTGCTGCTGGTTTAACATTTGGTTATTTATACGATCGTCTTGCGAAGAGAAAAGCTTTAACCTCGGATGTGTACGCAGCACGTAATGAGCACAATTTTAACTCAGCCACTGATGTCGAGGTCTTATTAAAAAAGTCTCCTGATCATTTTTTGTAATCTATAAAGCCTTCTCGGTTTGAACTGCCCCCAGTCAAGTAGACAACGGAAAAACAAAAAAATCTGACACCAACTATTTTCACATGGGTTGGTGTCTTTCTTATGCTGCTGAATTTTGAAGGTAGTGCCTGTATTCCAAAGGCGTCATACAGTTTAGTCTTTTCTGGTATCGATGGTTATTGTAGTAAGTTATGTATTCCATAATTGCTACTTCCAATTCTTTGTATGTATTAAATTTATTGAGATAATACATCTCGGATTTTATCATTCCCCAAAACGATTCCATCGGTCCATTGTCTATGCATCTAGATACCCTCGACATGCTTTGTATCATTCCTGCGTCGTCCAGTTTCTTTTTGAACATTTTGTTCGTATATTGGAATCCTCGGTCACTATGAAAGATGGGTTTAGCATTAGGATATGATTGATGTGCGATATCAAAAGTTCTAAACACAAGTTCATTGTTGTTGGAATGCCCTACCACAAAAGAAACAATACTTTTATCTGACAAATCCATGATTGCACTCAAATAAGCCTTGCTTTGAAGGCCATACTTCATTTCCGTCACGTCAGTGAGCCATTTTGTACCGAATCCGTCGGATTCGAAATCTCTGTTCAAAATATTTTCCATCGTAATTTGAGGAGTTGACGGAATGTAACTTTTCTTCTTCCTGCGGCATACTGATTTTATTTGTAAGATTCTCATGAGTCTGTATATCCGTTTATGGTTAACAGTAAGATTGTGTTGTCGGTTTAGTTTGATTGTCATCTGACGATATCCAAGGATCCCATTTCTTTCTTCATAGGCATCCTTAATCATGGGAAGCAACTCTTTGTTGAATTTCTCGTTATGGCTTTCTTTCCTATTTAGCCATTTATAATACGAAGAACGTTGAATTCCCATGTTTTCACAGAGTAGACTTATGGGATATGATTTACTTTCATGAAGATCACGTATTGCAAGATATACAGGTTCATATCGGACTTGGCTTAGAATCGCCTCCTTTGGATTTCGTCCAGCTTTTTTAATAAATCAATCTCCATTTGCTTTCTTCTGTTCTCAGCTTGAAGCAGCTTATTTTGTGCCCTCAGCTTCTCCACTTCGGACATCTCATCTTCAGACTTTCGCTTCCCACGTTTATCCTGAAGTGCATCTACACCAGATTTAACGTATTTATTTGTCCAAGAATAAACTTGCTGATAGGATACCTGAAATTTCTGTGCGGTTTGGGCGTAATTGTGTTGATGTTCTATACAGAATCTGACGATTTCAATTCTTTCATCGTAAGTAGTTGCTCGTCCTTTTGTCATGATTGGTGTTCCTCCTGTGCCGCAAGCTTTCGGCTTCTCATGACCATTATACTTCAGGATCCAGTTACGCAGTTGGCGGGTTGATTTGATGCCATATCTTTTACATATATCCATGTGAGAACCACGACTAGCCAGATAATCCTCGACAGCTGTTTTCTTTAATTCTGTGGAATAGGAGGAGTTCTTGGATGTATTGAGCAATCCGTTTGGACCTAATGATTGATAAGTTTGAAGCCATTGTTTAATAGATGGAAAGGAAACATCTAGAAGATTTGCTAAATGATTAAGCGAATCTTCCCCACGAAGATATTTTTCAATAGCTGCAATCTTTTCTGACCCAGATATTTTTGCTTTATGGGACATAAAAATGCTCCTCCTTGTAAGGAAACAGTTATATTATTTCAACTGTCTACCACAAGGGGAGCATATCAGTTAGAGAGGGCCTTTTTCATTATTCTATCTACACAAAAATTTGGTGGACTGGTGATATTTTTTCATATTAACCGTTTAGAAGATGGACATGCCTGTTTTTTATTTTGCAGTCACCTCTAAAGATATTGTATGTTAGAATCAAACACGGAGGGGATAAGCATGGAGTTTCAAATCTCAGTAATGGAAGCTTTACAAGGCATTAACGCAAAGCTCGACAGTATGAACCATGAAATTAAAGTCACTCAAGCAGAGAGTAAGGGGATTAAGAAAGAGATAAGTGGTATCAGATCAAAGATAAGTGTTATAGAAACAGATTTAAACGTTGTTAAAAAAGAGTCAAATAGCATTAAGCAAGATATAAGTATGATCAAAGCAGAATCAAATGGTCTTAAGCAAGATATAGGTATGATCAAGGCAGAATCAAATAATATTAAGCAAGATATAAGCTGTATTAAGAAAGAGATTCATGACGTGAAAACTGTCCAAACAGAGCATACACAAGCTCTACAACCTATTGAACAAAACCAAACACAAGATATCATAGCTATCTTAAAAAATATCAACAAAAAGATGGATAGCGAAAATTCAGACATTTCGTTACTTAATCAACGCTTATTTAAAATGGAATCAACTGTAAACCGCATAGAACTAGACTAGATAAGATATAACCCCACCAAATAGGTATGCTTTTTCTTCTAATGGCTATAAGCGATAAGAAAAAAGCCTTCCCTAACGGAGAAGGCTTCCATTTCCTATTCCAACTCTTCTGCTGCCACGATGTTCCTTTGTTTTTCTTCATAACGTTCCAATCCTAGTTGCACAAGTCGATCGATCAGTTCGACATAGGGAATACCTGCTTCTGCAAACAACATTGGATACATGCTAAACGGCGTAAACCCTGGCATCGTATTAACCTCGTTAATCACTACGCGGTCATTCTCCTCATCATAAAAGAAATCAACGCGCGATAATCCAGAACCATCCAAAGCCTGAAATGCTGTCTTCGCCATATCAGCAATACGATCCGCTACATGCTGTGGTAGTTCAGCAGGGATTATGAGATCAGTGCCGCCACCTTTATATTTCGCTTCGTAATCATAAAATTCTTTCGCTGCAATAACTTCACCAATAACTGATGTAAGTAATTCCTCATTACCCAATACACCAATCTCTACCTCGCGGGCTTTAATGAACTCTTCAATAATAATACGACGGTCAAATTTGCAAGCAAGTTCCAAAGCTCCACGTAAACCATCGCGGTCTTTAGCTTTGGTAATCCCTACGCTCGAACCCATGTTAGCTGGCTTTACAAAACAAGGATAGCCCAGCATTTGTTCAATCTGATCCATGACGCTATCTGAATCACGCTCGATTTGAGAACGTAAAAAGCCAACGTATTTCACTTGATCTAGACCTGCTTGAGCAAACACATTTTTCATCATCAACTTATCCATACCCACTGCCGATGCCATAACTCCTGTACCCACGTAAGGAATCCCTGCTAATTCCAATAAGCCCTGAACGGTTCCATCTTCACCATTTGGCCCATGAATCACCGGAAAAATCACATCCACATCCTGGTGAATAGACATCACGTTAGCTGGTTTACCCGCTAATGATTGGTTACTTACATGAGCTGTTTGAGCTTGCTCTTCTTGCTTATCGTCATCAAGCCCAAGGGTGATTCCCCCACCTAGGCGCAATGCATTTACGTTCTCAGGCAGTTGACCTGCAATAGGTCCCCCTTTTAACCATGAGCCATCCATTTGTACATAAATAGGTTGTACCTCGTATTTGTTTTGATCTACTGCCTTCATAATAGAAAGGGCCGTCAAGAGCGATACCTCATGCTCAGATGTCTTTCCTCCATAAATAATCCCCAAACGGATTTTGTTCCCCATGTTATGCCCCTTTCCCATCTGTTCAACAGGCTGATTCACTTTATCGTTATAAATATGCTCACAGCCTAGAAAGTGCTTCTGTCGCGTATTTTCCTTTTTCAGCATACAAAATGTTGACGTGACTGACAAGGGTGAATAGGGGTAATTCTATGAGGATCTTAAAAATCTTTCCTAGCAAAGATAACTAAGGCAATGCATATGAGCTTATATACATAGCGATCACCAGCAAAGGAAAACCACCTAGGTCAACGTACTTACTTGAATGAGTTGAATATTTTTGACTTGGGTTTAACTTTTAGCAGAAGTCGTATCGTGTATAGCTCCCTCCCCACCTTTTAAGTAAATTACCCTAGATAAAATCTCTCTTGCTATAAACCTTCAGGTGAATGAGATAAGAGATAATGACAAGTACAAGTGATATTCCAGCAAAAATCGTTACATATAAAGAAGTAAACAACCCTACATTACTCCTGATATTGGTCAAGAAAGAGTTAGTATTGAGTAAAATGATAGCTAGTGGCATAAGACCACCTACCTTAGTGAAATGTTTAGTTAACTGAAGAAGAAAATGAACGGCCCCTAGTAAAGTGATCATACAAAATAAACTTAGTAAATCTAAAATAGTGATAAACTGTGTAACCCGAGAAAATGGATTATATACATGTACTAGATTTAGGAGAGTAGTAATTATGACCCACATTCCAGCGTAGGTAAGTAAAAATAAATATTTCGATTTCACTAAGTCTTGACGGGAAACAGGTAAACTAGCTAATAATGTCTGTTGCTTTTCACGTTTTTCTGGTAGTTCAATAAAATAAAACGCCCATCCCGAGACAAAAACTCCCATCATCAACGAATCAAAAGGATCTCTAAAAGTAAACCCTTGAAGCAACCACGTCCCAAGTAAGATAATCCACCAATTCTTTCGAAATAACAGATACATATCCTTATACCATAAATGCACCATATCGCAATGATCCCTTCTTTTTAATAATCTGTATGCTGAAACAATTTTTGTGTTAGCAAATAGGATAACAAATAAACGAAGAGACTAGCGCCTAAAAAACGAAAGGAATAGAGCAGAGACACCTCAAATTCTCCAAATATTTTTTCAAATATACCAATCCCCATAATAGCTAGGAAATTAAAGAATAAATGTATTAGACAGATCTTTTAAAAGCATCCCTCTCATTTACCCTATTTCCTTTTAATCGAATAGTACATAATATCTTCAAGGCTAGGCTGTTCCAGCAGTGCATGGGACTGGAACAATCTTACCGCTTCGCTACGATCCGCCATCAGCCCTTCAAAACCTACTGACGTTTCACGTATCCCGAGGAACAAGCGCTCGATGTCTGGGTCCAACAATTCTTTGCTACCTTTTACCAATATGTAGTTTTCGAGTAGCTCTTCCCGCTCACGATTAAAAACTACTCTACCTTTATGTAAGAACGTAATATAATCAGCAATACGATCCAAATCAGATGTAATATGTGTGGAAAACAAGATCGTCATACGTTCGTTCTGCATCAATTCTGCCAGAATCTCTAATAATTCTCGACGAAAAATCGGGTCAAGCCCCTCAGCTGGTTCATCCATTAGCAACAGCTCGGCTTCATGGGATAGAGCAACGGCCAATGAATATTTCATTTTCATTCCTTTTGATAGGGTTGATAACTTCTGATTTTCTGGAAGTTCAAATTCTTTAATCCAGTTTTGGTACTTGTTTTGATTCCATATTTTATAAAATCTTGCTATGATTTTCGTCATCTGCTTGATGGTCAAATACTCGTAAAATGTGGTGTCCTCACTCACAAATCCAATTTTCCCCTTGATCTCCTGCTCGTTTTGTGCGATTGATTTACCCCAAAACTTGATTTCCCCTGAGTCTGGAACTGCAATATGAAGCATTAACTTGAGCAACGTACTTTTTCCAGCACCATTTGGTCCAATTAAGCCAGTAATGTAGCCTTGCTTTATGGTCAAATTAATATCTTGCAAGGAAAAATTCTCAAATTGCTTATTTATGTGAGACACGTCAATTGCGTTCATTTTTTCTCCTCCTCGTACAATAACCTCATATGTTTCACCAGTTCTGACCAACTGATTTGCAGGTTTTTGCTATCCTCTATCACTTGTATCAAGTGTCTTTCCCATTCCCGTAATTGCTGCTCACGAATATATTCACGATTATGTCCAGAAACATAAGATCCTTTACCCACGACAGATTCAATGAGCCCCTCTTTCTCTAGTTCCTCATATGCTCGTTTGGTCGTAATGACACTGATATGTAAATCCTTAGCCAATTGACGAATGGAAGGCAACATCTCCCCCACTTGAAGTTCTCCTTGTAGGATTACATGTTTCAACTGGTTTTTAATCTGGGCATAGATGGGTTCTGCCGATGAATTTGAAATAATTATGTTCATATTTTTCTCCGATCGGCTATATGACGTGCATGCATACATACTTTTTAATATAAATCCGTGATTAGTGTACATATACAGTATATACACTTTCTTTTTACTATGTCAATCTTGTTGTCAGAATAAAATTATGTTTGATATGATTAGCCAAAATGATTTAGTCAGAAAGAAGGCCATCCCTTATGCACGTCTTACGTAACGGTGCGGAAAAATTGCTTGTAATCCTACCTGAGATTTACGGGCTTAACCAACACATGTTAGATATCTGTCAACAGTATGCCAATCAATCGTGGGACGTAATCTGCTTTTCATGGTATAAAGACACTCTCTTTTTTGCGCAAAAGGAAGAAAAACAGGCGTACCAACGTTTTATGTCTATTGGTTTTGAAAAAGCCACTGAACAAGTAGCAGAAGTTCTAAGATTGGAGCGCCCTTTGTACCAACAAGTTGTTGTAATGGGCTTTAGCGTTGGAGCAACAGTTGCTTGGTTACTCACGGAGCACGTCGGATTATGTGATCGTATCGTTGGTTATTATGGTTCGCGTATCCGTAAGTATACAAACATCACTCCGAAAGTACCTGTACTTCTCCTTTACGGTGAGTCCGAACCTGCATTTGAAATCGCTACCTTATTGCAATCACTATCCAATACTTCACAAGTTACCTTAAAACAATACACAGCTCTGCATGGGTTTAGCAATCCATATTCCAGACATTATCAGCCGAACGTTGCAAGTTCAGCAAGTGAGGACGTACACCAATTTTTGTGTAGCCATATGGGAGAAAATTTGAACAGAACGAACGGAAATCATCTGTTTTGAAGTTGCAAACGAAGAAAAAACCTTTTAAAAAGACACACATGCAAAACCGAAATAAAGTAATTGTTCGTATCCAAAGCCTAATAGGCTGTCATAGCAAATTCGGAATAAAGTTGTTCATACGTAAAAAAGCGCCCTTTACACTTTAGGATGAAAGAGCGCTACTTTTTTATATTACCTTACATCAATACTGTCTACTTTTGTTATTTACGATCTCTCACTTCAAAAATAGCAAACTTTAAATAATGTCCTTCATCCGCTCCACTAATTTGTGGATGATCTTTCCCCGCACCACGCCATTCCACTAAGCGCAATATCTTTTTCGCATCATAAGCTGCTTGCTGGATCGTTTCCATAAACAAATCTGGTGACATGTGATACGAGCAAGATGCTGTTACTAAATAACCGCCTGGGCGTACTAGTTTCATGCCGTGCAAATTAATATCCTTGTAGCCGCGGCAAGCCCCTTTTACCGCACCACGCGATTTCGCGAAAGCTGGAGGGTCTAGAATGACAACATCCCAGCTCTTACCTGCTTCCACATTTTCACGGAGGTAATCAAAAGCATTAGCCACAACAAAATCTACGCGATGTAAATATCCATTAAGCCCAACATTGCGTTTGGCTGTTTCAACAGCATGTTCAGAGATATCAAGTGCTGTTACTTTCTTTGCTCCATGTTTGCAAGCATTTAGGGTAAAGGAGCCTGTATGTGTAAAGCACTCCAATACTTCTGCTCCATCCCAGAATGGATTCTTCATCACTTTACCACGACGATCTACTGGACGTTGGATCGGTTGACCTGCTTCATCCAATTTTGGTGCCACATCGCGTTTTTTACCTTTTTTATCGTAAAGAGGCTCGTCATCTTCGCCTACAGGTAATACCTTGATACCATGTTTTTCGCCCCAGCCTGTCATTAACGGAGCAATGGCAGCTCGGTTTTCTCGCTGATCGTAGAAAAATCCTGTTTTCTGCCCTTCCACGATATCTACCACATATTTCAGACCGTTCTCCTCAATCTCAATCTCAGATGGGCATTCTCCATACAAAACGCCTTTTCCTTGTTCCAATCCTTCCAATTCTCGTACTGGAACATCGTTGCGTAGATAGATGCCGGCTGGTTCAAATACATCAACCAACGCCATTTTAATCAAGTCGAGTCGAATATCCATACCAAGTGACAGCACTTGCATCACCAACACATCGTTATAGCGATCAACAATGAGACCTGGTAGAAAATCAGCCTCTCCATAAATAACGCGGCAAGCGCGAGGATTTTCCACAAAGCGCTCACGTGTCTCTTTTGCATCCCGAAAACGACGGACAAAAAAGTCATAATCAATCTCTTCTTCTGGGTTATAGCTCATCACGCGCACGATCATTTGAGAGTCAGGGTTCATATAGCCTTTTGCTAAAAAATGCCCTTGATGATTACAAATCTCTACGATATCCCCAGCTAGGAAATCTCCCTGAATCTCCAATACTTCCGATTGAAAAACCCACGGATGTCCGGCTTCCAAACGTTTTTTACGATTTCGTTGCAATAATACTTTTGCCACTTCTCTATATCCTCCTAGTCATGCTTGTCTCTGTACAAGCATAGCGTATTCATAAGGTACCTTTCACGGGGGGAATTGAATTGTCCATGTTATATCACATCTTTTTGCCGTTTCTCATGGGACTCAGTTTCTTTTTGCTTGGACTGTACGCAATGCGAATTGGATTTAATCAATTGGCAGGACAGCGAATGGAACTGATTATAACACGTTTTACCCGCTCAACGACACATAGTTTTTTTTCAGGTCTTTTTTCTACCTTTGTTTTACAGAGCTCCACGGCTGTTACGGTCTTAACAATCGGTCTCACACAGGCAGGCATTATTGGCTTCTCACAGACGATTGGGATTATTTTAGGTACCAATGTGGGTTCTACCATTACAACCGAATTGATTGCCTTGCATCTTGAAGATTTTGCTGTTCCTATGCTATTGATTGGGGTAGCAATGTGGCTACAACCCAAGCGTAGGTCGAAAGCAATCGGACTGATCATCGGAGGTTTCGGACTCATTTTTCTGGGCATTGATACCATGCAAGTCATTGCCAAGCCATTAGAAAGCTCACAAACCTTCCGAACCTTGTTTCTTGAAAGTAAGCACTCTGTATGGATTGGTCTCTTAACTGGAACCGTCTTTTCGGCGTTAGTGCACAGCAGTGCTGCCACAACAGCCATTACCATGACATTAATCTCCTACGGTGTCTTTTCCATGGACACGGCTATTTCAATTGTATTAGGTGGTAACATTGGTACCTGCATCACCGCAATTATTGCTAGCATCGGTACAAACACCGCTTCCAAGCAGGTCGCATGGTGCCACACGCTATTTAATGTGGTCGGGGGACTTGTATTCCTGCCCTTTGTCTCGGTATTAGCTTATATAGCAGGACTATTGACAACCAATCCTTCCATGCAGATTGCCCATGCCCAGACTATTTTCAATTTGTTATGTTCGCTAATCGCTCTACCCTTTGCTCCTAGCATAGCCAAAGGGATTGAGTGGCTAATCCCGGATCGGAAATAAAAAAGGTAAGTACGTATGGTTTTCCGACCATATGTTACTTACCTTTTTCACATATCATTATTAGCTTACCTTTTTAACAAATAAAACACGCGATTCATTTTTTCCATCATAATCAGAGAAAACAGAAATGCCATCCACTTCTGTATCACCACGTTCAATTTCAAATCCCATTCTCTGATTAAGCAATGGAAGCCTTGTTGACAGGTGATGTTACGCAACGGACAATATGGCGCCCACTCCCTCGCACCTTTTGGAAAAATTCCTGATACAAGCAAAATGATTTGGCAGTAAGAATTAATCATGTACATACATCATCATTATAAGCCAAACCTCTTGCTACAAACAGCTTCGTTACATGATGGAGATCAGAAATTGTTCATCTCTATTTATTTTAAGAGAGTAGCATTTGAATAGGGATAAAATAAATAGACGTAATAATTCCCGCTAAAATCATTGCCAGGCTAGATGCCGCTGCTTTTCGCTGACTCTGATTCATCATCCCTGCCGTACCTACAGCATGTGCGCTGGTTCCTACAGCTAGCCCAATCGCCCAATCATCGGAAATACGTCCCACACGTAGCACAATTCGATACAGCAAGCTCCCGACAATACCAGTCACTGCTGTAAATAAAGCAGCTAATGCAGGTATTCCACCAATGGTATTAGTTAATTCGACTGAGATGGGGGTCGTGACTGATTTAGAAATCATGCTACGAATCAGTGTTTGATCTCCTCCCATTACCCAAATCAAAAACCACGAGGAAGATACGGCAACGATACAACCGCTGGCAACACCAGCAATGATGGATTTCCAAAGCTTTAATACCTGTTGAAATTGTCTAGCCAATGGAATGGCTAGAGCTACCGTTGCCGGACCTAAAAAGAAAGAAATGTAAGATCCTCCCCTGTCATATAATTTCCAATCACTATTGATGAGCCACCACACCAACCATACTATGATTGACGCTGCTATCATTGGCTGTACAAACGGATACCTTTTTGAAACCATTTTGGCCACCACATAACCAGTTAGTGTAAGGAGAATCGCAATAACCTCCCACATATTCATCATTCCCCCTGTTCACTCTGCTGCGGAAGTACCGCCTCTTTTCCTTTTTCCCAGTCACGCCACTTTTGGACCACAATTCCGGTTACCATCATGACGGCTACAGGGCCGGCCACCAATGCCACGAGGATGGCAAGCGGTTTTTGCTCCAAATAATGAAAATAAGGCGTTACCCCGACGATAATAGGCACAAAAAACAATAGCATATTTTTGAGCAAAAAATCTGCTGCTCCTTCCACTAACCGCAATGGTACCAATCCCGTTACCAGGCTTGTCGTCAAAAGTATTAGTCCAATGAGACTACCTGGAAGCGGAATATACAGGTAATTATGAAAGACAATGCCTAGCCCATAAAAGGCAAACAGGATGATCCATCCGTACATTCCTACCACTCCCTTTTCTATTTGTCGTTCTTTATCATAACGCTGATGAGCTAAGGATCAACCCCTTTTTTAACACTCTACTTAATTGTTCAATTTTGTATGCGGTTTCTTAGGTTCTGCTGTTCCTCTTTCTCTTACTGTCCCCCCCATAATCTAGGCAAACAACTCCCTATATCTTCCTGCCTCCTACTAAAAAAGATTAGAATACCTAGCCTCCTGACGGTACCAGCACAACAAAAGCCCAACCATCTCTGGTCGAGCTCTCATTGTTCTATATGATCTGGATACCCAAGGTTTTCAATGCTTTTTGTAAAACACTGCGGTTGTTGTGATATCCTGCTTGCTCATGTAGTTTCCAAGCTGCCTCTGGTTTGAGCCATTGCACCTCATCAATTTCTTCTACTTGAACTGTCACTTGATCCGTCAACGCTTTGACTAGATAATAGTGAACTTCTTTCTCCACCAAAATCTGTTGAATAGGATGCTCGTAGGTATAGTGAACAATCTCCAATAATGGACCTAGTTCCCCTTTTATCCCCGTCTCCTCTTCAATTTCACGAATGGCAGTCTGCATCAGAGTCTCTCTTGGCTCTTGCTTGCCTTTTGCTACCGTTACTTTGCCAAAACGATCCTTAATCATCAATAGGGTAAGTTCCCCGTCTCGTTCGCGGTAGACGACACCGCCTGCAGAGATTTCTTTCATACAGCTTTTCCTTTGCTTTCCATTCCAGTAGGCAAGGCTTCTAGAACACGTACGAACGTACCTGTGCAATATTCTGCATCGACTTCATCCAAACACACTTTGCAAATTTTTCCGATCATGTCCTCTGTACCTTCAAATACTACGTTCAGATAGTTATCGGAGTAGCCCATTAGCTTACCGCTAGTTGGGTCTTCTTTATAAGGACGCTCTGGAATAATTTCCAATACATCACCGATAAATGGTTGCGCATATTTCACAGATAACTGTTGATTTAATTCAATAAGTTTTGCTACTCGATACTTCTTCACTTCTTCATCCACTTGATCTTCCATGCGTGCAGCAGGCGTACCTGTGCGCATAGAATACGGGAAGACGTGCAACTCAGCAAAGCCTAATTCTTTAATAAAGTTGTAGCCAGTTACGAACTGTTCCTCAGTCTCACCCGGGAATCCAACAATAACGTCTGTCGTGATGGCAACCCCAGGTAATGCTTTACGCACTTTACGGATACGATCCATAAACTCTGCGGTCGTATATTTACGGCGCATGCGTTTTAACACATCATCATCGCCAGCTTGTAGAGGTACATGCAGATGACGACAAATCTTCTCGGAACGATCAATTACTGCAACGACTTCATCAGTAATTTGGCTTGCTTCAATAGAGCTGATACGAATGCGTTGTAGCCCTTCTACTTGTTCCAGTTCAACTAGCAATTTAGCTAGATTGTAATCCTCTAGATCCTCACCATATCCACCTGTGTGAATGCCAGTCAGAACGATCTCTAGATATCCTTCTGCTACTAGTTTTTCGGCTTGTTCTATCACACTCTCAGGTTTGCGGGAACGCATTAAGCCACGCGCCCACGGGATAATACAGAAGGTACAGAAGTTGTTACAGCCTTCTTGAATTTTAAGAGAAGCACGAGTACGATCTGTAAAATTAGGTACATCCAATTCTTCAAATTCGCGTGTTTTCATGATATTACCTACAGCGTTGATCGGTGTGCGTTCTCCACGGATCTGTGCCACATACTCCAATAAACGATCGCGTCCTTGCGTACCTACCACAATGTCTACACCTGGAATTTCGGCAATCTCTTTTGGTGAGGTCTGCGCATAGCAACCCGTAACAGCAACGATCGCCTCGGGGTTACGACGGATAGCGCGACGAATAACCTGACGACTTTTCTTGTCACCAGTATTGGTAACCGTGCAGGTATTAATAACGTATACATCAGCTACATCATGCTCAAAGTCTACCCGTTCATAGCCATTCTGCTTGAACAGGTTCCAAATCGCTTCTGTTTCATAACTATTTACTTTGCAGCCCAATGTATGGAAAGCAACCTTATTCATTGCTCTCCTCCTTTCAACTGTTACGTATGACTTATTCAAACTGATAGGAAACGGCAGCTAGCAAATACTGGCTGGCTGTTTCCGTGCGTAAAATACGTGGACCAAGCGAAACGGAATGGATACCGTTCTCTTCTGCATAGCGAATTTCACTTTCAGAAAATCCACCTTCTGGTCCAATCATGACGAAAAGCGAGTCGCCAACAGACAAGTTTGACAGCACCTCGCCTAATCTTTTGGTATCTTCTTTTTCGTAAGCAATGACAGCAGTCGTATAGTCTTTGGCATGTTCAACCACCTGCTTAAAGGAAAGCGGGGGTAGCACCTCAGGTAAATAGGCCCGATGTGATTGCTCGGCCGCTTCTTTTACAATTTTGGACCAACGCTCTAGCTTTTTAGCTTCTTTCTTAGCATCCAGCTTGACGATGGTACGCTCTGATTGAAACGGTACAAAGGAAGTAGCTCCAAGCTCCGTTCCTTTTTGCAAAATCCACTCTACCTTGTCGCCTTTTGGCAAACCCTGTCCAATCGTTACCGATACAGGTAACTCCGTTTGTTTAGTGATTGTCTCCACGATATCGGCGTACACTTCTTTGGAATCCAAGGCAGAAAGACGGGCTTTAACCACCCGTCCTCTCCCATCGCTAACCAAAATATGATCGCCAATCTCTGTACGCATCACCTTCACAATGTGGTGAACATCATCCCCGGTAATAACCACATGATTGTCAAAAAATTGTTGGCTATCTATAAAATAACGTTGCATCTGATTATTAACCCCATTATTCTAACGTTTTTTCGCGACAATTGCTACCCAGTCTTCCATGTAAACTGTTTCTATAACTTCCAAATTCGAGGCAGCTAACGCCTGTTTTACATCGTCTTCACGCGCCCCAATAATACCAGAAGCAATAAATGTACCATCTGGTAATAATACACGATGAACATCATCAGTGAAACGAATAATCACTTCTGCTAAGATATTGGCAACTACTACTTCCACTTTTTCAGTGATACCATCGAGCAGATTGTTCTGTCTCACCAAGACCTTATCATCCACCTTATTGATGCTACAGTTCTCTTGAGCAGAACGAACTGCAATCTCATCTAAGTCCATGGCAGTCAAGGAAGCTGCACCTAGTTTAGCGGCAGCAATACTTAAAATACCTGTTCCGGTTCCCACGTCATAGACACGGTCCCCTTCTTTAAGGTAACGCTCAATCGCACGAATACACAGTACGGTCGTAGGATGCGTACCTGTACCAAATGCCATACCAGGGTCCATTTCGATAATGAGCTCCCCTTCTCGCTTCGGTTGATAGTTCTCCCAGATCGGGGTGATCGTAATATGATCTGAAATTGCAACTGGTTTATAATATTTTTTCCATGCAGTTGCCCAATCATCTTCATGAACCTCAGTCATGGTGACGGTACCTTTACCGACATCCAATCCGAAGGTCAAAAGCTCGTTTACTTGCGTTTTAATCTCTTCTACCGTTTCACCCAAGTAGCTGTTCACAGGGAAATAAGCTTTTACAATGACACCATCAGTAGGAAAGTCATCTGGCGAGAGGTGGTAGATTTCACCAAAGGGCGTGCTCCACTCACGGGATAAAATTTCGGGATCTTCAATGACAACGCCACCTGCTCCCGCTTCATACAAAATACTAGAGACCGCCTCAACTGCCTCTGCCGTGGTGTGAATACTAACTTCCGACCAATTCATGCTCTACCATCCCCCATCTAGCTTTCCACAACATATTATTCACCGCGTAATCTACGCTTGATTTTATCAAAGAAATTCTCTTCCGGCTGTTCATGTAGGGGAGCACCATCCTCTAATCCCCCTAATTCACGTAACAAGTCTTTTTGACGATCTGTTAGTTTTGTAGGTGTTACTACTTTAATCTTCACGTGCTGATCGCCTCGGGCATTCCCACGCAAGTGTGGCACACCTTTACCGCGCAAACGGAAGAATGTGTTAGTTTGCGTTCCGGCTGGGATTTTCAGCTTCACTCGGCCATCCACCGTAGGCACTTCAATTTCATCACCCAAAGCTGCCTGAGCAAAATTGATTGGCATCTCACAATAAATGTCATTTCCATCGCGTTCAAAGAAATCGTGTTTACGCACGCGGAACATAACATAAACGTCACCCGCTGGACCACCATTCACACCAGCTTCGCCTTCGCCAGTGATACGCATTTGCTGACCATCATCTACGCCAGCAGGGATGGTAATGTGAATTGTGCGCTTGACCTTGTTGCGGCCAATGCCTCTGCAAGTCGTACATTTTTCCTTGATCTGTTTTCCTTTACCGCTACAAACAGAACAAACCCGACGATTAACAACGCGGCCAAATGGCGTATTTGCCTGTACTTCTTCCTGTCCAGATCCATTACATCTAGAGCAAGTTTCTACCTTCGTACCAGGCTTAGCGCCACTACCGTTACACGTATCGCATTCCACTTCACGTTGAATCTCGATATCCCTATCTTTGCCAAACACAGCATCCAAGAAGTCAATATTGATTGCATACTCCAAATCAGCACCACGGCGTGGCGCATTCGGATTAGCACGGCGTCCACCGCCACCAAAGAACATATCAAAAATATCACCAAAACCGCCCATTCCAGAACCATCAAAGCCACCACCAAAGCCTTGGTTCGGATCTTGATGTCCAAAACGGTCATATTGTCCACGTTTTTGGTCATCTGAGAGTACATCATATGCATCTTTTACTTCTTTAAATTTAGTTTCAGCATCCGCTTCTTTATTAACGTCAGGATGATACTGTCTCGCTAACTTGCGGTATGCCTTCTTTATGTCATCTGCACTGGCATCTTTTCCAAGACCCAGTACCTCATAATAATCTCTTTTCATACCTGTCTATCACTCCCGTATCCAAGACAATCAAAGATAATCTTAGCATGTATACTTGCAAGCTTCAATAGAATCCCCATTCCATAAAGGAAAAGAGTCAAAGTCAACATTGTGTGACTTTGACTCTTCTAAAATCCCTGTATCTATTCTTATTGTTTCTTCTCTTCGTCAACTACTTCATAGTCAGCATCTACTACATTATCTTTTCCTGTTTGAGCCGCACCTTCTCCGTCAGCATTTTGAGCCGCTTGTTGTGCTTGTGCTGCTTGCTCATACAATTTGATAGATAATTGCTGAACGATTTCAGAAAGCTCTTCTTTCGCCGCTTTAATCTCGTCGAAGTTGCCGCCTTCCAATGCTTTTTGTGTTTTTTCTTTCGCTTCGTTTGCTTTGTCGATCTCAGCTTGTTCTACTTTTCCTTCTAAATCTTTCAACGTTTTCTCAGTTGTAAATACTAACTGATCTGCTTCGTTGCGAACTTCTACTTCTTCTTTGCGCTTCTTATCTGCTTCAGAATTTAGTTCCGCTTCTTTTACCATGCGGTCGATCTCTTCGTCAGAAAGACCAGAGTTAGAAGTGATCGTGATCGTTTGCTCTTTACCTGTTCCCAAGTCTTTTGCTCGTACGTTTACGATACCGTTAGCATCAATATCAAAGCTAACTTCTACTTGTGGAACACCACGAGGAGCTGGTGGGATATCGTTCAATTGGAAACGACCCAAGGTTTTGTTGTCTGTTGCCATTTGGCGCTCCCCTTGCAACACGTGGATATCAACCGCTGTTTGGTTGTCCGCTGCTGTAGAGAACACTTGAGATTTACTTGTTGGGATGGTTGTATTGCGGTCGATCAATTTTGTGAACACGCCACCCAATGTTTCAATACCTAGAGAAAGTGGTGTTACGTCAAGTAGTACCACGTCTTTTACATCACCAGTTAATACACCCGCTTGAACTGCAGCACCAAGAGCTACTACTTCGTCTGGATTTACACCTTTATGTGGATCTTGACCAATAAACTTCTTGATTGCTTCTTGTACCGCTGGGATACGAGTAGAACCACCAACTAGAAGAACGCGATCGATTTGATTTGGAGAAAGACCAGCATCGGATAGAGCTTGACGAGTAGGACCCATTGTACGCTCTACCAAACCAGCAGAAATCTCTTCAAATTTCGCACGGGACAAATTGATTTCCATATGTTTCGGACCAGATGCATCCGCTGTGATAAATGGCAGAGAGATCGTCGTCGTTACTACACCGGACAAATCTTTTTTCGCTTTTTCAGCTGCATCTTTCAAACGTTGCATTGCCATACGATCTTGAGCTAGGTCAATGCCGTTTTCTTTTTTAAATTCCGCCACCAAATAGTCCATAACCACTTGGTCAAAATCGTCTCCGCCTAGTTTGTTATCTCCAGAAGTTGCTTTTACTTCAAAGAATCCTTCAGATAATTCAAGGATAGATACGTCGAATGTACCACCGCCCAAGTCATAAACAAGGATCGTTTGGTCATCGTTTTTCTCTAAACCATAAGCAAGTGCTGCCGCTGTAGGCTCATTGACGATACGCAAAACTTCCAAGCCAGCAATACGTCCAGCATCTTTAGTAGCTTGGCGTTGGCTATCATTGAAATAAGCAGGGACTGTGATAACCGCTTGAGTTACCGGTTGTCCTAGGTATGCTTCTGCATCAGCTTTTAGCTTTTGCAAGATCATTGCAGAAACCTCTTGCGGTGTATAATCTTTGCCTTCCAATGTTTCTTTATGATTTGTACCCATCCAACGTTTGACGGAACTAACCGTATTATCAGCGTTTGTAATCGCTTGGCGTTTTGCTGTCTCCCCAACAATGCGCTCTCCGTTTTTAAAAGCTACTACAGAAGGAGTTGTACGGTTTCCTTCGGCGTTGGCAATAACGATAGGCTCGCTACCTTCCATAACTGCTACACAAGAGTTAGTTGTACCAAGGTCAATACCAATTACACGACTCATAAATCTTTTCCTCCTCAATTATCTACAAAATATGGATGATTTACTTGCTGAAAAAAGCTCTTTTACTTACGAGTTTACTTTAACCATAGCAGGACGAATGACACGGTCCTTAAATTGATAACCTTTTTGTAATTCTTCTACAACAGTATTTGCTTCGTAGTTAGAATCTTCCACTTGCATCACAGCTTGATGCACATGTGGGTCAAACGCTTTTCCTACTGATTCAACCGCTTGTAGGCCTTCTTGCTCAAATACTTGCACCACTTGACGGTATACCATTTGTACTCCTTGCAAAATGCTTTCAGCCGTAGCGGTGCTAGGATCAACAGCAAGAGCGCGTTCAAAGTTATCAAGCGCTGGCAACAAGGATTCTACTACCTTTTGAGAGGCGTATTTTTGCAAATCCTCTTGCTCTTTACGTGAGCGACGACGCATATTGTCCATATCTGCTAGGTTGCGTAGCAAGCGGTTTTCTTGCTCTTGCAATTGAGCTTGTAGGCGCTCCACTTCCATAGCTAGGTCAATCGTTTCCCCTGTTTCTGTTGCCTCTGATTCGGTTTGTTCAACCGGTTCATTTTGCTCTACGTGGTCTTGAACCATGTCTTCTTGCTCTAGTTCAACCTTTGCTTTCTCTTCGCTCAATCTGACTACCTCCTACTGTGACTAATAATCTATGTAAGCGAGCAATTGTAACCCGCCCGCCCGTGTTCGTCATGAATCCTCTTGCCCTTCTGTAGATCGTCCTTCTATCTGTGCATTTAACATCTGTGACAATCCCAAAGCAATGAAATCCAGGACAGCAATCACTTTGCCATACTCCATGCGCGTAGGTCCGAGTATACCAATTGTACCTACGGGTTTACCTTTAAAGGAATAACTGGTGGTTACAATGCTACAATTCTTCATAGCGTCGAGATGGTTTTCGTGGCCGATGCGTATCTGTAATCCCTTATCATTGGTTTCAAACAGATGCGTCATTTGATCACTGCGTTCAAATAACTCCAAAATCTCTTTGACTTTTTCCACATCCTGAAACTCGGGCTGCTCCATGAACTTAGTAGTTCCCCGTAACAGTAAGCGCTCAGATGAATCACCCTCAATAGCAGTACTAATCATTTTCAACATCTCTTCATAATGATCAACATGGCGTTTCAATTCATCGGATACTTCCTGATACAAGCGTTGGCGCAGTTGCCATAGTGGTGTATCTTGCAGTTTTGTGTTTAAAACATTGACCAATTTCTCCATATCGCTCGGTGATAAACCCGCTGGCAAATCAATACGCTTATTTTCAACACGCCCTGTTTGAGTCACAATAATCGCCACAGCTTGTGTGTCACTCAATGGAATAATTTGCAGATGTTTCAAGCGATGTTCAAAGATTTCTGGTCCAAGTACCACTGCCGTGTAATTCGTCAATTGGGAAAGAACCGAAGCTGTCTGTTCCACGGCATTTTCAAAATGCAAAATCCGATCGGCAAACATTTGCTTCCAAATGCTCGCGTCTACATTATTCAGCAAATTGGGTTCCACCATGTGATCCACGTAAAAGCGGTAGCCTTTTGTGGAAGGAACACGTCCCGCAGAAGTATGCGGCTGTTCCAGATAACCCAACTCCTCCAAATCAGACATTTCGTTACGAATTGTAGCCGAACTGAAGGTAACTTCCGGTCGTTTGGAAATGGTTCTGGAGCCAACAGGTTCTGCCGAATGAATATAATTTTCAATAATCGCTTGCAAGATCAGCTTTTGTCGCTCCGATAACATAGCTAAACGCCCTCCTTCTAGTAGTGTTGACTCATTCGCTTGGAAACTTCTGGTTTGGTTTTGTTAGCACTCAGATCAAGCGAGTGCTAAAGGATACTAATAACTTATCAAGTGATAGAACATTTGTCAACTTCTCTCCTGTGAAAAAAGCAAAAAACTAGGAGAGAAAAAGCACTTTTTTCGGGTTTTCTCCGCATAAAAAGTGCTTCCTGTTGTAATCTTGTTTTTTCCGATACCATTTCTCTAGTACCTAGTTTCATCTCATGCTGTATCTACACTCGCAAAAAAGCAGCAAATACTTCATTGCCAAGCGGTAGTCCTTTTGACGTAAGTCGTACATGCTGATCCACGATCTCTACCATACCTTTTTGCAATTCCCGTTCTAATGGCTCCCCGAACTCATCTTGCACAGTTTGACCAAAGCGATTCGCAAAAGTCTCTAAGTCTACTCCTTCACGCAAACGTAACCCCAGAATCATCTGTTCTTCCATCGCTTCTTTTTGTGTTACCTCAAACTCCTCTACACGCGGAGAACCTTCCATCGCCATGCGTGTGTAGACAGCAAGTGGACCTGCATTGACATGTCGTCTACCGTTCATATATCCATGCGCTCCAGCTCCAATGCCATAATAATCTTGATTCAACCAGTAGGTTTTATTATGTCGGCTTTGTTTACCTGGTTTGGCAAAATTACTAATCTCATACATGGACATCCCATGCTTCTCCAGTGTTTCTATTAAAAGAAGATACATCTCAAGCTCTGTGTCCTCTGTAGGCAATGGTAGTTGATCTTTTTGATACAAGGTATGAAAAAGCGTATTCTCCTCTACTTTTAAACCATAGGAGGACAGATGTGTAATCGGTAGCTCCATCGCTTTTTGCAAGCTTTGAGCAAACATCTCCATCGTCTGATCTGGTAAACCAAACATTAAATCAATAGAGATATTGTCAAATCCGGCTTGAACCGCGTTATTCACACTTTGATAAACCTCATCCACATCATGAATCCGACCAATACGTTTTAACAAATCACTTTGGAAAGATTGCACACCAAAACTAATTCGATTTACTCCAGATGATCTCATCAGCGTTAATTTTTCAAGATCAGTGGTACCAGGATTTGCTTCCATGGTCCACTCTAGGTCATCGCTAAAATAGGGAGCAAGGTGCTCATTAACCATCTGCAAAAATAGCGCCATCTGCTCCTGATCTAAATATGTTGGAGTACCTCCTCCAACAAAAATCGTTTTGATCTTCTCAGGGGGATTTTGCTGGAAAGTAAGCGTCATTTCCCGGCGTAAAGCTTCTAAGTAATCCCAAACCAGCTGGGGATTATTGGTTACAAAAGAATTGAAATCACAGTAATAGCATTTATTTGTACAAAAGGGGATATGGATATATACAGTATTCGGGGCCATGTCTACCCCTCCTTGTTTTCAAAGTTGTACCTAATAAAGAGAAGACCTGACAGCCAGAACGGTGTCAGGTCACGACTCTTACTTATCATCCATGCGTAAAACAGCCATGAATGCTTCTTGCGGACAAAGAGTATTTACCTGCATCTAACTGTATTCTGTTTTATTCTACAAACATTGATAGAGCAATGTTTTATGGGTGCTAGAACATCATAATGTATTCTTATATATCACGTCAACTCGCCGTTTATCCACCAAGTATGGTGGCTCCACGGTGCGAGATTTAAGAAATTAATCGAACAAAGGAGCCTATTATAATAGAAACAGTAAAAATTAATAGAAGTCTACGACAGTAAAACTCGTTTGATATTTGGATACTTCTCTACGCTGGAGCAAGCCAAAAAAACTATTGAAGAATCAAACCCATTTTAGTGGGAAGGCGAACCTGCTTTCAAGGAGCTTACAGGAATAGATTGCTCTATATAGTACGCAAAAGACCGCTCAGATAATTTGGACGATCTTCTTTCTTCTAGCTCTTTTCAATTTTCACCACATCTTGAACCGGTATGCTTGATGGTGATGGGGGTAAAGTCGTCCTTTTATGGCTAAAAGAGCCTTGCGGCTCTAAGGGCGAAAATTATGCAAAACGCTTACACTAGTAAATGAGAATCGGTACGGTTATGAATCAAAGATTGTACAGCGTTTTGATATCTTGAATTTGTAAATAGATTCCCTTCTCCAAGTCAAATTGCGGATTGTAATGTAACATATTCTTTGCTTTTGTAATATCCGCCCACGTATGTTTCGGATCTCCTGATTGTTCCGGAAAGTGCTGAAATTTCGCTTTTTTTCCTGTGTATTTTTCTGCGATGCGAATCACTTTATTAATGCTTAATCGCGAAACTCCCCCTATATTGAATACTTCTCCCACATATTCGGATTGCATAGCGAGAAAATTAGCGACAACAACGTCGTCAATAAACGTAAAGTCTCGAGACTGCTCACCATCGCCAAAAATTACAATGGGACGTTCTTGCAGAATGCAATAAATAAATTGATGAAAAGCCATATCCGGACGTTGACGCGGTCCGAATACAGTAAAATAGCGAAGTGAAATAACAGGAACTTGAAAATTTTGTGCGTATAATTGACATAAGTGTTCGGCTGATAATTTAGTTACTCCATAAGGAGAGATCGGATGCGGGGTTTGCCTCTCATCTGCTGGCCCTGTCATCCCTCCATACACGGAGGAGGAAGACGCATACACTATTTTTTTTATCGCAGAATTCTGAGCTGCTTCTAACAATAGCTGTGTCACTAGAATGTTATTGTCCGTATACTCTTTAAAGCTTTTTCCCCAGCTTGTTCGTACGCCTGGAATAGCCGCCAAGTGAAAAATATAGTCGAAGCTGTGAAGAAACGGCTTAAGCGGGTACGTAGCCAAATCAACTTCCAAAAACCGAAATCGGCTATACTGTTTAAGCGTTTCTAAATTACGCTCTTTTATCCAACGTTCGTAGTTAGCTTTGTATGCATCAATTCCTGTTACATCATACCCTTCACGCAAAAGAAAGTGACAGAGGCTTGAACCAATGAACCCACTGCAGCCGGTTACCAGTACTTTTGCCATTCATTGTTCCCTCTTTCTGCCAAGCATTAGTGTTCCCCATTCCAGACTTCCAGTATTTCACTCGATACGCGTCCCCAATCGTAATGCTGAATGGCTAATTTCCTTCCCTTACTTCCCATCTTTTTCATCGCATTCTGATTGGAGAGCAGAGTGGAAAGCGCTCTCGTAAACGCGTCCGGATTTTCGGGTTGATCGATAATCAATCCATTTTGCTGATTAATCATTACTTCCGGATTGCCGCCGCGCGCAGTAGTTATAATCGGCAATCCTGCTGCCATCGCTTCATAATGAACACGGGCCAAAGGTTCTTCCCACTGAGAAGGACAGACAAATACATCTCCAGTCCAGAACCACTTATGAACTTGATCAGCATGAACAAATCCAGTGTTGATTACCGGAATAGGCGAATGGGCAGCAAGTGCACGGACATATGCTACATAGTCACTAATCTCATCATCGCTGTACCATTTACTACCGACTAAAACCAAAGCACAGTTTTTATGTTTGGCAGCAAGGCCATTCATAGAGCGTACAAGAATATCCACGCCCTTCTTCGGTGAAAGACGACCTACAAAAAGAATGACTTTCTTGGACTGAAGCTGGAATTGACGTCTCAGTTCCTCTCGCTCTTTTATAACTGTATCAGATGCATCCGGAATATAGCGCTTTATATCTACTCCAGAGTATATCGTTTTTACCTTATCGGACGCTTGTGGATAAAGATCGACGATCGTCCTTCCCACATAATTGCTTACCGTAACGATACGCTCCACCTGTTCGATAGCGGTTGAAGCTTCAACTGGATCAATCTTCTCCGGTAAAAACATATCATTATGCATGCTGAGTATAATGCGTGCGTTTGGGGCTACTTGACGTATTGGGGCGATAAGACGTGGTCGATTAAAGACATGAATTAGATCGAAGGAGTTTTCGCTAAGATAAGAAACAACCCCTTTAAGATAAATATCAAGCAATTGGCCTGGTACCCTTACATAAGTGATGTTGTCTACTTTTTGTTTCGATGGAAGCTCGGGATCTGTAATCCCGAGGATTGTTACATCATGATGCTTGCCAAGTAGCGGGGACACCCCGGCAATATAGCTTTGAATGGCTCCCCCTCGTATGGGCGGAACAGGAAGTTTTTCTGTACAAATCATTAATACTTTCATTTGTTCCCACCGTCTTTCCCATCAAAGTTCCAGTTATTACTTAACTCCGTCAGTGCAGGCCACTTCGTAGCATCTGATTTCTCTAATCGAAGCAGCAAATCAACTAATTCATCATTAAGAAAGGTAGTTGGGCTGTAGACCATTTCTTTTACATGTTTATAGAACTCATTCGGTAATGACATATCGATAAGAAGTATCTCGTATAGGGCGGGGTCAATCGGGTTCGCTTGCTCGTAAGCTTCAATCATTCCTCGCATCCACTTCACATCCCAGACGCCCATATCGTCCATTGTGCTTGTAATCAACTTGCGCAAGTCACGGATCGGAAAATCGTACGCAACCCCGTCCAAATCAATAATCCAAATTCCTCCGGGACCTTGCTGTCCGTTTGACCATCCGTAATCCTGGTGAACAATTCCCCAATAAGGTCCACCTTTAGCCACTAGGCTCGCATAAGGAGAACTCTCCAATTTTGCTAATGCTTCACGTGCCTGCTGTTCGTATACATCAACCATAGAGAGAATTGTCTTACTGGCAGGCATATCGGAGTACGCATGAGCTAATATGCGAAACCAATCTATTTTGGTTATGATTTTCTTATACACCTGGGGGTAACGGTGCAAACGGGAAGCATTTGCAGCACCAGTAGGTGGCACGTATCCCTGTGAATGCCGATGAAATTCGCCGAGCCCATAACAAAGCGCCTGTGCTCCTTCCAAGTCGATTTTACTTTCTTGAATCAATGATTCAATCCACTCTGCCACAATCCAAAGTTTCCCACCGGCGTTTACATAGTTTTCTCCACTCTTAGCATGTATCAATTTCGGAACGCGTGCACCCTGTTCAACGAGATATTCTTGTGCACCAATACTAAAAAGACTTCGTTCTGGGGAGCGATGCAAGATTTTCAAGCTACGCGGCCCTCTGTCCGTTTCAATCTTCCAAATCGCACCTCCTTTGTCTGGCTTAGAGGTAATCATCGTCATGCTTTTTACTATCATGTCATAATGAGTCATGACCTGTTTCGCTAGATCTTCAACTTCCAGCGGTACATTATCTAGATCTTGTTCAGTCGTTTCCCATGGTTTAATGATGTAATCTACCATTGCGTTGCCCCCTTTTCCATATATCGTAGAATACGTTTACAGGTAAGTTATGGAACTAGATTTATGCCTTTAAATAAAAATTGGTCTAATGTAACGTTTATTATCAATGATAAATAACTATATTTTTGTATAGAAATTTTACCGTTTCACCAAAAGCTATATAAACCACTGTGGTATCTTCTACAAACATGAGGAACGTAGGTCCACATGAGAACGAGTGGCTCATGAAATCTGCTCGATTTAGGAACAAGATCAATAATAAGAAGAGGGCGTTCTAATAATAGGAAGCATCCCTCTTCTTTTAAACATGGATGAATAAAATAGGCCACCGTTATTTCGCAGAACTGTCCTCATCTTCTTCAGATTCGTCTTCTTCAGATTCGTCTTCTTCAGATTCGTCTTCTTCAGATTCGTCTTCTTCAGATTCGTCTTCTTCAGATTCGTCTTCTTCAGATTCGTCTTCTTCGGATACGTCTTCTTCGGATACGTCTTCTTCGGATACGTCTTCTGCGGATACGTCTTCTTCGGATACGTCTTCTGCGGATACGTCTTCTTCGGATACGTCTTCTTCGGATACGTCTTCTTCGGATTCTTCAGATTCTTCCAACTCCAACTCCACTTTTTCTCCATCTGCGAATTCGTCGTCTTCGGATTCTTCGGATTCTTCGGATTCTTCCAACTCCAACTCCACTTTTTCTCCATCTGCGAATTCGTCGTCTTCGGATTCTTCGGATTCTTCGGATTCTTCCAACTCCAACTCCACTTTTTCTCCATCTGCGAATTCGACGTCTACTTCTACTACTTCATCCCAATCAACTTTAGCAAACATACTTTTAACCGTATCTTCTGACGATTCCTTTAGTTCGTATTTTTTTTCTTCACCGCTTTTGAATTTCACTTGAATTTCTTCAACTTCCTTTTCTCCGTTTAATAATTTTTTAATGATTTCGTTAAATATCATGGATATTCAACCCCTTCTTTTGATAGAAATGTTTTCCTTATATCGTAGAATATGTTTACAGGTAAGTTATGGAACTAGACTTGTATCTTTTTTTAAAAAAATGGTTTGCTATGCCGCCCCTGCAAATTGGAATAAAATATGTTTCCCTTGAGGGAACATAATAGATGTATTTGGTTTATGATACATTATGATAATTCCTTATAAACCAACAATTTTACCCACTTGCATAATATGATTTAGGATAGTTTTTTTATAGTTTAGGATTGTTTTCGTCCCCACCGTCCCCTTAAACCATTATTTTCCTCCTCAAATGAAGAAATTCGACAAACTTTCGTATTTTTTACGTTCTAAAAAGTACCGTTAAGGATAAGTAAGAATAACGGCACTATAATAGGAAAGTATAAATTTCATGTAAGATATTTTCGGTTAGCCTTTGATACAAATATGGTCAAAATATGGTCACGGAATCGGTCTAACCATTAACGGGAAAAAATAGAAAAGCAGTTGACGAATCAGATGCAAATAGACCACTTGTAATTGATATTATCCCTGTCAAGTAGACAACTTTAAACAAGCTAGGCTGCCTGAGTTCGGTATTCTACCGGACTCAGGTTTTTTAATCGAGATTGAAACCGTTGCTGATTATAGAAATTAATGTAGCCGTGAAGAGCTTCTTCCACTTCTTCATCCGTTTGAAACGAATGAAGGTACAAACACTCTGCTTTTAAATGCCTAAAGAACACCTCAATACAGGCGTTATCTAAACAGTTACCTTTCTAGACATGCTTGCTACGATTTTATATTGCTGAAGGAACTGGTTGTACTGCTTTGAGGTGTACTGGTATCCTTGATCACTGTATAGGAGGACTCCGTTTACATCCCGTTTTTTAATCGCCAATTTTACGGTATCCATTACGAGCCGTAAATCATTACGTTTGCTTGTTTTGTAGGCAACAACTTCGTTGTTATACATGTCGTATATGACAGACAGATACAGACGGCGACCATTAAACAGTATGTAGGTAATATCTGTAGCCCATTTCTCATTTGGCCGTGAGGCGCAAAAATTTCGATTCAGCTTGTTTTCGGAGATGACAACCTTCTCTTTGCCTCCAAAGAATTTTCGTTTTTTACGGATGCACGCTTGTATCCCAAGTTCCCTCATGATGCGATACACACGTTTATGATTGACTTTTAGCCCGTACCTTCTAAATAGCCACACTTTTATTCGGGGATACCCGTAAATACCTTTGACCTCTTGATGACACTCCATGATCATTTCTCTTAACTTTTTAGACAATTCTTTAATAAGCTCGAAAAAACAGCGTTTATCTTTCTGTTTCACCTCTTTTCTAGACCTAGCCACTTTTTTAAGAATTCGTTCTCTGCGCGTAATCGAACTATCTCTTCCTCAGTGCTCTCTGGCCTTGTTCGCGGTCTTCCTCTAAGAGGATTTGGTGTTCTCCACGGCTTTTAACTTAAAATCCTTTGAATTACAAAATTTTATTCATATTTATATAATTATACATTCGAGGTAGAATGTTAAGAAATATCATGTTTTATTAATTTAGGAAGGGGATTAACATGGCGGAAAGTTTAACTTTCACAACATTGGGGGGAACTGATAAAAGAAAAAAGGGCGGAATTAGGCATAAGCTTGTCTGAATTAGCAAGACTGAGCGGAGTAAGCAAGGGCGTCCTTTCTAAAATTGAAACAGGTGAAACAAAACGACCAGAACTAAGTACACTAAAGTCATTAATGGAGGTTCTAAGGTTTCCTTATGATGAAGTAATAGAATACTATGTAGAGTCAGAAGATCGTATCAATGTTTTAAATGCCTTTTTGTCAGAAGCAATTGAGATTTCTCACCTCTCTTTGATATCGAAAGTTGCTATAAAATTTTTAGCATCTCCCCGCGAAGACACATATAATCTACTAGAACGTCTGTACGAACTTGCTGATACTTGTACTTGCAATGAAGTGAAACTCTCACTCTATGATGCAATAGTCCAGTATGCCCGACAACATGGGGTACCAAAGTATGTAGCAAAAGGGTTGTTCCAGACATACTTTATTACTGTTAAGGGATTTAGATCATTTAGAAGAAGTATTCAAATTAGGAGAAGAGGTTTTATATTATAAGGAGTTTTTGAACCAAGAAGAAAGAATAAAATTCCTGTATAGAATGGCACTTCTTGCACATGATCTTAAAAAGTATGAGAAGTGTATTCAACTTGGAAGGATGGGACATGCCGAAGATACAACAGAAAATGAGAATATGGAAAGGGTTGCTTTAGCGATTTGTAACTCTTACATGTTTGAAGAAAACTACGATGAATTGGAGAAACATCTCCAGTTGTATAAAAAATTAGGTTATAAATTTATACTTGATCGTATTAAGTTTTTTCGAGCTATCATTCTTGCTAGAACAGGGAATGAGAAAGAGGCAATTCCTCTATTGAAAGAATGTGTGGCAGAATCGACTGAAAATAATCGATTACATAGAGTAAACGAGTTAGTCGAAGCGTTACTTAGAATTAATGATACAGATTCACTCCAACATATCTTAGAGCAAGAGGAGAAAAATACCACAGTTAAAATAAAATCTAGCTATTATGTGAGCAACCGTCCGAATCCCCATATTCGGACTTTTTCGTCTTGTTTGAGTTGAGTTACACTCCTTTTTTCTTCAAGAGCTAACTATACGTTTTGCCGCTCCTGCCCACTAGCAATCCTTACTCTATCAGCAAGTTCACCAATGTATTTCGCTTGCTCCTTCATCCCATTGCATCACTAACTTTCCATTGCGTTTTCAAAACCAAAATAAGTTCATCTGCTAACATTTTATCCACCGTTGTTTTCTCCTTCATGTGTGTATCCCAAAAAGCTATTTCCATCCAGTTCATGTCTACGTTGCCCTTACATGGGATTGTATTGATCTTTATGAAGGTGCTATTACAGTTGATAAGATCATGGTCAATAAAGAAAAAGAATGGGCTTAAATACGGAGAGTTTACTCACATTTGACCGATAAAATGAAAAATCAAACTGTGGACATATTCGAACGACTCATGAATGAAGGTAAATAATCCCCCACCATTTTACCAATCCGGTGGCTATAGGGTGGCTGTGTTTTTAATGAACTAAAAAGCTCTGCCATACGTTGGTGAATAATCCACATCTGCACCATCTCCTTAACTTTGATGGTGAATTGTATGTAGTTGATGGCTACAAATTGCATGTCCATTTTAAAAAATTAGTCCAGAGCTTCTAACCAGATTTCTTCTATTGGCATGTTCAAAGCCTTTGCTATTTGAAAAGCGGTTATTAGAGTAGGAAGATTCTTTCCTTGAACTATCTGACTCAATGAAGCATGAGAGATAGGCTCGTCCATCTGTTTTAATAAATCAAGTTGTTTCATATTACGTTCAGCTAAAATAATGCGCAGACGACACTGTAGCTTCAAGAACTATCACCTCACAAAGTAATTCGTCATTTGTCTTTGTCGAATCCTTTGACGAGTAAATGGAGGTTTTGACGAAAAAAAGACCCCGCCACCATCTTACTGGCAAGGTCGTCTGTATCCATGTTCCCACAGGCCATATATTTTATGCCTCTTTAAGAAGAAATGATTAGACTACTTGCCTGACTTCTACATTTATTCACCCTTAACCACTTCTGTCGCTTCCAATGCTCGCATGTCATATTGCAGCCAAATTAACTGGCTAGATCGAAGCGATTTAATCAGCAGTCTGATCAGTACGTCTTATTCGAGATGGGACTAAAAGACTTATTTATCAGACTTATATGGACCATTTTAAATTCATCCTGCCAAAACTTTATTCCACATCGGTTACAAATAAATTACCTTTTTGTTATGGTACGAGTAAATTTGAACACTTCGTCCGCTGCCCTTTGACGCCCTCCAGACTTATGAAATGACTGACTGATTTTTTTTGCCTTTTCCTGATAAATCGGATTTTCTAAAACCTCGTGAACAGCTTGTTTAATATCCTCTGATGATAGATTTTCAAAATCTAACAAAACCCCTGCTCCAAGCTCCTTCACCCGTTGTGCTATCATAGGTTGATCATTAACAATGGGCAGCATAACTAACGGTACTTCAAAATAAAGTGATTCACTTATGCTATTCATACCACAATGGCTAATAAACACATTTGTGTGACGTAATACATCTATTTGAGGAACATAATGACGCACAATAAAGTTATCTGGTATATCCCCTAATTCTTTCATTGTTGTATTCTTTCCAATGCTAAGTACTACCTTACCATCTACGTCTTTTAAAGCCGTAAAGCATTTTTGATAAAGCTCTAGCTGTTGGTTTACGATCGTTCCCATAGAGATGAAGATGACTTGTTTTCCTTTTAACTCATCAATGGGAAAATCACCAAGGTGACTGCTATCTGGTATTGAAGGACCTACAAAAATATAGTTGTCATTAAACTGCTCACTATTTCTCTGGAAATAAGAAGAAGTGAACACAATATTTAAATCAACTGGTCCAGGATTCGATAAAAAAAATCCCGGAAATGGAACTTTATATTTGCTTTCTAATTGCTTTTTACGTTCTTGTATTTTTTCCAATTGTAAAAAATTTTGAAGCGTAGCCAGCCTCTCTAGCTTCCCTTTTTCATCATCTGAGTCTGTTAGTGTCATATTTTCATGAGGATCATTTGAAAATGCAAATGTAGTCCAAGTAGCAATGGATAATAACTTACATTGGTGAGCAATCCAGGTACCTACCATCGTTTGTGCATCGTATAAGAGATAGTCATATGTCTCATTCGTAATTTCGTTTTGTATGGTATCCGTTATCATTTCCATGGCATGTAGAAATTGCAGGAAAAACTCCACCGGCTGTGAATTAATCAGATTACTAATTTCTTGAAGTATTTCTTGCGCCCTTTGATCCACAGGCCGAAATATAGCTCCTGTTTGTTCAATTTTCTCTTGAAAATGATTGGACGAATAATAGACGATCTGCTCCCCGCGCTTTACTAAATCTGTTACTAGCCCTAACGTTGGATTTACATGACCTTCTCCCAACATACTGATGTATAGTGCCTTTGCCATTTGCTTCCCTCCCATAATAAAGGTTGTTCTACTCCCCATTCAGTTTTTTTACAGGATGCCCACGGAAATCCGTTAGAACTGCTGCTTGTGAATAAAGCACCCTTTGCAATACGAAATGCAACTGGCAGAGTAGGTAAACTTTCCCCACGTACGATTTGGCTCATTGCAGAAGTAGATAATCCTACACGTTCACACAGCCATCTCTGCTTAACCCCTCGCTCCCCCAATATCTCTTTCAACTTACTTCGCATAAAATCACCCCATGGCTCACTTCACTATAGGGCTTGTCGAATCCTTTGACGAGGAAATGGAGGTTTTGACGAAAAAAGCCCCCATACAGGGTGGTCAAGACCCCGTTTTGTAGACAGTAAGAAAAACCCCGGCCGTTAGGCCGCTAACTGACGCCTAAATTCACTAGGCGTCAGTTTATTTAGCTTCAGTTGAAGACGTTCTTCGTTGTAAAAATAAATGTAATTTTCAATTCTCCTTTGAGCATCTTGAAGATCTCGTATATCATAAGGATATAGGGCTTCGGTTTTCAAATGAGAAAAGAAGCTTTCAATCGAGGCATTGTCTAGGCAATTGCCCCGTCGGGACATGCTAATTTGGGCGCCAACCATAGGTAGCATGTCGTGGTATGCGTGGGACGTGTACTGGGAACCTTGATCGCTGTGAACGATCAAACCAGTCACGTCTTTTTGCATTTCAAATGCTTTCCTAAAAGTCTCTAGAACAAGCGCATTGTCATTTCGAGTACTGATGTGATAAGCGATAATCTCATGCGTGCATAAATCTTTGATTGCGGAAAGGTAGATACGTTCCTCACCGATTCGATATTGAGTAACGTCAGTTACCCATTTTTGATTAGGCTCTTGAGCGGTAAAATCACGTTTGAGTAAATGATCTGCAACACGCCCATCCGATACCTTTGCTTGATAGGTAGTCATATAGGCACGTTTACGGCGAATGATGGCTTTGAGTCCCAAATTCTGCATGATGCGTAATACTTTCTTATGAGTAACCCTACAACCAAATTGACGTAACAGTTCAGCTTGAATTCTACGATATCCGTATATCCCTTTCCTTTGTTCTAGATCGTTCTGATCCGTTTTTTCATCGACTTATCCCTATGCAAGTTTCTAGTGGAGAGGTACTTGTAATAGCCACTTCTCGAAACCCCTAACACCATACAAACCTCAGTAATTGGATACATTGTAGACAAGCTCTCCACCATCCGATATTTCTTTCTTATCCCTCCCGCATCCAAATTTCCAAACACTTTTTTAGGATTTCATTCTCCCGCTCTATTTTATGGACGTATCGATCCTGGTCAAGATACACCTCACGTCGTCCACGTTGATCAAGCAAGCCGAATTCCCCCTGCTTTCTATATTTTCTCATCCAAACTTTAACACGATCTTTATCGTTAATTCCCAAGTGTTCAGCTATCTGTTTGTGAGTCCACTTTTCATTTAGATGCAATCGTACTGCTTCCAAATTTAAGTGATTCTGGATAACTTCTAAACTTCTGTCCTTTGATTGCCATAAAAATACACCCCCTAAAGTTCATCGGATAACCTCGAGGGTTTTTCCAATGTCTACTTTAAGGGGTGCACTTCGTTCCGTCAGAGGGCTTTCCCGTAATCTTTCCATAGTTGTTTATAATAATTCAGCTCATTTTTTTCGTTTTGGGGAACAACCAATTTCTTAACTTGATAGCGATGTGGTGCTACCCCTAGTAGACGGATAATCAAAAAGTGACTTACTATATTTCAGTTCTAATTAGTGGAACTTTAATCTCTTGAACGACAGTTCCACTCCCGTTATTGTTTCGTAACTTTGAATCTGTGATGTCTTCAATTTTTAAAATGAAGTCCGTTCCATAATTAGATTTGAAAGTACCTTGGCCTTTAACGATTACATCTCTTCCACTAGGTTGAAAGTTTCTGAAATCTCCCCATCCTTTTTGTTGGCATTTGCTAAGTACAGCACCTATATTTACTCCTCCGCCATTGGGATAACCTGGTAAAACCCCCCAAGCTATACCCCCAACATTTGCGTAAAGGTTAGCTTCACCTGAAATAGATCCAGTATTTAGGTATGCTAAAACTCTAAAGGTTTTACCTGCTGGTACTTTAATCTTTTGTGATGGGCTTTTATATGATACTGTTTTAGTTGTAGTATCAGTGGAAGAATCTTGAAAGTTATATTCAGTAGAAGCTTCCATGCTACCCTGAGCAATCGGGAATTTCATGGTAGCAGTGGTTTTGACTCCTACTTTTAATCCATGAGTTGTTGTATTTGAAGTGCTTTCCGTATAGGTATAGTTAAACTCGGGTGTTAACAGCTCTTGATCCATTGTTCCTTTTGAGTTATCTAATACGTTTTTTCCCACATATAAAGGTGTCCCCGATACTTCGGTTGGACTTCCTTCTAATGTAGCCCATGCATTATTTACTTTATACTGTGAAATTCTTCTTTCGCCAATAACATTTTTAGGTGGTGTTAAGAAAACAATACCTTCAGTTGGACTATAAGAGAATTGTTGTTCATCACTGGGTTTGAAGTTAGTATTCCATGCTTCATTAAGGGTTCCAGCTTCATTTTCTCTTGCCAAGTCCCGTAATCTTTCTTGAACATCTGTGGATGACGCATGAACAAATGGCGTACTCGAAAAAAGGAACACACTTATAAGAATTAAACTTGCAAATTTTTTCATAAAAACCCTCCCGTTAATATTTTATTTGTGAATATATTCACATATAAAATCATACAATTAAATTCCACTATTTTCATTATGTAATCAGATATGTTCATAAATTCTCCATTTTCCTGGTCCTGCTTCAACGTGTAGGAACTGTCCACTAAGAAGGTCATATTCTAACTGAATTTTAACACCGGCTGTATGGCTACTTCCCCCAGATCCTTTATAAGCAGAAGCAAAGATATCCGGAAGCTGAAAAGTAGTGGAGTCTAGTATGCGGATTCTATGAAACAAAGTCGCGTAACCATGAGGTAATGTATCGGCAGCGTATAGCTTTTGAATAGAAGGTGTGAAAAAATTCGTTGAAGAAATTGTACGGCTTCTCTATTAAATCGCTTATTTAGCCCTTCCGGACTCATTAATATCCCAGTGTATGCCTCTAAACGACTACATAATTTCATTAAAGATGTGCTTGCAACCTTTTGACTTAACCATACACAAAGTGCAACTAACTCCTGAGACTGATTACTTACTTTTCCGTTTGGTAAAACCAGCTTCTCTGGCAAGCTCTTCAAGAGCTTCAGGCACTAAGAAACGCTGGAGCTCTTGAGAAAAAAGCTGCAGCTCGTCTAAGATTTCCATAAAAACCGCCATCCTCTCCTATAAATCTACGGAAAGAATAGCGTATTTTTCGTTTTGGGGGTACTAAATTATTTTAAGTTGATGGGCATGTGGTGCTACCCCTCAAAGAAAAAAACGCTATCCATTCGTTTTAAATTCATCACGAGAGGACAGCGTTTATATAGAGCCTGTAAACTTAGGGGATATATTTTCTTGTTATTTTTTTAGTATTTCTTTAGCTTTTTTAGGAACTTCTTTTTCTTGCACTTCCTCAAATCCGTAAACATACTTTCCTTTTACATGAACTTTTAAATAACAATCTTGATACCCATCTTTACCAGAAAGCCCTACTTTAATGGTATTTTCATTACCCGATTTATCAACTCCGTTTAACATGTAAAAATATCTCTTTCCCTTGTGTTCAGTATCTGGTTCTGCTTCGTATATTCCCAAGCATCTAAAGCTACGGGAATAACGTTCTCGTTTCTCTCCCACCCAGTTATTCTTTTGAACATCACAACCCTTGTCCAGAATTGCTTAATAACTGTCCCACAAGAGAACGCTGGCTGGATTGCCTTAACAAATTCCTTCGGGATGTAGCTCGGAATAACTGTGGAATCCTTTTCTAGCCGTGTTACTTTAACGTTATTCTTATTATTTTCTTTTTGGTTTTTTGGAGTATTAAAAACACTTGTATTGGACTTGCTTTTGTTAGCCTCAGAGCTTGGTATTGTTGGGTTTTCTCCACCACCCAACCCCTTCCACCTTAACCCCGTCATTTGAGGGTAAAAAAGCGAACATGTTAGCCCCCTGCAATCCCGTTTTTCTCGCTGTCGTAACTTTGTTTGATAATCCCCAGCTACTCCAGCTTTCTTATCCCTCTTTCGACGCTCGCCCTGCTAACCTTTGTCATCTTCATTATGGTTTCAATCTTTAAGTAGGCCACCCCGATCACTTTCATAAAACGCAATCTCAATACGTCTAATACTTTTAAAGTTGATGGAGTCAACCTCTCACTGGTTTGCTTCAGATGGGCCTCTATTGCATGCCTAAGATGCTCTTTCTTTGCAAAGTTACTGAATCTCTCCATACTTTTCATAGTTAATGCATCCACACAAATCACCTCAAGAAATACACACTTATATATACTAAAGATCATGTTTATGTATTTATAATACACATTTGAAGTAATACGGTCAACATAAAAAATCACTTTTGTGTATTTTATATTTGTTTTTGTGAGTTTTGGCAGATATAATTACATATAAAAATCAGGGAGGTGATGTAAGCAATGGGTTTTACCTACAAGCCACTATGGAAAATGATGATTGACAAAGATATGAAGAAAAAAGACCTAAGAGAGATCCTTGGCTTCCACTCAATAACTGTTGCTAAAATGGGCAGAGATGAATACGTATCAATGGAGGTGTTGGACAAACTTTGTAATTATTTTGGGGTTAGCATTGAGGAAATTATTGAGCATATACCCGACAAAGAGGAGTAAATGCATAATTTTTTGCGTTTTCCAGCCGAAAGGCAGTTTATTATACACGAAAACAGAACATATATTCTTATTATGAGTCTGCAATAAGGATTCATATTCTACCTCATTTAGGTAAATATAAATTGCGTTCATTAACGCCACACGTTTTACAACAGTTCATGAATTTAAAAGTCCGCGAGGGTTTTGCTCGTCCAACCTTAAATATTTTAGCTGGAATATTAAATAAATCTTTAAAACAAGCTGTGTACCCATACAAATACATTAGCGAGAACCCAATACAATATGTCGAGTTGATGATTGAAACTTCTAGAAGGCCTACTAGGGAAGATTTAAAGATTCAAAGTAAAGAGAATCTACAAAAGTTAAGCCGTTACTTTTGTGAAGGACATCCGTTTCATGTTGCTTTCCAAATTGGGCTACATACAGGTGTGAAGGTAGGAGAAGTTCAAAATACCACACTAGAAAAGCTTGTGAGGCTTTGGATATCAAATTTAATTATCACTCATTAAGACATACTCATGCAACAATGCTAATAGAAAGAGGAATGCCTATTAAGACAGTCCAAAAAAGATTAGGGCATAGCCGATCAGCTATTACTGAAGACCGTTATGTTCATCTTACACAAAAAATGGCACGTGATGCTACTGACATATTTGATTCTATTGCGCACGAATTATAATTGTCGGCATTTTTTCGAAGCGGTGGCAAATGGGTGGCAACTTCCACCTAAAAGGTATACGCGCGCCACCCTTAACACCACTCAAACCGTTGGTATAACTTACTTCTTACTTATCATCCATACGTAAAACAGCCATAAATGCTTCTTGTGGCACTTCTACGGAACCTACCGCTTTCATGCGCTTTTTACCTTCTTTTTGCTTCTCTAACAGCTTCCGTTTCCGGGAAATATCCCCACCGTAACATTTCGCTAATACGTTTTTACGCATAGCACTAATGCTTTCACGAGCTACGATCTTTTGACCGATAGCTGCTTGAATTGGTACCTCAAACTGCTGACGTGGAATCAACTTTTTAAGCTTCTCGCAAATGACCTTACCACGGGCATAAGCCGTATCCTTGTGAACGATAAAGGAAAGAGCATCTACAATCTCAGAATTTAAAAGAATGTCCATTCGAACAAGCTTAGATGCTTTGTATCCAGCCATTTCATAATCAAAGGAAGCATAGCCTTTAGTACCGGATTTCAATAGATCAAAGAAATCATATACGATCTCAGACAATGGCATATCGTATTTTAGTTGAACACGATTTTCACCAAGATACTGCATGTCAAGGAAGTCACCGCGTTTACCTTGGCAAAGCTGCATAACATCACCTACAAAATCTTTAGGTACCATAACCGTAGATGTTACATATGGTTCCTCAATCTTCTCGATCTTTTGCACTTCAGGCATCTTGGATGGGTTATCGATCTCGATGATCTCACCATCCGTTTGCGTGATGCGGTAAATTACACTCGGAGCTGTCGTGATTAAATCAATGTCAAATTCACGCTCGATGCGCTCCTGAATGATCTCCATGTGCAAAAGTCCTAAAAATCCACAGCGGAAACCAAAACCGAGTGCTTGAGATGTCTCGGGTTCAAACTGCAAAGAGGCATCATTAAGCTGTAATTTCTCCAAAGCATCACGAAGATCGTTGTAATCACTGGTATCAATTGGATACAAACCGCAGAATACCATAGAGTTGATTTTACGATAACCAGGTAGAGCTTCCGTTGCTGGGCGATTCGCGTCTGTTATGGTATCACCGACTGTTGTATCTCCTACCGTTTTAATCGAAGCAGCCACGTACCCTACATCCCCAACTGTCAGTTCATCCACTTGGGTTTGACGCGGAGTAGAAGTACCTACCTCCGTAACTTCAAATGTCTTGTTGGTTGCCATCATTTTGATTTTCATACCTTTTTTCAAGGTACCATTCACGATACGCACAGAGGCAATAACCCCTCGATATGCATCGAAATAAGAATCAAAAATCAGTGCTTGCAATGGTGCTTCAGGGTCCCCTGTCGGAGCTGGCACTTTTTGTACAACAGCTTCCAGCACTTCTTTAATGCCTATGCCTGATTTAGCTGAAGTAAGAACCGCATCGCTCGTATCGAGACCGATGACGTCTTCTACTTCTTGTTTAACACGCTCTGGTTCTGCACTTGGCAAATCAATCTTATTAATGATTGGAATGATCTCCAGATTGTTATCAAGCGCCAAATATACGTTTGCTAGGGTTTGCGCTTCAATCCCTTGCGCTGCATCCACGACTAGCAGCGCTCCTTCACAAGCCGCCAAGCTACGTGATACTTCATAGGTGAAGTCGACGTGTCCTGGTGTGTCGATCAAGTGAAGAATATACTCCTCGCCATCGTCTGCTTTGTAGTTCAGGCGAACAGCGTTTAATTTAATCGTAATGCCGCGTTCTCTTTCCAAATCCATCGTATCAAGAAACTGTGCTTCCATCTCACGAGCAGTCAAAGCTCCAGTCAGTTCAAGAATACGGTCTGCCAGGGTAGATTTCCCATGGTCGATATGCGCGATGATAGAGAAATTGCGAATTTTTTTCTGCCTTTCCAGACGATCCATTTCTTCGTTCCCTCCCACGGATAAAATGATCTGCTCATTCGTATCCGCTAAAAAATGCACTAAGATTAATAATAGCAAAAAGGTAGTATTTGAGCAAGAAATGGCTCTTGATAAGCTCGCCTATTTCTTTTTCGACCTCGCCCTACCTATAAACTTGTGGTAAATTGAAAGCAAAGTTGTCCTATCTTTAATAAATAAGCAAGTTTTTAGGCAGGCAGTGAATCGTGCACAAAGGAGAGATATTATGTTTTTGTTAGACCGCTTGATTTATGCAACAAATCGACCTGATGAAATTGACCGAATAGTAACACAAGAACGAGGCTATACCTGCGTTGCTACAGGACAATCCTTTCCTGGGATTGCAACTCGCCTCTATCCGTTAGCTGGCGGTGGTTTTCTGGAGGTTGCTTATATAGAAGATGAATCTCGTGTTCCTGAGTCAGAATCCGGTCTTGCTCTACAAGCTTTCATCCAAAAGCATCAAGAAGGCTATTATACCTTAGTATTGGAAACCGATGATATCAATCACGTAGAAAAAGTCTTACAGCAAGAAGATTACCCGATCCATTTTACCGGCACAACTCAAGTTGCCCTTCCTTCAGGAGAACAGATGATGATGCGCATGATTGGTACATACGATCATTTGCCTTGGTTTATTCAATATGAAAAATCAACAACACCACGTCCTGGCTATCCTCAAGCAGCTATCATCCGCACGACATCCTTAGTAGCAGACGTACATTTGTTGGAAAAATTAATCGGATTTAGTGCAACTATGGGTCAATATCTGGATATGAAAACAGGTTTCCTCCCACTTGCAAATGCATCCTTGCGTTTCGAATCAGCGGATTCTTATGGCTTTAGCTATTTTGAACCTAAAGGATTGCTGTTGGATGACACCAAGTATGTGTAAGACTCCTGCTTATGATTACGTAAGTTCTAGTTTGGTGAGCATGCTTTATACGCTAATGTAGATCATAAACTCTGATTTCTATCTAATTTACTTCTATACAGACTCGGTGCCAGCCGAGTCTTTTTGTATTTATTTTTTTAAAGCAACTTCCTTCCGTATCCTCATTTTCTTCTGCTATTATACTGCTACTCACATTTGTGATCAGCACTTATTCTATAAGGATTTAGACTGCATCCTTCACATCTTACATTATCGTCAAGCACCAAATCAAACCAGGCAGCATATGGTAAAATTGTTGCGCATGGGCAAATGTTTGTGATAAAGTTGACCTCAGGAAACTTTTTAGCACTAATATAAAAAACTTGTAGGAGGACAACTATGCAACTATTGAAAAAAACTCGTTTGTTTTCGTTCCTTAGCACTTCAGTCTTAGCCGTGTCGATCATGCTGGCAGGTTGCGGACAACAAGTGACTGACGATACTAAACAACAAACCCAACACGAAGGAAAATTGAAAATCACCACCACAACTGGCATGGTCGCAGATATCGTAGCAAAAGTCGGTGGAGATCAAGTAGAGGTTACTCAACTAATGGGTGCTGGTGTAGACCCACATTTATACAAAGCATCTCAAGGTGATATCAAACGAATTGAAAATGCTGACATCGTTTTTTATTCCGGTCTTCATCTCGAAGGCAAAATGGTCGATATATTCGAACAAATGAGCAAAAAGAAATCAGTAATTGCAGTCACTAAACAAATACCTAAAGAATTATTGCACGGAGATCCTGCATCTCCAGATCAACCAGATCCACATGTGTGGTTTGATGTGTCCCTTTGGATGAAAGCTGTAGAACAGGTTCGTGATTCGCTTTCAGAAATCGATTCCCCACATAAAGATATGTATCAGACTAATGCCACAAACTATTTAAAACAATTGCAAGAATTACACGAGTATGCCAAAGAACAGGTTGCTACTGTTCCTAAAGAGCAACGTGTTCTGGTTACCGCTCATGATGCCTTTGCTTATTTTGGCAATGCATATGATATTGAAGTCGTTGGCTTACAAGGGATAAGTACTGCTTCTGAATATGGATTAAAAGACGTACAGAACTTGGTAACTACACTCGTTGATCGAAAAATAAAAGCTGTATTTGTAGAATCCTCGGTGCCAAAACGCTCGATTGAGGCTGTAGTCGAAGGTGCCTCTGCCAAAAAACACAATGTCGTCATTGGTGGCGAATTATTCTCTGATGCAATGGGCACACCAGGCACACCTGAGGGGAACTACATCGGTATGGTAAAACATAATGTAGATACAATTGTCTCTGCTCTCAAATAAAAAAAGGAGGGTCCTATATGAATCCCGTTACATCATACGAACCACTCTCCGTCAGTGACTTGACGGTTGCCTATCAGAAAAAGCCCGTCCTCCGCAATGTGACACTTGCCATCCCAGAAGGCAAATTAATCGGAATTATTGGACCCAATGGTGCAGGGAAATCAACATTTATCAAAGCCATTCAAGGGCTCATCCCTGCCGCCTCTGGCGAAGTCCACATTTATGGAAAACCCTATCGCGAGCAACGCAAGCTAGTCGGCTATGTCCCTCAACGTGAAACCGTAGACTGGGACTTCCCTACAGATGCTCTAGACGTCGTCTTAATGGGTCGTTACGGACGTCTTGGCTGGTTCCGTAGACCTGGTAAAGCGGATAAGGAATGGGCGATGGAATGCTTGCGTAAAGTGGGGATGGCTGATTTTGCTGATCGTCAAATTAGTCAGCTTTCGGGTGGACAACAACAACGTGTCTTCCTAGCACGTGCTTTAGCACAGGAAGCGCAAATCTATTTCATGGATGAACCCTTCGCAGGGGTTGATGCTGCTACGGAGAAAGCAATTATTCTACTTTTAAATGAGTTGAAAGAACAGCGTAAAACAGTTTTAGTCGTCCACCACGATCTTCAAACTGTTACCGAGTATTTTGATTGGGTTGTAATGATTAACAAACGAATGATTGTAAATGGCCCAACAGCAGATGTTTTCACCACAGAAAATTTACAAAAAACGTATGGGGGACGATTACAAATCTTAGGAGATCGGCTCGCCCTATCAACAGACAGATCCATGCAGGAGGGGTCAAAATGAGTTGGTGGCAAGCTTTGCAAGATCCCAACACGCAATGGGTGCTAGCGGGCTGCATTCTGCTGGGAATCAGCAGTGGGGTACTCGGTTGCTTTGCCTTTCTCCGCGGTCGTTCATTGATGGGTGATGCGTTAGCTCATGCGGCATTGCCCGGCGTTTGCTTAGTCTTTTTATTGACTGGCTCAAAATCGGTTGGCTTGTTTTTACTTGGTGCAGGCTTATCCGGACTGGTTGCTACGTACTTTATCAGCATGATTTCTCGTCATTCACGGATTAAAGAAGATACTGCCCTAGCACTTATTTTGTCCGTATTCTTCGGAATCGGAATCGTTTTACTTACTTACATCCAGCATAGCGCCAGTGGCAATCAAAGTGGTCTGGATAAATTCTTGTTTGGTCAAGCTGCATCTCTAGTCGGTAACGATGTAAACACAATGGTTATCGTTGGTGCTATTTTAATCTTGTTAACCAGCCTATTATTTAAAGAATTTAAATTACTCTCCTTTGACGCAGGATTTGGACGTGGTTTAGGATTACCAATGGGGATGTTAGATGGATTACTAATGGTTATGTTGCTAATGTCTGTGGTAATTGGTCTGCAAGCGGTAGGAGTAGTATTAATGGCAGCCATGCTGATTACCCCAGCAGTTACAGCCCGTTATTGGACTAACAAACTAGGATCAATGGTTATACTATCCGGTGTGTTCGGGGCATTGAGCGGTGCTTTTGGAACCTTACTCAGCACACAGGTTCAAAATTTACCAACTGGTCCAATTATCGTACTCGGTGCCACCACTTTGTTCTTGTTTTCACTCATCTTTTCTCCGAGTCGTGGTGTATTGTTTAAACTGATTCGTTTTTTACGGTTGCGCAACCAAGTTTTGCAACAAGATGTTATGCGCTCCCTATATGATTGTATGGAACAAGAGATTAAACAACAGCGTATATCCCATAGTGTGTATATACCCGTGGAGCGACTTAGACAAAAAAGTGGAAAAGCACATGCTACTGTACTCAAATCTCTAACTAGCTTACAGAAAAAGGGCTGGGTTGCTTTTGACGAAAGTCGCCGACAACACTGGACGTTTACCGAAACAGGTGTGGAAAAAGCACACGATCTCATTTTGAATCAGCGCCTGTGGGATTTATTCTTGATGCATGAACAAAAGTACCAGGGTTATGGTATTGACCAAAATGAAGAGCTGATCGTAACTCAATTAACCCAACCACAATTGCATCAAATGTTAACAGAGTTGGAGCAATACGACATGACACCTTTGCTTCTCGGGCATATGTCCCCCTCTACCTCCAGACAAAAATCGGAGCAGGGAGGCGTTCCAATATGAACAGTTTCTGGATTATTTTAACCGGATCATTGGTAGCCGCAACATGCGGTTTTCTCGGTTGTTTTCTAATTTTAAGACGCATGGCTATGCTAGGTGATGCGATTAGTCATGCCATCCTGCCTGGTATCGCCTTAGCCTTTCTAATTACCAATAGTCGCGACACGCTACCTATGCTTATCGGTGCAGGAGCGTTTGGCCTCCTGACTGTCTTTTTGATTCAACTATTTCGTAATAGTGGTGTTAAATCAGATGCCGCTATCGGAGTAACGTTCACGGCCCTATTCTCCATTGGGGTTGTTATTATCTCCATGTTTAGTTCACAAGTTGATCTAGATTTGGATTGTGTCTTATATGGAGAAATCGCATATGTTCCATGGGATATTCTAACGATTGGTGACATGGAGCTTGGACCTAGGGCTATCTGGGGAATTGGGAGCGTCTTTTTGATCAGTCTGTTGGTCATATCACTCTTTTACAAACAATTCAAGCTTTGCACGTTCGATCCCGCGATGGCAGCCGCTATCGGTATTCCAGTCGCGTTGTTCCACTATCTGTTAATGGGACTTGTCTCGATGGCCACTGTCGCCTCTTTTGAAAGCGTAGGGGCTATCTTGGTTGTAGCCATGCTGGTTGTTCCTGGAGCGACTGCCTACCTGTTGACGGACCGCCTACCTGTCATGCTGGGTTTAAGCATGTTGATCGGAGTCCTATGCTCTGTTTTCGGTTATGTATTGGCAACGTGGCTGGATAGTTCTATCGCTGGCGCTATGACTGTGATCGCGGGGCTTCTATTCGCCTTAGCTTTCGTATTCTCGCCACGGTATGGTCTTATTTCTAAACTTCTTGCCCGCCGTAGTCTACTCGTATCAGAGCAAGAATAGTTCCTTTCAGCTTTCATTAGAAAAGCCTCTCTCTTACAGATCATAAGAGAGAGGCTTTTCATTTATAAACAAACCTATTAAAACTAATACCTTAAATTTAACAACACATCTCGAATAGCCTGATCTTTCATAACGGTGTCTCTATATTTCTGTGTAATTTCAGTTAAAGCAACATCATGATAGAAAAACTCGGTAAAAAACTTCACTAAGGGACGAGACCCTGTGCGAATAGCCTGCCATTTCCTCTCTTCTATTCCCGCAAAAAGTAATTCCTGTTCATCCACGATAAGGATACGGCTTCTCTCTAAACTTGCGTGCTGTACATCTGGAATTAAGGTCGATACAGTAGGAATTGTAGTCGTGAACTCACCGATTACATGAATGCTAATGGTGATACCCTCAGCGTATTTTTCCTCTAATATCGGGAGAAATGAAGTTAAATCATCAGCCCATCCCGAAATAAAAATCGAATGATTGGCTTGTTGCAGCAAATCCTTTAACAAGGATTGAATCGAATGGTTATCTTTTAACGTCCATACACGGTCATCTTTAGGAGCTTCTTTTTTCTGCGTGGTTCGTAATTGCTGAACATTCGTTTCAAAATCAGCTTTTAGTTTTTCAATTGTAGATTCAATGGGGAGGGCGGTATACAGCCGCTTTTTTTCTATGGTAGATTCGAGGATCATTCCTTTTTCCGCCAAACGATGAAGGACCTCATATACTTTTGAACGCGGAACGCCGGACCCCTTGACGATACCTGTTGCATCTAATGGTTGATCCACTGTTATAAGTGCTTGGTATACTTGGCTTTCATATTGTGTGAAACCGAATTGTTGAAGCATTGTCTTTGACCCCTTGCTTAACCATTTAGTGGGTAGTACTACCATCATAGCATATTCTCTGTTTTATTTTGTATGATGAAAATTACTCTTGTTTTCTTCCTTATAAAAAGTTACTATTTCAGTGGTAACTTTTTATAAGGAAGGTTGTTAGAATATGAATAGACGTGTTTACTTGTTAACAATTGTCTCTTTTGTTGTAGGGATGGTTGAATTGATTATAGGTGGTATATTAGACTTAGTAGCCACTGATTTAGGAGTAAGTCTTGGGAAGGCAGGCTTTCTAATTACAATGTTTTCTCTTGTGTTTGCGATTTCAGCTCCTATTTTATTATCATTAACCTCAGGAGTAGAACGGAAACGTTTAACACTGCTTGCTTTATTGGTATTCCTTATTGGGAACGTAATAGCTGTTATCAGTCCGTCCTATAGTATGTTATTACTTGCACGTATCATTTCAGCTGCAAGTGGTTCTTTGCTCGTCGTTTTATGTGTAACAATCGCATCAAACATTGTGACGGAAAATTACCGTGCTCGGGCAATAGGGGTCGTATTTATGGGAATCAGTGCCTCGCTTGTGCTTGGAGTGCCCATTGGATTAATGGTAGGAAATTCTTTTGGTTGGCGAGCTCCTTTTATTCTGATCTCTATATTGACCATGCTGTCTATGACCGGTGTGCATTTTTTTATGGATCGAATTGATCCGAAGCCTTCCATTCCAATCTGGAAACAGTTGGGTACGTTGAAAAATCGTAAAGTATTATTCACGCAATTGACTTCGTTTCTGTTTTTAGCTGGTCATTTGACGTTATATGCATACTTAACTCCATTTTTAAAGATGAAGCTGGGGCTAGATGGAACCTGGGTAAGTATTGTATACGTCATTTTTGGTATTGCTGCCGTATTAGGTGGGGGCGTTGGAGGCATTCTTGCTGATCGAGTTGGCACAAAACCTACGATTCTATCTGTCATCGTTATCTTTGCATTAACCATCTTTACCATTCCCTACACTACTTTCGCTTTCCCTCTTTTTTTAGCGGTAATGGTCATCTGGAGTATGCTAAGTTGGGCAATTACACCAGCACTGCAAAGCTATCTTATTGAATCTTCTCCTGAATCTTCTGATATACAGCAAAGCTTAAACAATTCTGCCCTTCACTTTGGTATTGCTTTTGGCTCTTTAATCGGTGGCATTGTGATTGAGAGATCATCCATTGATTTGAATGCTACTGTAGGTGGTCTTATTATTTTGTTAGCTTTAGGAACTGCTGTCTTTTCAATGGCTGAAGTAGATCGTAACACCTTGTCGTTTTCTAGAAAATAAGAAGAAGAGGTACAAACGATGGAAACAGAAATGCTTGCCATTTTTGATGTGTCTCACAATCAAGTAGGTTCAGCTTCACGTGCAGAAGTTCATAGTCAAGGGCTTTGGCATGAAACGTTTCATTGTTGGTTTATTAGCAGAGAAAATGGAATTGATTATATTCATTTTCAAATCCGTAGTGAAATGAAAAAGGACTTTCCCTCTCTATTGGATATTACAGCTGCTGGTCATTTGCTAGCCCATGAAACGATTCACGATGGAATAAGAGAAGTAGAGGAAGAACTAGGCATCCATGTTTCTTTTAATGAACTAGTGCCCCTAGGTGTAATCAAAAATTGCATCATACAAGAAGGATTTATTGATAGAGAATTAAGTCACGTTTTCCTTTATCAAAGTAAGCAGGCTATGAGTGACTACACTCTTCAGCAAGAAGAAGTATCTGGTATGGTAAAAGCCGAATTTGCTGGATTTTGTGAACTTTGGTTAGGTGACAAACAGGAATTAGTGGTTGAGGGGTTTGAAAGGAATATAGAAAGTGAGTGCATCCCTGTACAAAAGTTAGTGGGCAAACATAATTTTGTCCCTCATGAAAGGGCGTATTTTGAGGGTGTAATCCAGTCAATAATATATCATCTCTCTTAAACAAATGCGGTGTAAGATGTAAGAAGTAACTTAGAAAATACAATGTGTATAAAACAAAGACGAGCAATCCGCTCGTCTTTGTAACCTGAAATGAAGCTTTTATCGCTCCACCACTATGTTACTACTATTTCTTAGACCTACACTCCAATGATTTGAAGCTCTTTTGGATAGCTTGTCAAAATCTCCACTCCCGTATCTGTTACGAGGACGTCATCTTCAATACGCACGCCGCCAACCTCTGGTAAGTAGATCCCTGGTTCGATAGTAAATACCATACCACTAACCAATTTATCCTGATTAGCCCCATGTACGGAAGGATATTCGTGTACATCCATACCCATACCATGGCCCAAACGATGGCTAAAATACTCACCGTATCCTTTATTTGCAATAACTTGACGGGCTACCTGGTCCAAATCAGCTAGTACAACACCAGGACGTGTAGCCTCAATTGCAGCTAGATTTGCAGCTAATACAGTTTCATACACATCTTTTTGCTTGTCGTTGATCTCACCTATAGCAAACGTCCGTGTAATATCAGAGATATAGCCATCCTGAAGCACACCCATATCAAACAACAAAAACTCTCCGCCAGCGATCTTACGGCTACCTGGTTTTCCATGTGGCAAAGCTGAATTAGGACCGCTTAGCACCATGGTAGAGAACGATGGGCCTTGGGAGCCTAATTTTTTCATAAGGAATTCTAACTCTGCTACAATCTCCGCTTCCGTTACTCCTACTTTCACTTTCGGTAGGCATTGCCTTAGAACTTCCTCAATCGTTTCGCAAGCCCGCTTAATACGAGCCACCTCGTCAACAGACTTTACCAAGCGCATTTGACGCAACGGCTCTTCCACATCTACATATGTAGGAACATCTAATTCTTTGACCATCGCTTCATAGGTAGAGACAGTCAAGTGGCTCTTCTCCACAGCCAAGCTCTTCATATTCTGTGGTAAGGCCTGCTTTAATATCAGATACGGATTATCCGTATCTGTATGTGTCATAATTTTTTGTACACTGGAGGCCGCTTCCGCTGCATTGCGATCTAACGCAGGTACGATCAATACTGGTTCTCCTTCAGCCGGGATTACGAGACCCATAAACCGCTCATGCGGATCAGTATAAAACCCTGTCAAATAATATACATGCATAGGGAGAGTCACAAGAATAGCTTCCACTTGCTGTTCTTCCATGAAAGAACGAAGTTTAGTAAGACGACTTTGATCCACTTTCCTCCACCATACCTTTCTTTTGCTATCTTTACTACCTTGAGAATACCATAGGAGTGGTTTTGTTACATCCTCTTGTACAAATAAAATCTTCTTGTTACATCGTTATAACGTGGACATAACCATATGAAATTCCACCAGATGTAACGTATATAAAGAAGCCCCTGCTCTAGATGATAATTCAGTTCATCTAAAGACAGGAGCTTGTTTATTTATCCCTAATTCTTCATCCGAGGATCTAGTGCATCTCGTAATCCATCGCCTATCAAGTTAAATCCAAGAACTGTCAGCATGATGGATAGACCGGGAAAGATAACCGTCCAGGGCGCTTGCTGGATGTATTCACGAGAGTCAGCCAGCATTTTCCCCCATTCTGGTTGTGGTGGTTGTGCACCTAGTCCAAGGAATCCAAGGGCCGCGGCTTCCAAAATAGCAGTTGCGATTCCCAAGGTACCCGTCACAATAATAGGAGCTAAGCTATTCGGTAAAATGTGTTGCGCGATGATCCGAGCATCCTTCATCCCAATGGCTTTAGCGGCCATAATAAATTCCTCTTCTTTCAAGCTAAGCACCTTCGAACGTACCAATCGGCCATAAGTAGGAACGTTGATGATCGCAATCGCCATGAGCGCATTCTGTAGAGAAGGCCCCAGAATTGCGACAATCGCAATGGCTAGCAAAATGCTAGGGAACGCCAAAATGATATCAAATGTACGGGAAATAATCATATCAATCCATTTTCCGTAGTAGCCAGCAATCAGTCCGAGAAACGTACCCACGATAACAGAACCTACTACCGAGAATGTCCCCACCCATAGGGAGATTTGCGCTCCATACACTACACGAGTATATACATCCCTACCGTTATAATCCGTCCCAAACCAATGCTCGGCAGAAGGTGGCATATTTCTCTCTTTTAAAGCACCCTCATCAAAAGGAAACGTGGTAATGAGAGGAGCCAGAATCGCAACCAGAACAAAGAAGATGATGATCCCAAAACCTAACAAAGCCATTTTATTTTTACGTAACGTTCGCCAGGCATCTCGCCAAGGAGACGTTGCTTTTTCAACTTGTTCTTTAGAAGGAACAACTTGGATCTCTGGAGTTACTTGTGCCACTGTTGAAAAACCTCCTTAGCGGTATTTAATTCTTGGATCAACATAGGCATAGAGTAAATCTACAATCAAGTTGATCAAAACGAAAATGAAGGCGACCACAAGAATGCCTGATTGGATAACCGGATAATCACGGTTACCGATCGCTGTATAAATGTAACGCCCGATCCCCGGCCAGCCAAAGATGGTCTCCGTAAGAATCGCACCGCCCAAAAGCATTCCCAGTTGTAAGCCAACGACTGTCAAAATAGGAATCAGGGCGTTTTTTAAAGCATGCTTGTACACCACGAAAAACTGAGCTAATCCTTTAGCACGAGCTGTACGAATGTAATCAGATCGCATTACTTCCAGCATGCTTGAGCGCGTAATCCGGGCGAAGATAGCCATTGGAATAGTACCCAGCGCGATACCAGGTAAGATGAGATGTAAAATCACATCTTTAAATTGGTCCCATCTCCCAGCCAATATCGTATCGAGCATATAGAAATGAGTAATTGCTTCTACAGCATCACGTGGGTTGTCTCGCCCTACAGAAGGCAACCATTTTAATTCTTGTGCAAAATACCACTGTTCCATTAAACCTAGCCAAAACACAGGCATAGAAACACCAATTAAGGCAATTAACATGCACACATAGTCAAACCAAGAGTTTTGTTTCCAGGCAGAAATGATTCCAGCATTAATTCCTACAACAAGTGCGAACAGCAAGCTAATAATGGCTAACTCTGTCGTAGCAGATAGATACGGAACGATCTCTTTGGCAATAGCTGCTTTGGTATGAAGTGATACGCCTAAATTACCTGTAACCACATCTTTCAGATAGGCAAAGTATTGAATGTACCATGGAAGGTTTAATCCCAATTGTTCGCGCAATTCTTCAACAGCACTCGGACTAGCCTTCTCTCCCAAAATCGTTAAGGCTGGGTCACCGGGGATGGCGTGAATAATGGAGAACACGATAATGGACATGCCCAAAAACACAGGAATCAGCATGAGCAATCGTCGTAGAGTATAAGCTAGCAAATGCCATCTCCTCGCTTTCCTTGCTTGTTTATAAACAGGTTGTAATGGGTAAATGAATGATAAAAAGAAAAGGGTAAGAGGAAAGCCCAGCCTCCTACCCTTGTGGTTATTTATCCCTATTCAATTTCTACATCTTCTAAGCTTTCATTCCCTTTTGGATGTGGGACATAGCCTTTTACCGTTGCTTTCGCTGCGATTGGAGGCGTAGAGTGCACTAACGGGATGACGACGGCTTGATCAAAGATGATTTGTTGAACCTCTTTGTAAATTTCAGTACGTTTTGCCACATCAACTTCGGATTGAGCTTTCACGAGCATGTCAGTAACTTTGTCATCTTTGTAGAAGGAACGGTTACTTCCACCTATGTTATTCTTATTAAAATGGTTGTTTAAGAAGTTATCAGGGTCACCATTATCGCCAGTCCAACCAAGTAGATACAGCTCCTGCTCCCCTTTTTTGGTTTTGTCTAGATAGGTAGCCCAGTCCATGGAAACGATCTCGGCATCAATACCAATTTTCTTGAAGTCCTGTTGCATGGCTTCTGCCATTTTTTGACCATTAATAATGTATGGACGTGGTACTGGCATAGCCCAAAATTTTACTTTGAAACCATCTGGATAACCTGCTTCTGCCAATAATTGTTTCGCTTTTTCTAAATTATATTCACGATCTTTAATTTGATCGTTATGGCTCCAAATGGACGGTGGCATAGGATTCACAGCAGGCTGAGCATAACCGCTGTAGAACGCATCAATCATTCCTTGTTTATCCACGGCATGGCCCATCGCTTGGCGCACTTTCACGTTGTCCAATGGTTTTTTCTCCATGTTAAACCCTAACCAACCAGCATTCATAGAAGGACGAACGAACAATTGCAGGTCTTTATTTTCTTTCACGGATTTCACATCATCAGGATTTAGACCGTCCATAATATCGATCTCACCAGATGTAAGCGCCGTTAAACGAGCCGAGTTATCTGGAATCACTTTAAAAATAACTTTGTCTAGCTTAGGAAGTCCTTTTTGCCAATAATCCGCATTTTTTGAAAGGGTAATGCTGTCATTGCGGTTCCATTTGTCGAATTTGAATGGTCCAGTTCCAACAGGATTCTCATTAAATTCCTTTGTCCCTTTCTTCACAGCATCAGGTGAAGCGATAGCAAATGGGAACATGCCCAGATTCTGCATAAGAGGTGCTAGAGGGCGATTTAATTTAAGGACCACAGTAAACTCATCTTTAACGTCTACAGAATCGATAACATGATCCTTGTCACCTTTATAGCCGCCAAACATGTCGTTGTAATATTCATACCCTTCTTTGTCGTGGTATGGATTGCTTTTATCCATCCAACGCTCGAAGTTAAATTTAACGGCCTCTGCATTAAACGGTGTACCATCGTGGAATGTAACGCCTTGTCGCAGATGGAAGGTGTATTCTTTACCATCTGCGGTAATGTCCCACTTTTCAGCTAGTCCTGGTACTACCTCTGTATTTTCTTTTTTGTATTTTACTAACGTTTCCAGAATATTCTCTGTTACACGGGATGACTCTCCATCAGTGATCGTGATTGGATCAAGCCCTACCGAATCCCCACCGCGACCGACGATTAAGGTTTGCCCGTCTTTTTTATCTTCTTTCTTTGTTTCTGCTTGCTTTGTTTCACCTGGTTTACTAGCATCATTACTGCTGCAACCGGTCAGCGCTACAGAAAATGCCATCATCCCGGAAAGAGCTGCTACGAACTTCCTTTTCTTCATATTTTAATCCCCCTTGTTTTCTATATTCATGAAGGGAAAGTAGCATGTATAGCTTACTTCCTTCATCCATGACGTTTTTAGCTTTAGATCAATATCTTGTAACGAATCATTTTGAAAATAGTGGTTTTGTCAAAACAGTACGCTCGTTTTATAAAAATATGCTCCGAAATTTTTCCAACATTTAGAATATTAACTATATAGATGACAGGCGACCTGATGATTTTCCCCGAATTTGAGCATTTCAGGACGTTTTTCTTTACATACATCCATCACATGAGGACATCGTGTATGAAAGGTACAACCAGACGGTGGATTAGCTGGGCTTGGCAAATCACCTTGCAATATGATTCTTTCCTGTTTTTTATCAGGATCTGCTACAGGAACAGCTGATAGCAATGCCTTCGTATACGGGTGAAGCGGATTCACATATAGTTCATCCTTGTCCGCAAGCTCAGCAATTCGGCCCAAATACATCACACCTACGCGATCACTAATATGACGAACAACACTCAGATCATGAGCGATGAACAGGTACGTAAGGTTAAATTCTTTCTGTAAATCCTGCATGAGATTAAGCACTTGTGATTGAACAGATACATCCAACGCAGATACAGGTTCGTCAGCCACAATTAATTTAGGGTTTAAAATCAATGCACGGGCAATGCCAATTCTTTGTCGCTGTCCTCCACTAAATTGATGAGGATAACGTCCAGCATGATAACTGGATAAACCAACTACTTCTAACAATTCATGAACACGCTTACTCCGTTCTTTCGATGAACTGACACCATGTACAATCAAAGGTTCTTCTAGAATTTTCCCAACATGATGGCGCGGATTTAGAGACGCAAACGGATCCTGAAAGATAATCTGCATATCTTTACGGATTTGCCGCATTTCCTCCATTTTCATTTTGGCAACATCTTTGCCTTCAAACAAGACTTCACCACTTGTTGGTTCTATTAATCGGAGAATGGATCTACCCGTTGTAGACTTGCCACAACCACTCTCTCCTACCAATCCTAGGGTTTCGCCCTTCTTTACAACAAACGAAACATCATCAACTGCTTTTACAGCACCGATTTCCTTGCCAAAAACACCACCAGTGATGGGATAATATTTTTTCAGACGATTAACTACTAATAAATCCTCCACAAATCTGCACCCCTCCAGATGTTATTGTTCATGTCGAAAGCAACGCGCTCGATGTTCCGTGCCCACTTCCAACAGCTCTGGCATCGCTATCCGGCATTTGTCCATCACATATTCACAACGCGGTGCAAACCGGCAACCTTCCTTAATAGAACCTGGTAGTGGAACATTACCTGGAATGGAGTAAAGACGATCCTTCTTTTCTTCCAATTGCGGAATGGATTGAAGTAAGCCTTGTGTATACGGGTGTTTCGGATTTTTCAGAATACTTCTGACATCTCCTTCTTCCACCACATTTCCGCTATACATGACAACGACTCTGTGACACATTTCTGCCACTACGCCCAAGTCATGCGTGATCAACATGATAGACGTACCCATATCCTCATTCAGACTACGCATCAAGTCAAGTATCTGAGCTTGAATGGTAACATCAAGAGCGGTGGTCGGTTCGTCTGCGATCAATAACTGCGGACTACAGGCCATCGCCATCGCAATCATGACCCGCTGACGCATGCCGCCGGATAATTGATGCGGATACTCATGAATTATTTCCTCGGCACGGGGAATGCCAACACAATTTAGCATTTCGATTGCACGCTTTGTTGCTTCTTTTTTAGAAACTTTTTTGTGTAGGATGACTGCTTCCCTGATCTGATTCCCAATCTTGTAGACAGGGTTCAGAGAAGTCATTGGCTCCTGAAAAATCATTGCGATTTCATTTCCACGAATCTCTCGCATTCGCTTTTCACTAGCAGTTACGAGATTTTCACCTTTAAACAAAATCTTACCGCTCACAATCTTCCCTGGAGGATTTGGTACTAATCGCATGACGGAAAGTGACGTAACACTCTTGCCACAGCCCGACTCGCCCACAATTCCTAACACTTCACCTTTGTTGATAGATAAATTAATTCGATCAACGGCAGGAACTTGTCCACGATCTGTAAAAAAATGGGTCTCTAGATTCTCAATGTGTAAAATCTTTTGCGTCAAAGGGACCGCACCTCTCTATACCATCGTTGTTATGGGTTATTTTTTGATAGCTTAGATAATTATTGCATGTATTTATAAAACTATCAACACCAAAATAATATAGTATGAATAAAAATTAATTTTGTATAATTAAACCAGGTATTTTTTTCCTTATATATACTTTTTTCTACCTAAAAAAGGCAACTTGCGAACATTTCTTCACAAATTGCCTTTCAATTCATACGTACCCGTTCCCGATTATTTTATTTTTCTCTAGATTATGGTTCAAAAAAACCAGCAATCCAATTTACAGTTGCTTCTGTTCCTTTTTTAATCCATTTTCCTACCGATTCTCCTGTTTCACTCACATAATTAACGACACGTTTAGGTTCTGTACGTACTTGTTTGCCCATAACCGCAATCTCTACTTGATTGTTATCCACCTTGGTAATGGCAAACGTCTGAGATTGTTCTCGCAAGCTCCCGTCAACTTTATTAATGCCCCGCTCAGCTGTTTGCATACCTAGTACAATGCCAATTAACAGGAGAATAACCATACCGATAAATCGTATCGTATATGCCATCCAAACTATCACTCCTTACTCTTACTACTCTTTGGCGTTTGCTCTTTGCTCACCTTTTCTGCTTGTGTGTAATACTCGGCAAATACATCAGCAAATGCTTCTGCTGTGTTATAAGATTCCGCAAGAGTGTTGTTGATTCCGCCAATCTCTAGTAATAGACTGCCCGGAGAGATAGACTGGTTATACTCGGCATTTCCCTCGTGTGCACCTTTTGCGATTACACCACGTGATAATCCGGGATATTTTTTCTCTACTAAGGCGTTTAGTTCTTTAGCCATTCGCTCATTCTGCATGAAATTGCGATTGCGTGTTCCGATGACAAATAGGATACGGGCATACGATTTTCCGTTTATACTAATTGCTGTTTTGCTACGTGGCACATCACCATCCCTATGGATATCAAAATAATACTCTAAGGCAGGATTTTGTTTAGTAGCTGCTTTAACAGCTTTATATGACTCAGCATACGCCATCGGATATGTCTTTTTCTGATCGATCAGCTGCTGAATAAAATCATTTTGACTAACTGTGTTATTTATCCCTTTCTCTTGCAGTACCTTTCCAAATCGTTTGCCAACCAACTGGATGTTTTTGGTTGGATGATCGACAGATGTCCCGATGGTAGGTGCCACATGCGTCCAAGATTCACGGTTATGCGTGTTGTAAATAAACACACGTTTTTCTCCCAATACGTTAGGTAGACTTGGTGTCTTCGTTTCATCTTTTTCGGTTGTCCCCGGTTGTACTGCTTCATTTGGTTTCGTATCTTCTTTTCTATTCATATCTTGAACCACTGCATTCGGAGCCGCAGATTCTACGTATAGATCCACTAGCTCTAGTCCTTGGCCTGGCACAATTATTCGAGCATCATCATAAGTAAGCAATCCTGGCAACTCTCTGCCTAACAGACTGCGCAAATCTCCTGGGTAAATACCGGTAATAAGCTGGAAGAAAAAGCTCTGCATTGTGGAATTCTCAGGTTCTCCCTGTGCCTGAACGGTGCGATGTAGGCTAGGAATCTCCATACCCATCGCATCCAGAAACGTAATGCTCGACACGTTGGAAGCGGCTCGTTGAATACTACTAGAGTACAGAATATCCTGATGATTGGAGTTAACAAGTAAAAGACTCACAAGCACAAATAACAGAGCTGTACCGGCAGAGAGCGCAAAAAAATAGCGTTGTAAAAGGGTGACCATTCCATTTCTCCTCCTCTGACGTTTCTCTGCATATGCTTTATAGTATGCGTGTCATAGAGTAGATAGAACGGTCACCCTAGTAAAGTAACGATCTGATTTTTGAAGCTTTATTTATCAGTAGCGTATACCTTTTTACTTTTCAATGTGTATAGGCGCCCGCATTACCATCTGATACTGCTCTATGCAACGCTTGGTTAAGCCCTGTGGCTACTATATTAGAGATCCCTTCCATAAAATCATCAATCTCCTTAGGTGTCACAACTAACTCTTGCCCTAGTGGACGCAGTACCTCATGAATCAATTGTCGCTTTTCGTCTTCAGATAGCTGTCCAACTAGCCCCATAAAAGTTCCTCTTTTTTCCATATCAGGCAAGTCTTCCTCCGTATAAGGTTCCTTACGCTCTGGCATTTCCGAAGCAGTAAGTCGGTTAAATGCCCGATTTTGCTCTTGAATAGATTGATTAAAGTGACCTAATAAATAGGTAATAGCATCATTTACGATGGTCGAAGCAAATACCACGGTTGGAACACCTATGGAGATGACGGGAACACCTAATGTGTCTTTGTCTATAGATTTACGCTTATTTCCAACCCCCGAACCCGGATGGATACCCGTATCCGCAATCTGAATGGTTGTATTGACACGATGTAGGGCACGTGAAGCAAGGGCATCAATCGCAATCACAAAATCGGGCTTGCTCTTCTCTACCACGCCAAAAACAATCTCACTGGTCTCAATACCGGTAATACCTAATACACCTGGAGACAGTGCACTAACTTCGCGATATCCTTCTTGAACGGACTCTGGTGCAAGTTCAAACAAATGACGGGTCACCAATAAATTTTCAACAACTTGGGGGCCTAGTGCATCAGGCGTCACATTCCAGTTTCCAAGTCCAATAACTAACGCCTTCTTTTCCTCTGTTAAACCGAGCTCATGTAGAAATCTAGCAAACTCGGTGGCAAATCGCTTGGTCACCACACTCTCCAGCTCTGTATCGTTATCTCGCAGTTTTGGAACCTCAATCGTTACATACTTTCCAGGGAGCTTCCCTATTTGTCTACCAGCCTCTTCGTTTTCAACCTGTACTCTGGTCACAGTAATACCAGGGTCAGAACCATCTGTTGATAAAAAAATACCTGGTATATCACTTTGATTCTGTTCTCGGGCTAATTCATGCGCTTCTACTGCCAAATCAGTGCGGATTGTATACTTTGATAAATCAATGTTATGTACATCCATTCTATTCGCCTCCAAGTAGGGAAAAGTAACCGTAGAACAAGCTAATTTGACTCATCCACCTATTCTTCTTGTCAAGAACCAGATTATCGTCAGTTCTCTTTTTATTTCTTAGTACTAGGTTGCTTGCTTCTGTCATTTTTATTCGCAAAATCATTCCTTGCAAATGCGCTAAACGCATGCTAGAATACTATTTGTTGCATTTCTTTTGCTATGGTCTTTTCTATTGTTTTAAGGAGGTGAAAGTATGCCAAACATTAAATCCGCTATCAAACGTACAAAGCAGATCGAAAAACGTCGTGCTCAACGCGCTTCTCAAAAATCTGATCTTCGTACAACAATCAAGAACTTTGAAAAAGCAGTTCTTGCTACTGACGTGGAATTAGCTAAAACAACCCTTCTTGTAGCTGTTAAGAAAATTGACAAGGCTGCTACGAAAGGTCTTATTCATAAAAACGCAGCTAATCGTCAAAAATCTCGCCTGATGAAAAAACTTAACGTTCTTACTGCTCCTGTAGCATAATTTCGTTTTGGCAGGCCCAAAAAACCCCGCAACCTTTGGTTTGCAGGGTTTTTTTATGAATTAGGATATATAGTTGTTATAAAAGCTAATCTTACAAATATCATGAATTTCGCTCTCTAATGTGATATACCCACAGCATGGACATGTTTTTCTCACTTTTTCTTCCTTCCCTTCTCATCACTTGTAGACTCCAACTCCTATATTCTCCTCTAAGCAAAAAAAGGTCCCTACAAGGTGTGTACGCACTCTGTAGAGCCCTATTAATTTAATCTTATTAACATGATTCCTGTCATTACCAATTTGTATTTGTCTAGCATTCCGTGCTATCAAAAAACTCCACGCATTCATTATCGTTGCAACTCTTGCCCTACCTTCGTAATGAATACCTCTAGAGCCAATCTCTTGTCAGTCTGACCTGATTTCATCCGGTAATCTTCTTCTGCAAGTATCCCTAGCAGTCGCCGTAAGCTAGCTTCAGAAAAGTGCTTGGATTGCTCCATTGCCTTTTTAACCGCATAAGGATGCATCTTGAGCATACCAGCTAGTTTTTGTTGGGTATACCCAAGTGGAGCACGCGTCTTGACATGATATATCAATCTGAACTGTCTTGCTAATAACGCCATTAGCTTAATCGGCTCTTCTCCCATTTTCAAACAGTCATATAAGGTACGAAACGCTTCTGTCATTCTACCTGTCACAACCGCTTCTACTAGAAAAAAGACATCCTGCTCTAAAGTGCGTGAAGCTAACAGTTCAATTGCTCCACGAGTGATTTCTCCAGTCTGAGCGTCAGTCGTCTTCACATAAAGCGCTATTTTTTCGATCTCTTTCACTAATAGCCGTAATTCTGAACCAACTCGCTCTGCCAGCAACATTGCATTTTCTCGTTCGATCTGCGCACCAAATCGCTGTGTGGTCCGTTCAATCCATCCATATAAGTCGGCATCTTGCAACGTTTGAAATCCTAGAACAACAGCACGTTGTTGCAATTGTTTCGTTAATTTTTTTCGTTCATCCAGCTTGTCTGCCTGTACGTCTAATACCAGCGAACTACTTGATGTCGGGTCCTTTAAGTAATCTAGAAGACCATCCGTGTTATGTTCTACTTTACTTGGTGGTTTTGCTCCGGTTAAAAAGTAGGCATTGCTGGCAATAACCAGACGGTAGTCAGACAAAAAAGGCAATGTATTTGCTTCCATTAACATATCTTCAAAAGGCGTTTGAGCACAATCATACGTTCCTATATTTAAATCAGCGTACGTCGGGTCAATCATCTCTTTACGAAGCAAGGCCATAAATTCCTCTTTTAGATAAGTCTCCGGCCCATATAGTACATACACCGGAGCAAATCGCTTCTGTTTAATCTCCCGCATCGCCGTTCGTAACGGCATTCCGATCTCTCCTTTATTACCCGCAAGTCCTTTTATTTTTCCAGTTTCCCTATTATAACACGCTTAGGCTTGCACGCAAAAAAACCATGACCGGATCAGCCATGGCTTTAACCAAGCAACATTCGCTTTTATGTAAACGTTAGAGAGAAAACCCCGGACGTTTTTCTCTCTATACGGGAAGCAGGGGGTGCTTGATACTTTATCTTACGCAATAAGCATCTTTTGGTGTCAGTCTTATGCAAAATTTGGCATTTACCCTATCCTACAAGATATCCTACTTTGTACTTACAACTGGGTGTTCTTCTTTCTTAGCCCGTTATCTATCACCCAATGGCCTCGAATGCCTGTGTATACTTTGATCTTCTTTGCAAGCATGCTTGAATCAGCGCCTCCTGTTTGCCGGAGCTATAAGTTGCCCATTCATTATTTATACCAATTCCAGCCATTATTTTGATTGGTCCACTCTTCTAGATGTTTTTCTGTTTCCTTGGGTTGCTTTTCCTGTTGCTTTTCCCATTCTTTCATTTGTTTTTCCCATTCTTTTTGAAGCTCTTTTTGCCTCTTCTCTAACTCTTTTTGCTGTTTTTCCCATTCTTTTTGATTATCTTTAGTCTGCTGCTCTGCTTTTTGATTTTTTTCTTCTTCGCGTTTTTTCTGTTCCTTCAACGCCCGCTCAACGATATTTTGAACAACCTTTTCTAATTCTTTCTGATTTTTAGCATTTTGTAGATCAGGATGCTCCTGCAAAAATTTTTGCACCTCTTGGGCTGCTTCTTCCCAAGCTTGTAGCCTACCTTCTGAATCAAGCTTATTGTAATTATTTACCTGATCAGGTATCAAGGAGAATAGGGCCCCTTCTAACATAGACTGCTCTTGGGCAGCTGCTTGTTTACCAGTAGACGAAGCGTGCTTATCATTTATTTTGGGAGTTGTAGCAATGCCTTGCTTTGTTGTGTTGCCATCCGTTTGGTTTCCATCTATCTGAGCCATTGCAAAACTATTGTCTGTATCAGGCTTTTTATCTATAGCCCCTTCCTGTTTATTCTCCTCTTGCTCTTGCTTGCCTTTAGATTCTTTAGAGGCATCACCAGGCGTAGTATTGGCTGGCATCTCTTCCGAAGCATTCTGTGATTTTTTTCCATCCTCGTTTACGGTTGCTTTTTTATCTGGGGAATTTGGCTTCTCTGTTTTTGACACTTCCTTAGTGATCAAGCCATCTGATGATTTTTTTTGTGCTCCCTCTTGTACGATACCAGAAGCCCCATTTGTAAGAACAATCGGTTCATTTTTGTCCTTATTTGTCATAACAAAAAGTCCAAACAGCAAACAAGCAGCCGCCACCCCACTTCCTACTTTAGCCATCCACAATGGAAAACGGCGGTGTTTAGCTTCAGGTTTGTCCTGTTTCTGTTTTAACTCTAGACGAGGTGGTGTTGTCCGTGTAACAGCCGCTGGTTCAGGGGTTACTCGGGACTGCTCCAGTTGAGGTAAGAGCGCATCAACAATACTAAACGGTGGTGTTACTCTCGGCAGGTTCGCCAATCCATCAGAAATTTTTTGTAAACGTTCGTACTGGAGCATATACTCTGGGTTCTCAGCTAACTTAGTTTGTAAAATTCGTTTTTCTTCCACAGACAACTCGTTGTCCAAATCTCTTTGCATCCAATCATGGATGTCGTCTTGCGTCATCCTCTTATCCCCCCCTTCTCGTATTCCTGCAGCAGTTCCTGCAATTGATGTCTAGCCCGAAACAGATAAGATTTCACCGTATTGAGCGGTACGTCCAAAGTATCAGCGATCTCTTGATAGGAAAAGTCTTGCAAATAGCGAAGTACAACAACAACTCGATAATGCTCCGGTAATTTGGCAATCGCGCGATGAACATCCTCTGACATGCTATGTAACAAAATCGTGTCTTCAACGTTTTGTTTGTCTTGCAAGGTCAATTCATATTCATCGATGGATAATGTTTCCTTTTTTGCGCGAAAGCGATCCATGCAAATGTTACTGACAATACGTTGAACCCATGTTGTAAATTTGGCTTTTTCCTGAAAGGTGCCAATTTTTCTAAAGACGCGTAATAAAGCTTCCTGGGCTACATCCATCGCATCATGTTCATTGCCCGTAATATAGAAAGCGCTCCGATACACAGTGTTCTCAATGGAGCGAAGCAGTTCCACCAATGCTTCTTGATCTCCTGCCTGCGCCTTTTTGATCAGGTTAGCTTCATTCATTAGCGCTCTCTCCTTCCCTTCAGACGTAGGCAACTTCGTGAAAGTTGCAAACATAATCCATTGTCATTTTTATTATTCTGGTTGTAATGTAGGAGTGATTTTGTATCCATTTTCATTAATTGTAACAGTAATCGCCCCATGCTGATCAGTACGATAAATCTTTGTCTTTCGTTGTTCAAAACGCTCTATTACTTGTTCTGACGGATGATGGTATCGATTGTTAGTACCTACTGAAATCAACGAAACACTGGGATTAATGGCATTAAGGAACACTTCACTACTTGAAGTCTTGCTCCCGTGATGCCCTACCTTTAAAAGATCAATTGGAGGAAAGGTATAACGTTCCAACAATTCTTGTTCTCCCGATTCTTCCAAATCGCCCGTTAACAATACGTTTACACCATATGCAGATAAGAGCAGAACAACAGATGCATTATTTTCTGTACTCCCTTCCGTCTGCCTAGGATCAGGCGATAACCAAGTCCACGTAACATTCGGATTATCCTGCCAGGTATAGCCTGGATATCCTGTATACACACTGATTTGTTGTCTTTGTATAGCCCGAAACCATTCTGCCTCAGCCTTGGGTTGTCTACCATTGGTAAGTACACGATCTACTTTTATAGAAGGTAGCAGTGCTTTCATCCCACCTACATGATCATGATCACCATGTGTCAGCACAAGACGATCGATGCTTTCCACTCCTTTAGAGCGCAGATAAGGCAATACAACATCTTTTCCAACTTCAAATGGATTTCTTCGTTTTTGCCAAGGCTCTTTTCCAAAGGAGACGGTTCCTCCTGCATCAATCACGTATAATAAAGAATTATCTATCTCAACTATTATAGAGTCTCCTTGCCCCACGTCAATAATGGTAATTTCTACCTTGCCTTTATTTCCCCATGGTTCACGAGCAACAACAAGCAACAAAACGAATGCAAAAGCTGTCACAAGAAGATCTTTTTTACGGTGGTAACCCAAATGCCACATCAGCCAAAACCCTGCACAAAAGCCCGCATATAACACATGCCACCACCAAACAGGATGGGGCCAATGCCGCAACGGAAACTTCATTTGATGAAGAAACGCAAGCATCTGATGAATAGGAGTTAAAAGATAATCAGCTAAAACGGCAGGTATGTAAGTTAAAGCAATATGTACATGCGAAAAAAGAAGCAGAATATAACCAAGTGGCAAAATGACATATGAATACACAGGTACCAATAATACATTAACCAACCACGAAATCGGTGAAAACAAATGAAAATAATAAATTAGGAAAGGAAAAGAAATCAGTTGGGAAACAAGTGTGACTGCTAGTGTGGAGACCAGCCAATCTGGCATGGACCATTTTAGTTGAACAATTAGAGGTACAAAGAGCAATAATCCCATCGTAATAAAGAAAGATAATTGAAATCCTAGATGAAACAATTGATAGGGGTCATAGATTAGCATAATGAGCCCTGTTACACCCAATATTTCTAAACCGTGTGCAGATTTTTCCCGGGACTTTGCAAATAAACCTAGAATGCCCATAAAACCCGCTCGTACAGCTGAAACCCCCATACCTACCAGACCCACATACATCAAAATAAATAGTATTCCTATCACATAAGAGACTTTTTTAGGAACGCCAATCTTTTGTAATATCCACAGGAAACCACTAGACACAATAGTGATATGTAGTCCAGAAATAGCAAGCACATGAATAAATCCTAAATCTGCATAAATCGTTTGAAGATCAGCTTCTACCTCCGATTGCTGTCCCAATAGAAGTGATCTAAAAAAACCTATGATTTCTGGTTCAACTTTTAGTTTTTCTAGTTGACTTGCCTCCGCTCTTTGCCACCTAGTAAGAAAGGCACGCCAATCACCTCCGCTATCGTCCACATTCATATCCATAAAATCTAATTCAGCTACTACCGCTACTTTTTGATAGCGGAGATAGGCCCTGTAGTCGAAAGCATGAGGATTACGAACTGTACTTGGGAGCTTTAGTGTAGCTTGAGCCTGAAATGTATCACCTGATTGCCAACGTTCTATCGTATCGATTTGCTCTTCGTGCTGTAGTTTTAGACGAACGAGAACTCGCTCGTCTATGCGATGAATCTGGGGTACATCCTTTACTCCCCCTGCACTCTTCACTTCACTAACCAGTACATAGAATCTTACCAAATCCCCGTCTCGCTCTACGGGAGAATCAATTTTTCCTTGCAGAAAAACCATCTCTTCTTGTGCATGGTGTACCAACTCAGAAGCATATCGACCATCATACCAGCTAAAATAGCAAGCACCCGCGAGTAGAGAACCTAGTAATAACAAACTCCAATTTCTCCTCTTACCTCGTGACAAAATGCACACAAGAATCAATATAGCAAATCCTATCCACAAAAAAAGAGAGGATGAAAAGAGATTGAGCCTTCCCAAATTGCTAAGCCCAATACCTACAATCCAACATAATGATGCCAGAAAAAAACGATAGGTTGCCACCCATTTTCCGCCTTTCTATCCATTCGTCAATTTATTATAGAAGTAGGAAAAAGGACAAAAATAATAGAGAAAGCGGCCAAGGATATAGTATAATAGAGCAAAATTCTTGTATACATAGCAGTACGAACAGTGTTTGGACTCAAAGGAGAGAAATAACATGGCGAGAAAAAGTTGGGATGAATACTTCCTAGATATTGCCGATCAGGTATCGAGCCGTTCCACCTGCCCCCGCCTACATGTGGGTAGCGTAATTGTAAAAGATAAACATATTATTGCAACGGGCTACAATGGCTCTATTCATGGACATGATCATTGTGATGATGGCGGATGTTTAATTAATGAAGCAGGGCGTTGTGTACGAACAGTTCACGCGGAAGTAAACAGTGTATTACATGCAGATCGTGATAGTCTGAAGGGAGCCACCGCCTACGTGACACATGAACCTTGTGAAAACTGTGCCAAGACACTCGCTCAGTCAGGTATTGCTCGAATTGTGTACCGACATGCATATGCAAATAAATGGAATGAACATTTCCTAAAAGATATAGAGGTCGTTCACTTGCCGTTATAGGACGTCATGAACACCTAGACAGCATTGTCGACAGAGGTTCTCTTTCTTACAAGAGAACCTCTTATTTGTTTATAAGAGACATAGAAGCCCCCTCCTCAGAGCATGAGAGCCTGTTTTTTAGGCGAAACTGATAAATATTCCCAGTGAGCCGTTTACATTTTTCCCCTCTTTTACCCGCTTTAATCGAGTCAACTGTCGCATTGCGCTTGCTTGGAATCCATGTTAGATTAAGATAGTGTATTTTCAGGGGACCACCCTGTGAGAGGAAGAGTCTAAGAGAATGTGTGGAATTGTTTCGTTCTTCAATAAGCATCAAGCACCTGCACAACTAGAAACGATAAAAGCAATGACCGACGTGATTTTGCACCGCGGTCCTGACGACGATGGTTTCCATGTAGAAGATAATATTGCATTAGGCTTTCGCCGTCTTAGCATCATTGATGTTGCTGGCGGTCATCAGCCTTTGTTTAATGAGACAAAAGATATCTGGATTATCGGTAACGGGGAAGTTTATAACTACAAAGAACTACAGACATGGTTAAAGGAACTGGGTCACGTGTTCCAAACCGATTCAGATATTGAAACCATTCTTCACTTGTATGAAGAGGTTGGCTTTGATGCACCGAAAAAGCTTCGTGGTATGTTCGGTTTCACTATTTACGATAGCCGCAAACGCCTAATATTCGGAGCACGAGATCATTTTGGGATTAAACCGCTCTACTATACAGAAACAGCCAATTCAATTGCTGTAGCGAGCGAGATCAAGAGCTTGCTTGAACTTCCTGGTGTACCTCGTGCTGTCAATCAACAAGGTTTCTATCATTATTTAACCTTTCAATATGTTCCTGATCCTGAGACGATGTATGAAGGAATATATCGCATTCCACCAGGCCATTTCTTTATCATTCAGGATGATAAGATGACGCTTGAACAATACTGGGACGTTCACTTTGAACCGGATGAAAGCAAGCCTTTCTCCTATTTTGTAGAAGGAACCCGTTCCATTTTGCTAGATTCAGTAGATAAACATCGAATCAGTGAAGTATCCCGTGGAGCATTTTTGTCTAGCGGTGTTGATTCCAGTAGCATTGTAGGCATGTTACGTAAGTTTGAACCAGTCAAAACCTTCTCGATTGGCTCTGATATCCCTGGTTACAGTGAGCTAGATTACGCGCGTCGTACGGCAGAATATCTTGGTACAGAGCATCACGAAGTCACCATGAATGCAGAGCGCTATTTGCAGGAATTACCTCGTCTCATCTGGCATCAGGATGAACCAGTAGCAGATCCATCAGCCATTCTCTTGTATTTCGTAGCAGAGATGGCTAGCGAGCACGTTACTGTCGTGCTATCTGGAGAAGGGGCAGACGAATTCTTCGGTGGTTATAACATCTACCGCGAGCCTCATTCCCTACGCATGTTTAAGCATATGCCAGACTGGATGAAATCCTCCATGAGGGGTGTTGCTGAACATTTGCCAGATAGCATGAAAGGGAAAAACTTCTTGATTCGTGGCTCTAAAACCGTTGAAGAGCGTTTCTTTGGGAATGCTATGATCTTTAGTGAAGAAATTAAGGAAAAAGTAGTGATGGAGAATATCAAACATGCTGCACACTACGAATCTCCTCTAGCTATCACACAAAAGATCTATCAACAAGTCCAAGACTATGACGATGTAACCAAAATGCAATATTTGGACATTCATACCTGGCTTCGCGGTAACATTTTAATGAAAGCCGACAAAATGACGATGGCAAACTCTCTAGAGCTGCGTGTACCGTTCATCGATCCAAAAGTATTTGAATTCGCAGCTACTATTCCAACCAAATACAAGATTGCAGAAGGTACAACCAAGCATGTGCTAAGAGAAGCAATGAAAGACTTTTTACCACCAGAAATCAAGTCTCGTCCGAAGCTTGGCTTCCCAGTTCCTACCCGTCATTGGTTAAAGAATGAATTCTACAAATGGGCGAAAGAACTGATTTTTGAAGCAAAAGTAGATCATTTAATTAATAAAGCTTACGTATTGTACATGCTAGATGAACATAAGGAAGGACACGGTGATTATAGCCGTAAAATCTGGACCATTCTGATCTTCATGCTGTGGCATCAAATCTTTATGGAACAAAAGTACTCCTTCCAACCTTATGTTAGCCCTGCTGTTCAAATTCGCAAGCAAAATAGTGCTTCAAGCATAGCAAAATAATGTTTTCTTGCCTCGAAACCTTTCAATCGTCTCAGATTGAAAGGTTTTTTTGCACCTACCTCTATCTTTTTGTACGATGACCTTAAAGAATGAGAAGGAGCGATTAACAATGATAATGGAATTATGGGACCGCTATCGAAAATGGATATTTATGAGTGGTGCACTACTATTTGTAGGTCTTAGCTTCTGGCTATATCCTTCCGACGATTCTAGTAATACGCCTGGATTTACCCCTGTTGCCCTTGCCGAAAAGGAAACCGTTGCAAAGACAGAACTACAGGAAAATAAACAAGCAAAACACCAACAAAAGACCTCTGATGTTGAACATAAGACAAACTCAGGAAAAAGAATGGTTCCTGAAGAAAAGACATTCTCTAATACAAGGGACCCTATAGATATAAATTCCCCTCCTGCCGCAGATGAGCGGATAGGTGAATCTAAAAATTCTTTTTATCTTGATGTAAAAGGGGCTGTCACACATCCTGGGTTATATGCTTTTGAGTCAAATGAACGCGTAATGCATGCCATAAAAAAAGCTGGGGGGTTCTTAGCACAAGCTGATCAGAAACGAGTTAATCTGGCGCAGAAGCTAACAGATGGAATGGTTTTATATGTTCCCACTTTACAAGAGTCAGCTACCGTTCATCCTACCAGCACCCCTAGTTCATTCCTTCAAGCCAGCTCGCCTCTTCAACCAAATATGTCAGTTACTTCTCCTGCTTCGTCTTCATCGACCCAAATCAATATCAAAACAGCTACGTTGGAGCAACTCATGAATTTACCAGGCATTGGGAAGACCCGAGCAGAAGATATTATTGCCTACCGAGAAAAAAAAGGCTTCTCCAAGCTAGAAGACTTGACGAAGATTTCGGGCATCGGGAAGAAGACCTTTGAAAAAATAAAAAAGGTTGCAATCTGCGAATAAATATTTTCCTAATATTCGGTCATATGTATAATAGAAGGAATAGGGCTTTTGAAGGGACGGTCACTGGTGGAGCAATTAACACTTGTTTTGATAGAACGGATGGGACTTCTTTTGTTGTTGACCTTTATTTTGACGCGTATCCCTCTATTTCGCCAATTATTGGATCGGGAAATCCGCTTTCATATAGCCCTTATTTTTTCAGTATTGTTCGGTTTGTTTGGTATTGCTGGAACTTATGCAGGCGTCGTTCTGGAAAATGGTATTCCCCTAACAGCTTTTTGGGTCTTATCCTTAGAACATACTCAAACCCTTGCAAACTCCACTTGTGTTGGCGTCGTTATTGGAGGATTATTAGGAGGTCCCCTTGTTGGTGTTGGAGCCGGATTGTTATCTGGCATACATTACTATCAGCTAGGTGGGGTTGTTGCTGGTCCTGTTGCTCTCTCTCTGCCTCTCATCGGTCTGTTGGCAGGGTACGTTGCTCGATTCTTTTCTCAAGAACGTGTCATTTCCCCATCCAAATCTCTGTTTATCGGCATGTTTGCGCCGATCTTACAAATGTCCTTTATTCTGATTGGAGGAGTACCCAAACAAGAAGCAATCTTACTCGTTGATCAAATTGGTATTCCCATGGTGCTGACCAATAGTGTTTCGATTGCAATCTTTACAGCTATGATTCATTTGGCTTTACGGGAAGAAGAACGCTTTGCCGCCCTGGCTACTGCCAGATCCTTTACGATTGCTGAATATATTTTGCCTCATCTCAAACAAGGGGTTACCTCGGAAACTGCGGAGTTGACCGCACGCATCTTATTACATGAATGCAAGGTAGATGCTGTTGCTGTGACTGATACAGCCCAAGTCTTAGCCCATGTAGGACAAGGCTCCTCCTTTCATGGACCACAATCTTTACAAATGACGCCACTAGTCAAGCAAGCCATCTCTCTTCAGCACATGCAAATAGCGTATAGTCGTAAAGATATAGGCTGTCAGGATTGTAGCTGTGGACTTCAAGCAGCTATCATTGTGCCATTTTCCATCTCTGAAAATGTAGCAGGTCTCATCATCTTGTATTTCCGCCGTCCTCAACAAATTAGGAAGATAGAAGAAGAATTAGCTAAAGGTCTAGGAAATCTCATCTCTTATCAATTAAGTGCAGCTATGGCTGAACAATTGACACATCTGATGAAGGATGCTGAATTACGCTTGTTACAAGCCCAAATCAACCCTCATTTTCTGTTTAACACACTCAATTCAATAGTTACACTGATTCGGCTTCATCCTGATCAAGCACGACATGTCACGGTACAACTGGGTACTTTTATGCGCTTAAATTTAAAGATCACAGAGGCAAAACTGATTCCATTACAACAAGAGCTAGAGCATTTGCAAGCCTTTTTAGAAATCATTCAGATTCGTTTTGATGACCAGCTCACTATCACATTACACATCTCTACTGAAGTCGGTTCAGAACTGATTCCTCCATCTACCTTGCAACCTTTAATCGAAAACTGTATTCATCATGGGCTTCGCGGAAAATCAACTGGTGGAGAAATTAGCGTAACCATTCAAAAACAAAACGAAAATGTTACATTGACAGTGCGAGATAATGGAGTAGGGATTCCATCACCTTTAATAGAAATACTAGGAAACGAGCCGTTGAAACATAGTCTTGGTAATGGCATTGGTGTTTATAACGTTAATCAACGTCTTATTCACCTGCTTGGACAAGATGCCAAACTGCACATCCAAAACCTAGTAGAGGGCGGTTGCTGTATCTCATTTTCTATCCCTACTGTTATAACAAAAGGAAAGGTGTCGTAAATGAAGATACGCATCATGATAGCTGAAGATGAACGTTTAGCAAGAGAAGAATTGCATTACTTACTATCACATTCAGATGATATTGAACTTTTACCTTCCGCTTCAAATGGAGCAGAGTTACTTGAACTAGTAGAAGTACACTCTCCTGATGTGGTATTTCTTGATATCCACATGCCTGAAATGATGGGAATACAAGTAGCTCGCATGTTAAAATCTCGAAAGAACGCACCCTTGTTTGTCTTTTCTACCGCACATGAAGATTATGCTGTAGAAGCGTTTCGATTGCATGCTGTTGATTACCTATTAAAGCCTTACGATCATATTCGCTTACAAGAAACTTTGCACCGCATACGAGAACGTTTATCTGAAAAAACAGTTCCTTTACTAAATCTATCCGCTTCTTTAGAAGCTTCAGTCAGCTACCCTTCTCCAAAACAGAAAAATTCTCCGCCTACAATATCCAAATTGTTAGTAGAAGAAAATCAACGGATGTATGTCATTGATCCCGAGACAATTATGTATGCAGTTAGAGAAGAACGTTCGTTGCTTCTGTATACAGCAACGAACACGTACACGTCTAAAATGACGCTTCAACAATTAGAAGGAAAATTACAAGCACATGCCTTTTTTCGTATCCACCGAAGTTATCTCGTCAATCTTCATTTTGTGCTGGAAGTTATTCCTTGGTTTAATGGCACTTATAATCTAGTTATAAAAAATCAACAACGCACCCAACTTCCCGTGTCACGCTCCTCTGCTCGAGAATTTTTAAAGCTGTTTCATAGCTAAGCAATCAGGTCAAAAACCCAACTGTCATCCCTTCATTGTTACACAAAGGAGATCAAAGCTAATACAGAAGAAGCAATCCCTCCTGATAAATCATATCGCCTATCATCTTTTACCTATTATTCTTCCAAACAAGCGCTTATTTCGGCCATTTAGTCATTCCTTACGACCATTCACTACACAATTTATCCATTATTCTCATTTTTCTATATAATTAACCCATTAGTTATGAAGCGCTTACATTAAGGAGGTATGGCATGTCTTATCAAAAAAATCAGCCCGGACGTATTAATTATACGACAATAGCTAACTCAGCAAGGTTTCAAATTTTGATGAAACAAAAGAATGGATTTGTACTTCCCATGACAATCTTTTTCTTCATATTTTATTTTCTGTTACCCATCATGACGTCGTATGTACCATCCATTAACCGCCCTGCCATTGGCGCTATAACATGGGCTTGGATTTTTGGCTTTGCACAATTCATCATGACGTGGGTGCTCTGTATGCTTTATTCCAGAAAAGCTAAAAAGCTAGATGCCATGGTGGAAGAGATCAAACAAGATATGGGGAAAGGAGTGGAAATGTAATGAATGTATTAGCCTTTTCCCTCTTTTTACTCATTGTACTAGGTACCTTAGTTATTACCTATTTTGCCTCCAAACACACAAATACCACCAGTGAATTTTACACAGCCGGTGGTGGTTTAACAGGTTGGCAAAACGGTTGGGCCATCGCTGGTGATTATATGTCAGCCGCTTCTTTCCTTGGAATTGCAGGAATGATCGCCTTATTTGGATTCGATGGTTTTTTCTACAGTATTGGGTTTTTAGTAGCCTATCTTGTAGTGCTGTATATCGTGGCAGAACCGTTACGCAATTTGGGTAAATATACTTTTGCAGACATGATTGCTGCCAGATTTAATGATAAGCGTGTACGTGGTGTAGCAGCACTAAATACGATTACCATAAGCATTTTTTACATGATTGCACAACTTGTAGGTGCAGGTGGACTTATAAAGCTTTTACTTAATCTAGATTACACAGCCTCTGTATTAATTGTTGGCACACTAATGACCATTTATGTTGTATTTGGTGGCATGACAGCAACGAGCTGGGTACAGATCGTCAAAGCGGTTCTTCTGATGAGTGGAACTTTTATTATCTCACTAATTGTTTTTGCAAAATTCGGCTTTAGCTTCAGTGCTATGTTCAATCACATTCAAACGGCAACACCTATAGGAGAAGCATTCTTACATTCCGGCAACAAGTTTACCAACGGGCTGGATACCATTTCGTTAAATCTAGCACTTGTACTAGGGACAGCAGGATTGCCTCACATACTCATTCGCTTTTTTACGGTTAAGGATGCTCCTACTGCTCGCAGTTCTGTTGTTTATGCTACATGGATTATCGGGATCTTTTATGTCATGACAATCTTCCTTGGCTTTGGTGCAGCTGCTTTTGTAGGACATGAAAGTATCCTTGCAGCCGATAAAGGCGGAAATATGGCAGCTCCTCTTCTGGCAAAAGTATTAGGAGGAGACTTCTTATTCGCCTTCGTCTCGGCCGTTGCTTTTGCGACCATACTAGCTGTGGTAGCAGGACTTGTTTTATCAGCAGCCTCTGCATTTGGACATGACTTTTACACGCACATCCTACGTAAAGGGCAAGTAACGGAAAAGGAACAGATGAAAGTTGCACGTTGGGCTTCTGTCGGGGTTGCTATCATTTCTATCATCCTTTCCTTATTCGCTCAAAAAATGAACGTAGCTTTCCTTGTATCTCTTGCTTTTGCAGTTGCGGCCAGTTCCAATCTCCCTGTCATTATCTTCACCATTTTTTGGAGAAGATTTAACACAGCAGGTGCGATTAGTGGCATTTTGGTTGGCCTGATTAGTTGTCTCGTCATTGTCTCTATCGGTCCTAATATTTGGGGGGCACCTGGTAAAGCAATTCTAGTTGGCACACCTCTCATATCATTAACAAATCCCGGAATTATTTCAATCCCCTTAGGTTTCCTAGGAGCATTTTTAGGAACCTTCTTGTCTAGAAAGCAGGATGCTGCCAAATTCGACGAGATCTATGTAATCGCAAATACAGGCATCAAAGAACAAGCTTAGTTTCTGCTGTCTAAATTGGTATTTCAAAAAAGCTGGCATACTTTTTGTGCACAGCTTTTTTCTTCACTTCTTGCCTTATAAATAATGCTTTTAAAACATTTTTCGACTAGTAATTGTATAACTGTCTTTTTGGATGCTCTGATACGGTCTTTGTTCAAATGTTAATATGTAGATGTTCTTTAAAAGGAGTTTCTTTATGAATATTTCTGGATTTTTCTTTTTTGCTGCGATCATTGTTGGAACACTTGCCATCACCTATTCTGCCAGCAAACGAACAACGAGTACCAATGAGTTCTATGCGGCAGGAAATCGCCTTAGCGGTTTACAAAACGGATTTGCCATTGCAGGTGATTTTGTAAGTGCTGCTTCCTTTTTAGGGATCACAGGCATGATTGCCTTACATGGTTTTGATGGCTTTTTTTATGCTATAGGCTTTTTTTGCTCGTATATGATCGTAATGTTGTTAATAGCAGAGCCGATGCATAATGTGGGGCGTTATACCTTAGCAGACTCCATCGCGGTTCGGTTTCCCTCTACTCGATTACGTGGATTGATTGCTTGTAATACTATCATTTTAACGGTTATCTATATGATGGCACAGTTAGTTGGCGCAGGGGCACTTATTTTTTTGTTATTAGATATTCCTTATATTGCATCGATCATTCTTATTGGTGGCTTAATGACCATTTTTGTAGCAGTTGGTGGCATGGTCGCAACCTCTTGGATGCAAATCGTGAAATGTGTTCTGCTTCTATTCGGTACAGTAATGCTATCACTTATGGTGTTATCTCGTTTTGATTGGAACCTGCTTACTCTGTTTGAACATGTTTCTCATCGTACGAGTACAGGACTTCGTTTACTAGAATCAGGACAGATGTTCAACCAACCTTGGGACACCTTCTCTTTGCACCTTGCTTTAGTGCTGGGTACATCAGGACTGCCACATATCATCACACGATTTTACACGGTATCTGATGCCAAAGCGGCTCGTGTTTCAGTCATTACTGCTGTTTATATCATCGGTTTTTTCTATTTGATGACTGTATCATTAGGACTGGGAGCATCATTGTTTGTCGGACAAGCCCAGTTGTTATCAACGGGAGATAATGTAAATCTGGCCGCTCCTCTGCTAGCACTAGCCTTAGGGGGACAGTTTTGGATGGCTTTTATTTCAGCCGTTGCATTTGCTACCATTCTTGCTGTCGTGACTGGACTAGTGTTAAGCGGCTCCTCTGCTTTTGCACATGATATGTATTTTAATATGATAAAAAAAGGTAATGCATCGGATCGCCAACAAATGTACGCGGCTAAACTATCAGCAATTGGAGTTGGCATCGTCTCTACTTTATTTGCTGTAGCTGCCCATAATGTCAATGCAGCTTTTGTCGTTTCCTTTGCATTTACGATCGCTGCTTCATCTCTTTTACCTATTATTTTATTTGGATTTTATTGGTCAAAATTTACGGAAAAAGGTGCAATTGCTGGCAGTATGAGTGGGTTGCTCTCTTCATTGCTACTTGCGTTAATCAGTCCTACATTTATGAATGAAGCACATGGAATTATTCGGGCGACACCGTTATTTCCGCTACACTATCCTGGGATTGTTTCTATTCCTTTTGGTTTCTTGGTATCATGGATAATTTCTTTATGCACACAACAGACGAGCAGCTCTGGAGATTTTACACGGTTACAAATTAAAGCTCATCTAGGGCTACGGGAAGAGGATTTTTATACCTAACGAATTGATTTTTCACAAAAAAACTACTTATTTGCATAAGTAGTTTTCTCCCAACCAAACAGGCTTTTGTTCTTTTACAGAGAGTTTTTTTGTTACCAAACAGAACGTTAACCTCTCAAAAAAACATGAACCCCTCCTTCACCACATAAGATATAAAAACCTCTATTTAGAACGAAAATGCATTGCTTGTACAGCTATTTACAAAAGAAGAAGTGGTGGAGGGATTATCATGCGACTTGGTTTTATCGGAACCGGCAGTATGGGGGGCATGCTTATTCAATCGTTCATTCGCTCTCAAGCCGTGCTACCCGAAAATATACGGGCCTTTAATCGAACTCTAGACAAATTGTCCATTCTACAAGAACAATTTCCTGGATTACAAATCGCTTCAAATAATGCTGACGTCGTTACCAATTGCGACCTTATTTTTTTATGTGTCAAGCCAAAAGAATATCGAACAGCCTTAGCTGAATTCGCTTCTTCTCTTTCTAGGGAGCAGGTCTTAATTACCATCACCAGTCCTATTTTAGTAGAAGAACTGGAGGAATTGGTTCCTTGTCAGGTCATACGTGCTGTTCCAAGTATCACTAATCATGCTTTGAGTGGACTTGTTTTGCTCGAATACGGTCGTCGCGCCACAGATGAAACGAAAGAACGTTTGCTCCATCTTTTATCACATATTGGTCTGCCATTGGAAATTCAATCACCGTTTTTGCGAATTTCGGCAGATATAGCCAGTTGTGGTCCTGCCTTTCTCAGCTATACAATGCAACAAATAATTCGTTCTGCTGAAGAAGAAACCGGCTTACCTCATGAAACCGCCGTTCATTTAACTACACAAATGCTAATTGGAGTAGCTGAATTGTTAAAACAAGGTCATTTTACTTTGCCTGAACTACAGGCTCGTGTCTGCGTTCCAGGAGGAATCACAGGGGAAGGACTACGGATCTTGCAAGCCTCTCTACCTGGCGTTTTTCATCATGTGTTCCGAATTACACAGAAAAAATTTGTAGAGGATCAACGGGAAATGAAAGAGCAGTTGGAGCGTCAGTATTAGAAAGAATGATTTGACCATATAAAAGCTACTTGACATATACGCATAGGAAAAAAGCCCCTTCCTTATGCTAAATTCTAGCATCAGTAGAAGAGGCTTTCCTTTTTACATGAATCCTATATTAACCTACTACAATGTTAACCAATTTACCTGGGACAGCAATCACCTTACGAACGGTTTTACCGTCGATTAGCGCGATTCCCTTTTCGTGACCAAGTACATGTTTTTCTAATTCTTCTTTACTAAGGCCATTGGCAACTACCATCTTATCGCGCACTTTACCATTGATCTGGATAACAATTTCCACTTCATCTAACACCAGTGCTTGTGGATCAAACGTTGGCCATTCTTGCATGTGTACGCTACTTGTCTTACCGATTAATTGCTGCCACATTTCTTCAGAGATATGTGGTGCGATTGGTGCAAGTAGAATGATCAAGCTTTCCATTGCATAAGCAAAGGTTCCACGGTCTGATTCTGCTGGATAGCTGTACATCTTGTTAACTAGTTCCATGATCGTACTGATCGCCGTGTTAAAGGTGTAACGCTCACCGATATCTTCTGTTACCTTTTTAATGGTATGATGCGTGGTACGATATAAGTCTTTGGCTGCATCATCGTTCGCTGCTACTTGGTAAGGAGCTTGGAACAATTCTTGATTACCTTCTACCAAGCGCCATACGCGGTTCAAGAAACGGAAGCTTCCTTCTACTCCCGTATCTGTCCAATCTAGATCGCGTTCAGGTGGAGCTGCGAACAGAATGAACAGACGAACAGTGTCTGCTCCGTACTTCTCGATCATATCATCTGGACTCACGACGTTGCCTTTTGATTTAGACATTTTAGCTCCATCTTTTAGTACCATTCCTTGTGTTAACAAGCTACGGAATGGTTCGTCGAAAGAAAGCATGCCTGCATCATGCAGTACTTTAGTAAAGAATCGAGAATACAACAAGTGCAAGATCGCATGCTCAATACCGCCAATGTATTCATCCACTTGCATCCACTTGTCTGCGCTCTCTTTAGAGAAAGGCAGTTCTGTGTTATGTGCATCTGTGTACCGTAGATAGTACCAAGAGGAATCGATGAATGTATCCATCGTATCTGTCTCGCGTCTTGCTGCACCGCCGCATGTTGGACACGTTGTCTTCGTGAATTCATCAGAACTAGTCAAAGGATTACGTTTTCCATCAATGACTACATCTTCCGGTAACAACACAGGAAGCTGATCTTTTGGCACAGGAACTACACCACAGCTATCGCAATAAATGATTGGAATAGGAGATCCCCAGTAACGTTGTCGAGAAACCAGCCAGTCGCGCAGACGATAAGTGGTAGTTAATCCACCTTTGCCTTGCTGTTCCAATAAATCGGCAATCGCTTTGATCGCTTCACGGTTTGGCATCCCATCAAATTGAGCTGAGTTCATCATGGTACCATCTTCTGTATAAGCGGCATCCACACCAACTTCTTCAGCAAAAATTTCTGGATCTTCCGGATTAATAACTACTTTAATCGCCAAATCATACTTTTTCGCAAAAGAAAAGTCACGTTCATCATGAGCTGGCACACCCATAACAGCACCAGTACCGTAGTCGGGCAGTACATAGTTCGCTACCCAGATTGGTACCTGCTCTCCGGTTAGTGGATGCTTCGCGTAGGCTCCCGTGAAGAGTCCCACTTTTTCAGCATCGGTCGCTGTGCGGGTAATGTCGCTCTCTTTCTTCATTTCTTCTACAAAGGCAAGTACAGAGGCTTCTTGTTCTTTACCAGCGATCAATTTAGGTACTAACGGATGTTCTGGTGCCAATACCATATAACTTACGCCATACAGCGTGTCAGGACGAGTTGTAAATACGTTTACTTGCTCGTCATTTTGCTCTGGAATCGTGAAAGTTACATTAGCTCCTTCGCTTTTTCCAATCCAGTTTTTCTGCATAGTACGTACTTTTTCCGGCCATCCCGATAATTTATCCAAGTCAGTCAAAAGACGCTCAGCATAGTCGGTAATGCTAAAGAACCACTGTTCCAGATCCTTCTTAGTCACTTCTGAATCACAACGCCAGCATAAGCCATCAATAACCTGCTCGTTCGCAAGTACGGTAGAACATTCTGGGCACCAGTTCACAAAAGCACGCTTACGATAAGCAAGCCCTTGTTCTAGGAAGGTTAAGAACAACCATTGCGTCCATTTATAATAATCTGGGGAGCAAGTCGCCACTTCACGGCTCCAGTCAATACTCACACCAAGACGGTTTAATTGCATTTTCATAAAGTCGATGTTTTCATACGTCCATGTAGCTGGCTGCGCTCCAAATTTAACCGCAGCATTCTCAGCTGGCAGACCGAATGCATCCCATCCCATCGGGTGCAATACTTGGAAACCATTCATACGCTTCAAACGAGCAATAACATCTCCGATTGAATATACACGCATGTGACCCATGTGCAAACGACCAGATGGATACGGAAATTGCTCTAGACAGTAAAATTTAGGCTTGGAAGAATCCTCCACCGTTTTGTTTGTTTGTTGTTCGTTCCATTTTTTCTGCCATTTGACTTCCAGCTCTTGTGGATTGTACGGCATAGACATTTGCTACATCCTCCTTCTATTCTTTCACAAATCCTTGTTCTCATTAATACCATGTACAAAAGGTTATCGTGTCTATTAAAAATCGGCAGACGAATAGCCGTCTAACGTCCAAGACACACAAAAAAACCTCACATCTCTAACAGCCGAAAAAGCTGCTAGGGACGAGAGGTTGTTTTTCTTCTCGCGGTACCACCCTAGTTAGCAAAGCAACTGTTTAACGCTATAAAACGCCGCCTAGTAGCCTTACTCCCTTCCTTTTTCCGTAACGTGGACAGACGCTTTTGCTTACACAACAGAAGTCTTCAGCAAAAAAGCAATGAGGGGAGTTCCAAAAGAATCGGGTTGACTCGCACCTACCGTCAACTCTCTTTATACCGGATCTAGCTTTTGTACTAGGCCTCATTATCGCTTTGTTCATATATGAGTCGATTATAGTCGTTTTTACGGGAACATGTCAATCACGAGAACGTTTGGCTGAGAAAAACAGACGCTCGCTTTCAGCAACAGGGGGTAGATTCACAAAGTCAGCGGTAAGCTTAATCTCTTCAAATCCAGCTTCTCGTAACCATAAAATGATCTCCATCGGCTGATAGGCCCGTTGGTATTGTGTTTCTTCCCGTTTTTGATAGCATCCATTTTCCAAACGAATAAAGAAAGTAAGCTCATGCTCCACTTCCAATCGTTCTTCATCCGTATAGCATTGCCAGATGTAGTTAATCTCCTCATCTACATGCCCAAATGTGTGGTTTCCAAAAAACTGGAGAATCTTAAAAGGGCTATGTACATCAAATAGGAAAGTTCCACCCGGTTTCAAATGCTGGTAAACACGCTGAAACGTGGCTTGCACATCTTCTTTTTCCGTGACATAACTAAGGCAATCACAAAAAGAGATGACGGAATCGATCGGGCTAACAGAGAGTTCTGTCATATCCTGTTCGAGCCACGTCACATCAACGTGCGCTGTTTTCATTTTTTCATAGGCAATCGCAAGCATCTCTGGCGACAAGTCAACACCTGTTACCTGATAGCCTTTTTGGGCCAGAGGGATGGCGATACTGCCCGTGCCACACCCCAGATCAAGGATCGTTTGTGGCTTACCGTGCATCTGCCAATAGTCCTCCGCCCAATCCAGCCAGTCCTGATAAGGCGTATCCGCCATCAACGCATCATAGACTGAAGCTAAATGCGTATATGACATAGCCTTTTTCCTACACTTCTACAGTGACGCGAGGTGCATCAGACCATAGTTTTTCCAAGTTGTAGAAATCGCGCTCTTCTTTATGGAATACGTGAACAACTACGTCGCCACAATCAACCAATACCCAACGTCCTTGGTCTTCCCCTTCAATGCCACGGATGATATACCCATTTTTGTGTACTTGATCACGAATTTCACGAACAATTGCCTGTACTTGGCGTTCGTTGTTACCATGACAAATAATGAAACGATCCGCCATAACAGAGATTGTATGGATGTCTAGCACCACTATATTTTCTGCTTTCTTATCTTCACACGCTTTATATGCCAGTTGTAGTAATTGATTGTCCAATTGTATCATGAAGGCCTCCTCATTCTTTTACAAGATCATTATAAGCAAGTAATGTGAGCGGATATACCCGCTGTTTTTTTTCAATTAAAAAACATATGGTTCCCCCGAGTGCTAAAGCAAGCGCCTGATTCAAATCCTGCTTTGCTAGACGTCTAATCTCCTCTAGACCAGGATAATTACGGTTGGGTTCGATGTAATCAGCAAGACAAACTACTTTCTCCAACAAGGACATGTTTTCACGTCCTGTCGTATGATAACGAATCGCTTGCAATATCTCAACATCTTGTATCTGTAGCTCCTGATGTACCACAATCGCGCCTACAAAGGCATGCCATAATTCTTTATCCCCTGAAAGCAAATCCTGTGGAAAATCATAACGGAGCAGATAATCTCGCAGTCGCGAAATCTCCCAGCATTTGCAGTAATCATGCAACAGTCCAGCTAGCTCAGCTTTAATCGGGTCGGCTCCGAAACGAACAGCCAGCTCTTTGGCTACTTCTGCTACGCCTAAGGTATGCTGATAACGTTTTTCATGCATTTGGGATCGAACCTGTGTAAGCAAAGCTTCTCTATGTTGGATCAGCTCCATATAACCCGCTCTCCTTTATATAGCATTCCACCGCTGAAGGAACAAGATAGCGAATACTTTTGCCAATCTGGACCTGTTCACGGATATACGTAGAAGAAAGCTCCCAAAGCGGTATTTCGATAAAATCCACATACGTTGTCCATTTTGAAGGCTGCGGTGCTGCCTGCGGGCGATGAAACCCAATAAAACGTACCAGTCTCACCAACTCTTCTATGGCATACCACTGTGGTAGCATCTCTACCATGTCTCCTCCAATAATAAAGTTGAATTGGCAATCAGGATGCAATGCCACCAATTGTTGCATGGTATCAGCGGTGTAAGAGGGACCTTCACGATCCAACTCCACCATTGTGATCCGAAACTGTGGATGTTTACGTATAGCCAGCCGTACCATTTCCGCTCGATGAGTAGCGTTCGCTACACTTTTTTTCTGTTGTTTATGTGGCGGGATATGCGCAGGCATAAACCAAACTTCATCAAGCTTTGCCTTTTCTCTCGCCTGTTCAGCAATCAACAGATGTGCGTTATGAATAGGATCAAATGTGCCGCCCATTATCCCAATACGTTTCATAGGCTTTTTGTAGTCCTTATGGTAGCACTATCGTTTTGTTTTCTTTTGATACTTTATACAGGACAACGGTATGACCGATCAATTGTACCATTTCAGCGCCTGCTCCAGTAGCCAATGCTTCTGCTACTGCATATTTGTCATCCGCATTATTTTGCAAAATGGAGACTTTAATTAATTCGCGTACTTCAAGAGCCTCCTGAATTTGCTTCACCATATTTTCATTTACCCCACCCTTACCTACTTGAAAAATTGGCGCGAGGTGATGAGCCATAGAACGCAAATAGCGTTTTTGTTTACCAGTTAACATTTAATTTCCTCCTTGTTGCAAGTGCTGCAACACTATTTCTCTCATTTTATCAGTAGGCGCCGCTTCTCCTGTCCACAATTCGTAAGCAAGCCCACCTTGATTAATAAACATGCCAACGCCCGAGTGATGAGTGGCTCCAATTGCTTTGGCATGCTGTAACAATTTTGTTTCTAATGGGTTATAGATCAGATCGCTTACAATCAAATCAGCTCGTAAGCACTCCTTATCCACGGGCATCTCATGAATGTGAGGGTACATTCCAATAGAAGTGGTATTGATTAAAAGTGTGCTATCTAGAATCGCTTGCTCTGCTTGAGAAAATGAATAGACACGCACAGGAATTTGTGACCCAAGAGCCATTGCCAACATTTCAGCTCGTTCAAGCGAGCGATTGACAATCCGAATCTCTTTTACTCCACGTTCCACCAACGTACAAGCAACAGCACGAGCAGCACCGCCAGCACCGAGTAACGTAACGACTTGCTCTGTTAGATTAACCCCTGTTTCTTCCAACAAAGAGCGAACATAACCTGTTCCATCCGTATTATATCCAATCAAGGTACCATCTTCGTTTACAATAGTATTAACGGCTCCAATGCGTTCTGCCAAGGGATCAATTTTATCCAGATACGGAATAACCGCTATCTTATGCGGAATGGTAACATTAACTCCCCGCATGCCTAAAGCTCGAATAGCCTCGACCGCTTCTTTTATCTGATGATCATCAACTTGGAAAGCAGCGTAAGCATAAGGCAATTGGTTATGTTCAAAAGCCGTATTATGCATCACCGGAGATAGTGAATGTCCCACGGGACGACCAAATAATCCAACCATTGTTGTTTTACTATGTAACAGGAAGACCCCTCCCCCAAGTAAGATATAAAAGCCCCTCCGCAAAGAAGGGGCTTGCTTGTTGTTCAAGTGATCGTCACGAGCTTGGTTAAACTAAGCCTTTTCGTAATCCGACGCTTACGCCCTTAGGCACATGCACTTCTACGACCCCTTTTACTTTCCCCTGAAGCGCAATCCAGCCTAATCCAGCAATAACGATATCCGTTGGCCCAGTTGTATCAATTTTTAATGTGTAGCGAGTGAATGGCAATAACGCCTTAGCCGCTTCTCCTGAAGGTGGTGCAAGCATCTCCCCATGATGCTTCGCCAACACTTCTTCCGCATTATCCATCTTTGTACGGTGAAGATAAAGATCATTAGCCAGATAGCAAGCAAATGGCTGACGTTCTCCGCTTACATAATCAATGCGTGCCAATCCACCAAAGAACAGCGTCTGCTTATCGTTTAATTGGAAGACACGCGGATTAATCCGTGATTTAGGCGTAAGTTTACGTAAATCTTCTGGTGACACCAAGTGACCAATTTGATCACGATTAATAATCCCAGGTGTATCAAATATAGAACGACCATCCTCTAAAGGAATCTCAATCTTATCCAAGGTAGTGCCTGGGAACGGCGATGTGGTGATTTCCATATCAGCAGCACCGTAGTCATGTAAAATCCGATTAATCAGTGTGGATTTACCTACATTGGTTACACCTACAATATAAACATCCCGTCCTTTGCGGAATTCTCCAATGCGAGCCAGCAATTCGTCAATCCCGTTTCCTTTTTCCGCACTCACAAGAACCACTTCATTTGGCTTTAGGCCGCGCTCTTTCGCTTCATGCTGAATCCAGTTTTTCACACGATTAAGATTGATATTACGTGGTAGCAAGTCTACTTTATTACCTACCAGCAAGATTGGATTTTGTCCAACAAAGCGCGGTAAGCCCCGTAGCCAAGAACCTTGGAAGTCAAACAAATCGACTACCATAACCACTAAGCATTTTGTGGAACCAATTCCATTTAAAATACGTAAAAAGTCATCATCATGCATCTCTACAGGTGCTACTTCATTATAGTGCTTGATACGGAAACAACGCTGACAAATCACAACATCACGCGTCAATGCAGAAGCAGGTGCATAACCTGGCTTCGCTTTGTTTTCTGCCTGTATCTCAACTCCGCAACCCGCACAGCTGATTGGGCCCTCGAAGTCCTGATCTACTTCTTGTTGTTGTACCACGAAATCATTCCTTTCTTGCTCATCCAGTGCAGGGCAAGTCGTTCCATTTTCCGGTTAAATCGCGTAAAAAAACCGTCCGAATTTTTTACGGGGACAACCAAAATCGTATGAAATCCTAATAAGTTGCCACCTAGCACATCCGTAAACAGTTGATCGCCAATAACCACTGTCTCCTCAATGCGAACATTCATTACCTCAACCGCACGTTTAAAAGCCTGATTGGTAGGTTTTCGCGCAGCCGGAATATAGTGGCATTGTAGGGGCTCACAAAAGTGTAAAACCCTCGCCTTGTTATTATTGGATACAATCGTCACTTGAATTCCTGCTTCATCCAGACGCTTGAGCCAATCGACTACCTCTGGAGTTGCATCTGGTGTATCCCAAGCAACTAACGTGTTATCCAAATCAGTAATCACCGCTTTGATGTTCCGTTTTCGGAGTTCATCTATATCAATGGAAAAGATGGATTCCACATATTCACTAGGGGTTAACTTCTGTAAAAGCAAATGCCCGTACCTCCCGTTCACCGTTCACTGGTCTTGCATGCACCACGAACGAGATATCGGGACTAACTATACCATATTTAGAAGGCTTGTTGCAAAACAAAATCAAATCTGCTATAAAGGAAGATTCTCTTTTTCGACTAATCTGCGAACACGCTCTGTTGGTTGCCAGCAATCAAAACGATAGGAAGACTGTGTCTCAAAACCCAGCCTACTACAGGAGTACGTGGTTTTAACACCATTTTCACCTTTGCTCACACGAAAATGCTGACACGTCGCACAGCAATGAAACCGATTCATTTCCGCCATTACGGTCATCCCTCCGATTTTCCAAACCAATGATAACGATTTCGTGCAACCCAAGCATACGCTTTTTCGCCCACATATGCAGCACCTGGTAAATAGAAAAGAGGCGCCAGCCAGCAGAAATAGGTAAGGTTAAGTAATTTTCTCACGGCATAAAACGCTCGCAAACGCTCTCCTGAAGGGAGGTGTACCTCCATCGCCTCTCCGCACGCCTTGTCATGCAAATTACAAACAGATACTTCCTCATAGTGACGCCATGCTATTTGCTGCTTTTTCCCAGGCAATAATAGGTGAGTCAACGTTTTGCGAATAAAACAGCACATGTTGCAATGCTCATCATAATAAATGATAATCTTACTCATGTTAGATTCCTTCTTTCCAAGCGGGAAGTGAAAAAATGCTTAGCTGTTCAAATCTTTCCTTCTGTTCCTCTTCCCGCAGAAAATTAGAAAAACCGACACCAATCAATCTAACACCTCTCGAGTAGTCAAATTCATCCAACAAAAATTCTAGCCATTCTTCCCAAGATGTTCCTGACACTACTTTACGCTGTTTGCTTTTTGTTGTGAAGTCAGTAAATCTAACTTTAAGCGTAAGGGTCTGAGGTTGTACTCCCTCTTGCTCCACTTCTTCTATGATATGGGTTAGCAATTCCCGAGCAATTTCAGCGATTCGGTCACGCTCCTGCAAATCATACACGAGAGTGGTTTCCCTACTAATTGATTTGACAACTCGATCCATCTCGATCTCCCGATGATCAACTCCACGTGCTCGTCCATATAGTGCATGTCCCCACTTGCCAAATAGTTGAACTACTTCTTCTAAAGACATATTCCATAAATCTCGGACGGTCTCAATACCCTTTTTGGTTAAAATCTCCTGCGATTTTTTGCCTACACCATGCAAGACACTGATTGGTAACGGAGCTAGAATATCCAGAGCTTCCTCTGCACGAATAATGACAAAAGCGTCTGGTTTTCTTAAATCACTGGCGATTTTGGCGAGTGACATGTTGTAGGATAAACCAATACTACAGGTAAGTCCCGTTTCCTGTTTAATGCGTCTTTTCAACTCTTTGGCAATGGGAACTGCATTTTCGTAGTGAGACACATCTAAGTAGGCCTCGTCTAATCCAATTGGTTGATATACCTCAGCATATTCCGTATAAATCCGCCTAATTTCCTCGGATTTTTCATGATAACGGGCAAAGCGACAAGGAACAAAAATACCATGTGGACATTTTTTACGTGCGATAGCAACAGGCATTGCAGAACGCACACCAAACGAACGCGCCTCGTAACTACAGGTAGCTACTACGCCCCGATTGCCCGTACCTCCCACAATGACAGGCTGACTGCGCCATTCTGGATGATCCAATTGTTCCACACTAGCATAAAATGCGTCGATGTCCACATGAATAAATTTTTTCATAGCCGCTCCACCCAAACATATATTCTTATTTTATTTTCTATTATAGAACACCGGGTGTAACGATTCAATTCACTTCGTTGCTTGATTTACATTTTGAGTGGTATCCCACGGTTTGTTTAACCATCTCCGCATGGCAAAGCAACCACGGAACCACTCATCCATGCCTTGAGCAATCCATACTCCAAGTAAGCCAAGGCCAAAGTAGATACCAAGTGTATAACTAAAGACCACCGCAATCCCCCACATTGCAAAAATACCAATGATCACTGGAAAACGGACATCACCTGCAGACTTTAACGAGCCCATTAAGACGATGTTCATCGCTCTACCTGTCTCAGTAATGACCATAACCCATAAGACAGGAAGGGCCACTTCAATAATAGTGGGATCAGTCGTAAACATTTGTAAAATAGGTGAGCCTAACAAAGCAATAATCAATGTCGTAACAAACGAAGCACACATCGAAATTTTCAGTGTACGCATCCCGCGACGTAAGGCCCATACTGTCTTCCGCCAATATAACGGGCTACGAGCAACTGCGTACCTTGAGCAATCGCCAGTGTAAACAAGTAGCAAATCATAGAAATATTTAACACATAAATGCGTGCCGCAAGCGATGAGGTTCCCATCGTAGCAATAAATCCCGTAATGATTACTTGTATTGGCAATCCAAAAATGCCAGTAATAGCGATAATATTACCACCTACGCTAATCATGTCCATCAGCAGGGTAACCATCAAAGAATCTTTTGTATATCCATGACTTCTAAGTACCGCGCTTAATGCTAAGGCAATTGATTCTAGGAACAACGACGCCCCACAAATTTGTACAAACAAAAGCCCGTAGCGCAGAACTTCCCCTTCAAGCTCAAACAGGCTGAGAAATTGTTTACCAAAGATAACAACAATCACAGCAATAACCATTCCGAACCAAAAATTTAATCCAAAAGCAGATCGCGCTAGCTGCCTTGCTTGATCCAATCGATTAGCCCCTAGTCTTTGACCAATCAGGATAGTTGCGATTTGCCACCCCTACACCCGTAGCTGCATCATCTGAATAATGACTGAGCATAAGCGTTGCGATAATCCCCATACCCATATGTAGCGCTAGTTCAAAAAAAATCGGCCAAGTAATTTGAAACAGAGTTTGTCGTTGATAATTATTGGTCTCTGTACTCACATTCACCCTTCTTTACTCCATTGAATTTATCTACTCAAAAAGATTTGTTCATTATAACGCTATGATGTGCGGATGGGAATAGAAACCGGCAAGTAGACAAAGAAAAAGCTACCCACATCGTAGGTAGCTAGTTCACTTTCTTATTTAAATGTTTTAAAACGCTCATCTAGTGGTTTGTATTCTTTTTCCTTAGGAGCCATTGTTGGTTGACCAAACGGCATTTGAGCGATTAGTTTCCAATGATCTGGGACATTCCATTCTTTTTTCACATCTTCATCAATTAATGGGTTGTAATGTTGTAAGGTAGCTCCTAATCCTTCCATTTCAAGAGCCGTCCAGATAACAAACTGATGCATACCAGAAGATTGTTGAGACCAGATAGGAAAATTATCTTTATATAGCGCAAAATCTTTTTGTAGTTGGTCTACAATTTGCTGGTCTTCAAAAAAGAGTACTGTCCCATATCCACTACGGAAAGATTTCATTTTTTCTTCTGTTGGAGAAAAGTTATTGTCGCCAACCACTTTCCGCAAAGCTGCTTCTGTCAAATTCCACAATTTATCATGTTGTTCTCCCAATAAAAGCACGATGCGAGCTGTTTGAGAATTAAAGGAAGAAGGCGTATGTTTAAGAGCAAATTCGATCACTTCTTTGATTTTATCATCCGTGATACTCACTTCTTTACTGATACCATAAATAGAACGTCTTCCTTCGACTGCTGTATAAAAATCTTTTGCCATGATAGTTGCCCCCTTTGTTAGAAAAAATAATGCTACTCAAAACTTGCCCTATTGACGTTAACTTATACTGACACAACCGTAAAACGTTTATTAACAAAATGCGGATTTTCGAGTTCATCTAGTACCGCAATCGCATAGTCTTCCATGCTAATAGAGCTTTCACCTTTTGAATTTACCAATAATTGCTCGTCACCTTTTTGATAACGCCCTGTGCGTTCACCCGGTTCAAACATTGCTGATGGACTTAAAAAGGTCCATTGGGGCAGATTGGATTGCTTTAAGATCTCCAAGTTTTTACCTTGATTCGTCGCTGTAGCCAAATATTCTTTTGGAAATTCTAGGGTTTCATATAGACGAACAGTTTTCGCTTCATCCACAAACAAACTCCCTGCTCCTCCAACTACAAACAGCTTCGTGTGCGGAGCATTCTTTAAAGCCTCAATCAGAACATTTCCTGCATCCACATGTAAATATTCTTCTCCTGGTTTTGCACCAAAGGAATTTATTACAACATCAAATTTATGTAAATCCTGTGTAGCTAGGTCAAACATGTCTTTTTGAAGAATAGCCACCTTTTGATTACTTTGGCCCAATTTGGTAGCATCGCGAACGATAGCTGTCACCTCATGACCTCTTTGTAAAGCTTCTTGCATGATTAAATTTCCTGCTCTCCCTGTTGCACCAATTATACCGATTTTCATGATATAGGCCTCCTTATAGGAATCTTTTTATAAACACGGTAGTTCATTTGAATGAATCAGATCAGATAAAGTCATTAGACTAACCGTTCCTCATGTAACCATTTTAGTTACAACTTTCTTTTTTGTCAAATTTTTTTTATGAATTACCCATACTTGTTCATTTTGTGCAGTTGAAATTAAATCGCTTATACTTACCATTGATTGCATTTGAAAGACAAAAAAACGTGTAAACAAAGGAAATCTCTCCTTGCTTACACGCTACGGTTATAGTAATTCATCTTGCTGTTTAACAAGCTGTACAAATTCCTTACAAATCCCAAGCATTTGTTCGTCGTGCATCCACATGCGCTCAGGATGCCATTGGACTGCGATAATACGACCATCTTCGCTTTCAAAACCTTCAACGACACCATCAGGAGCCACCGCAGTCACTTTGTAGCCTGTAGGTAACGTTTTAACCGCTTGATGATGAGAGCTATTTACCAACACTTTGTCAGCTCTCAAAGCCATTTTCAGAAAACCATCTGACACCTGAACATAATGAGACCCATACTGCTTAGAACCGATTTGCTGATGTTGCAACGCGTTCGGATACACACTCTCAATATCTTGTATCAAGGTACCTCCGACTGTTATTGCTATCATCTGCGCGCCCCGGCATACTCCAAGCACCGGCTTTCGTTTTCCTAACAGGGCACGGATTAGCCGAAGTTCTGCTTGATCACGTTCATAGTCCACTTCGCCCAGCCTTGAGTGAGGAACTTCTCCGTATAGATGAGGGGCGGGATCAACACCACCGGTCAAAAGAACGGCGTCCACAGCTTCAAGTATCTCCTCTACTGGGTAAGAGTCCTCGTTCATGATAGGCAAAAGAAGCGGTATTCCTCCGCTTCTAATAATCCCTTCGACATAACAATGACTTGCATGAAAAAAATGATCCACACGATTGTCTGAAACGTACATTTTTGAACTAGCGATTCCGATAACCGGACGCAAGCCTCTCGCTTCCTTTCTACTCGCGGCGGGCGTATTTGTAATCGACGAAGCCAAGTGCGTCGATTACTACGCCTTTCACATCATCCTTTTGTAACCATTTATATGTGTAATAGTAGATTGGAGTGACCGGCATTTCATCCATGATCATGGTATCAGCTTGTTTTAACAACTCTTTACGTTTCTCCTGATTACCTTCTGCGGAAGATTGGGATAGGATTTCTGTATATGTTGAATTAGACCACCCAGATTTATTGCTACCACCTTCCGCTTTAAATACTTCCAAGAAGTTAATAGGATCATTAAAATCACCAATCCAGCTAGCACGTGCAATCTGGAAAGAGCCTTCCTTCATGGCTTCACGCACCACTTTTAACTCCATGTTTTTCAGTTTCACCTCTACATTCAAGGTTTTGCGCCATTGATCTTGGATCGCTTGTGCTAGTTTTGCGTGCAATTCATCTGTGTTATACAAAAGCTCAACTTCTGGCAACTTCGAGAGTTTCTCTTCTTTTAAGCCCTCCGCCAGCAATTTTTTTGCTTTCTCTACATTGTTCTCCTTAAAATAGCCACTAGGGTTCAACGACATAGACGGAGGTAAAATACCAAGCGCTGCTGTTCCACCCGTTTGCACAATGTTATCAATCAGTTCTTGACGATTCATCGCATAAGCAAATGCCTGACGAATTTTCTTGTTGTTAAACGGTGCTTTCTTTGTGTTGAATACGTACCAGTACGTACCCGCTGTCGCTTGCGTATGCAGTTTATCTTTTAACGTACCGATCGCATCAGATGGGATGTCTCCTAATGGAGAGCCAGACCAATCTAATTCATTGTTATCGTACATGCTCAATTCAGTTGTGGAGTCTTCAATCATGTTAAACTCCAACTTCTCTAATTTCACATTCTCTTTATCCCAATATGTAGGATTTTTTTCGAATGTGATCTTGGATTTATGTTGCCATTCTTTCATAATATAAGGACCGTTTCCAACTAACGTGGACGCATCATTTGCCCATTTTTCGTTACTCTCTACCACTTTTTGGTTTACTGGGTAGTACGTCACAGATGACAACAGCTCTAGAAAAAATGGGGTAGGGTTTTCCAACTGCACTTCAAGTGTCTTATCATCAAGCGCTCTAACTCCTACTTGATCTAAAGGTACTGTTTTGGCATTCGCTTTTTGTCCATTTTTAATATAATAAAGCTGGTAAGCATACTCAGAACCCGTTTTTGGATCTAACACACGTTTCCACGCATATTCAAAATCTTTAGCCGTTACCGCATCACCATTCGACCATGTAGAGTTGCGCAATTTGAAAGTGTAGGTTTTCAAATCGTCCGAGATAGCGTAGCTCTCTGCTACTGATTCATGCAGTTTGCCGTCTTCGCCCAAACGAATCAAGCCATCAAAAGCAGAGCGAGCAACAGCCATAGAAATTGCATCTTGCGCTAAACCAGGATCAGCTGTCGGTGGTTCTGTCTTAATGTTGAGTCGTAGTTTCTGTTCCTTCGTTCCATTCTTTACTGTCTCCGCAGATTTGGAATTAGAGTCAGGGCTAGTTGCATTTGGACTAGCTACACCACACCCAGCTAGCACGGAAGTTAGAAGCAGGGCAGTACAGAGGGAACGGATGGGAAATCGCTTCATCGGCTTACACTCCTCATTTTTCAAAATAATAAGAAAATCATTACGTATCTTTCTTCCACGAGGGGTTATCAGGAAAACATCGCTACATTTAATAAGAAGTAGATTTTTCGCATAATCATTCACCTCTATGTGGCATAGTCAATCAGACAAATAATTCCTTGTCCTAACGGGCTTTTTGGGCTCCCCTCGATGAAAACTTTTTTCTATTATAGTAGATTCATTTATTCATGTATATACAAATGTAATCAAAGGTTGGTGTTATTTCAATGATAAAGACGCTGGGATCACAGATGCTGGAAGTTACTGAAAAAGCTGGTGGCGAGTGGGCAATATATATCGAAGACCTTTCTACAAATGAATCCTTTATGCATCAAGAAAAACAACCTTTTTACGCAGCAAGCCTAATCAAGGTACCCATTATGTCTACTGTCTTTCAAGCTGTACATGAAGGGTGCTTTTCTTTTGAAGATACGATCACTCTACGTGCTGAAGACCTTGTCGGTGGTGCAGGTGTTTTGCAGCATTTGACACCCGGTACTCCCATAACTATCTGTGATCTCGTTATGCTAATGATTATCCAAAGTGACAATAGCGCCACCAATATACTCATTGATTTGGTCGGGGAGGAAAACATACGCAGCATGCTTCACAATACAAACATGTCCAATAGCCTATTTTATAATAAACTGATGGTTATTCCTGCTAAATTAGAGGGCACGAATACCATTACAGCTGAAGACATGGCTAAGCATTTTCGTTTGTTAGCCACAGGTAAAATTATTTCCTACGATGCCTCATTAAAAATGCTGTCCATTCTAAAAAAACAACAAGTGAGAGATGCCATTCCTTATACCTTTCCCGACCCTGACCCTACTATTATTGGTGGACTACCTTTATGGGAATTAGCAAATAAAACAGGGAATGTGACTGACTTGCAACATGATGTTGGGATTTTATATGTAGGTCAACATGCTATCCTGCTAGCCTTTTTGTCACGCGGACTTGATAATAACAGTGCCAGACAAACCATTGCCAAGTTAGGAAAAATGGTTTTTGATCAGTATAACGTGTAAGAAAACAATCTTATTTCTTATAAGTAACTAGTAGGAACTCAAATTGATTAGTTATACAGAAGGGAACCTGGCATTATGTAAAGAGAATCATACTCGCCACCTTTGTTTTCCACTCAATTAGTTGCATAAAATTTCGTATTGTCACAACCATGCTCCTTTGTTAAAAAGGTAAGATGTACTTATGTTATCTCAATACACACAAAAAGACGACCGGTGTAACACGGTCGCCTTTTATTTGTAAATTATTGTATACCTCATACTTACTTTGCTTCTGTTACAAGTCTCCGCACTTCTTCTAGTAAATCTTCCACACCTGGTCTGTCAAACTGAGAACTACCAACGTAGGCGTAGCGGATTACATGTTCTTTGTCCAGCAAATAAGTACTAGGAACAGCAATACGAAAGGAATCCCACTTAAAGGGTGTAAAGACCTCATATGCTTTAATTACTTCACGAGTCGAGTCTGAAAGCAAAGGGAACGGCATATTGGTACTGTCAGCATACTGCACGAGATTCTGAAGTTTTTGACCCGCAATAACAACCACGGGTACACCTAGTTCTTCAAAACGAGCACAGGCAGGCTGCAAGGCTTCCAACTGTTTACGACAATTCGGACACCAAGTACCACGAATAAACAATAGTAGCAAAGGCTTACCAGCAAATTGATCCAATCGGATAGTTCCCTTTGTGGATTCCAATTCAAAATCTGGAGCTTTATATCCGATAGACAAGCCCTTTTTGCCCATATGCCTTCCTCCTCTACTCTCTTGAACGATTGGTCATCTGTTGCCACACCGTACCGCTAGCCTCTTCCCCACCCTCAATTCGTTCAATGGCCAATTTAATTTGCAAACTAATTTCGAACTCGCTATCCTCTTCAGCTTGTTGCAGGGCTGGCAGAGCTGACTCATCTCCAACCTCATATAAGAAACGGGCAGCCCGCCAACGGACCAACTTATTCGGATCTCCCAAAGCTTCTATCATGGCTGGTATCGCTAGAGGATTTCCTAGGTCAGATAAGGTATCGCCAGCTGTTCTCCTGACCGAAGCCGACGCATCCCGCAAAGCTAGATACAATAAAGGGAGAACCTCGTAGGTACCAATCATTCCTAAATAAACAACAGCTAGACGACGAATAGAAGCTTTTTCGTCCTCCAACGCTTTTTTCATTAGAGAAAGGTCCTCTTCCGTTGGTTCCATCCGCTCTAAAACGGCATAGCGTTTACGCCAATCAGAATCATTCAGCATTTCTATTGTCACTCTTTGTGGTGCTTGCCGTTTTGGTAGCTCCTGCTGTCCGCCTTGAGCTAATGCTATTTGTACTAGCTCCTGTAATCGTTCATCATCGTAAGCAGCATCCAGCTCCTGTGCCACTTCCTCACCAACTTCTTTCGCATTTCCATAACGCGCGCCCTGTTCTACCCACTGGCGCTCCGTAATCAAGTTAGGTGAAGTCACTCCTGCTTGCATTGCCATTCTTGCAAAGCGTTCAGGTAGACCCGTGCGGTTTTCTTCCCCATTTGCAATCATTTTTACCTGCATGGGAATGTGTCGAAACATTTGCACATATACTTGTAATTCTCCAAAAGCAGGTGCCTCTCCCTGATGGTTAGCCCAATCGCTGTCGCTCATTTCTTCTGCGCCTAATATATCCTTAGCTTCTGCTAAAATCGGTTGCCAAGCTGCATTTGACAGACGTTCCAGCGCAATAAAATCTACAACCTGATAAACACCTTTAACTCCTTCAATTCCTAATAGCTTTTGGATGTATTGTGGCGCCTGTTCCTTTTTCTTTTGTGTAAAATTATGTTGAACACCATTCGGAAGCTGTTCATCTAACGTTAGCTTCATCGTATTGGGACTTGGTGTAGGTTCAATGGAGCGTATTTTCATTAGCTCAACCCCTTTTCCGTAATGAGTGGCTATCTCAAGTAAGCTTAGAATTCATCATTACCAGTGTACTTTTCGCTAGTATAGCACATGATATTCGAGCCAATGAAACTTCCACGACAGTTTAGCTCATCCCTGATACTTTATACTCTCTTTTATGTAAAACAAAAATGGGTCACTTGCTCACCCATTTTGACTGTGATTATTTTCCCTATTCAACCAGCAATTCGTACGTTACTTCTGTTACATACGGTTCAGGTGTACCAGGAAGCACCATTTTTCCGCTCAGTCGTAATTGATGGAATCCAATTCCTAATGGTTGTAGCATAAGCCAAAATCCATCGGTAGCTGCATTACCATATCTACATGTACCGACAGGAACCTCTACATCAAGGAGATTGTCGTAGGGAAGCTGGATGGGGAAATTTGGCGAAGATACACGATATACTTCTGTTTTGATCGGATATCCATCCAGGATTACACTTGCTTCCACAATATGATCTGCTAGATATTTTGCCGCTCCAGATAAATCTAAAGGCATTCCTGATATTTTGGGTAAAAGAATGTCATTGCTCACTGCACTACATACAGGGAAAAAAATCGGCTTTGTATGAGGAATCGTGCATGTACGAACCGCAGGGCGTCCACTGTAACTTCCAGCCAAAAACCACACGGGTCTTTCGTGTTGTTTCATTTGATGCACTTCTGAATAGTCTCCAGTTAGGTCCAATAATGGATGAATAGCTTTTGGGATAGAAAAAGCCCATTGCCACCATTCTATCGTCCAATCACTAAAGCTTTTACAAAACGGCTGCGAAGTCGGAGGAAAGACCCGCGGGTCAACAATAAGTTTGTGACTCATTGATTTCACCTCCTCCTTTATCTTATTTCAATGAACGTGAAGGGAAACGGCTGATGGTCAGGTTCGATTATCTTTTCTGCCTTTTTTTGAAAAAAAACAAGCCGTAAACGGTATCCTTTTTCTTTTTTTAGAATAGAATAGCTCATTGCTGTTTTTATTGTCACATTTGCGGGGCTCTCTTTTACCATTCACGGCCATTTTTCTAAATGTTCAAAAATAAGTAACATTTAAACCCTATCTTTTTCCTTAATTTGGATCATAATATAAGTAGAAAATCTCTTGTATTTACAAACTTTTTGAAACTTATTTGTTGCTACATCGTATAAACAAGTAAGAATATAAATAGGAGTTGAAAAAGTAATGAGGACGTACACATTTTTGTTCGAAACAAAAACGAACAGATGGGAAGAACGAGTAGAAGCGAACAGCATGTTGGACGCCGCTCGCAAAGCAAAAGAATTGGCTATTGAAAAATCAAAAGCCCTTGCGACCAAAATTATGTTCTCTTTTTATCACGTTCGAGCAGTATAAGAAGCTATCTTCTTTGCAATAGATACGGCAGGTGATCCCACAACATGATAGTAACAGCATATGTCAAATGAAACGCTCCCTACCATACAGCTAGGGAGCGTTTTGTTATTTGCGTACGAGTAAGTAGCACCCATCCTATCTTCTATTTATTATATAGTTGCCTTATGTCATCGTTTTTTTCTCAAAAGACTTTTCTAATCAGCCTTCTGATGATATACTTTTAATAATTAGATGATTATCTAAATATCGAATTATAGAAGGGATGTCAGCATCAGGAATGGGATTAAACATTACTTTTAAAGCCTTAACTGACCCAACCAGGCGCCAAATTCTTGATCTTCTACGTGAAAAAGACCTGACAGCCGGAGAAATTGCTGATCATTTTAAAATGACAAAGCCGAGCATCTCCCACCATCTCAATCTACTAAAACAAGCTGACTTGGTGCGGGATGAACGAATGGGTCAACACATCATGTACTCGCTTCATACAACCGTTTTTCAAGATGTAATGAAATGGATGTTACGTTTTTCAGAGGAGGAGCATTAAAATGAAAAAACATTGGTTTTTCTTATTAATTTTTAGCATCACCGTTCTAATTAGCATCTGTAGTCTTCCTTATCTGCCCGCCGAAGTAGCCCTGCATTGGAACGCGAGTGGTGAAGTGGACGGCTATAATTCCAAATGGTATGCCGTTAGCTTCGGGCCGCTATTAATGCTCCTACTCTATGTCATGATGAATGTTCTGCCAAAATTTGATCCACGTCAGGATACCTACACTAAAGCAAAGAGTACGTACCTAATGACTCGATATGTAGTCATTGTATTTATGCTCGTCATACACTGCATTGTCATCTTAAATGGACTTGGCTACAATTTGGACATCGGCTTGATTATTAACATGTTGGTAGGGTTATTGTTTGTCTTCATTGGAAATGTGATGCCGCGTATGAAGCCATCATATTTTGTGGGAATTAGGACTCCATGGACGTTAGCTAGTGATGAAGTCTGGCGTAAAACGCACTTTGTAGGTGGCAGACTATTTGTTCTGGGAGGCATTCTCATAATCGTATGTAGCTTCTTACCCTCTTTCCTTCAAGTCTGGGCACTTTTAGTCATTCTATTAGGAACAGTAGTCATAACATTTTTCATATCATACTTTTACTATCGCCAGATCAAGCAGTAGGACACTCCACGCCTTATCCAAAAATCCCCCCCATTTTTATGTATCTGAAAACCACCGTCCAAGCAATAAGAACGGTGGTTTTCACATTGATAATGGCATGCTATGGTTAAACAAAAAGAATGCACAAAAAAATCCAATGAATTTCTTCATCGGATTTTCTGTAAAGTATGGCGGAGGGAGAGGGATTCGAACCCCCGTGACGTTGCCGCCTAACGGTTTTCAAGACCGCCCCGTTATGACCACTTCGGTATCCCTCCGTGTAGTAAATGTTGGTAACAACCTCTCAACAAAATTTATTATACCTGATGTAAAATTATTTAGCAAGGGTGAAATAAAAATTTTTTTATTTTTTTTGTTCAGTATTTTTGCATCAATTATTTTATCCATTTAGGAAGCATTTACTTGTCCTTATATAATCTTGGGTGAGTGAATACAGTTATGAGAATTTTTCTCATTGAGGAGCATTACAATCTATGCTATGATCTACATTATTCCAATCATCCTATGTTTCCGATGTATATTGATTTAGGTAAGGAGGTAACACACGCTATGAAATTAAATCAACCTACTCGCCTCACGTTGGTTCAACAAGTAGTCCTTCAATTTGAACAACTGATTGAATCAAATCAATGGCCATTAGGACAAAAAATCCCACCAGAGCCCGAGCTGGTCAAACAGTTAAGCGTTAGTCGCAACACTGTCCGGGAAGCCATTCGGGCTCTTGTACACAGCGGATTGTTGGACGTTCGCCAAGGAGATGGCACTTATGTATGCCGCACCAGCGAATTAGGTGCTGTGTTGACCCGTCGCTTAGAAAAAACGGAACTACGCGAGACAATGGAAGTTCGTTATGCGTTAGAACGTCAAGCTGCCCGCTTGGCTGCCCACAATCGGACAGAAGAAGATATCGCAACTCTACAACGTTATTTATCAGAAGAACATGATGCCAGAGAACGTGGTGATGTAGCCCTTTACATAGAAGCAGACGTAAAGTTGCACAAAGCCATTGTCGCATCAACACATAATACTCTTTTGCAGGAGTTGTATGATAGTATGACGGATGCACTAACGCATGCTGTTGCTAGCGTCATTGACCATACAACACTCTCTAGCTCTCCTGTCAGTCATACTGATTTAGTAGAAGCGATCAGGCAACAAGATGCAGGCGCCGCGGAAACAATCGCTTGCTCTTACATGAACACACTACAGCAAGTCCTTCAAGATGCTTGGGGAGGAGAAGAGAAAATTGAATACTCCGCAACATCAACTGAGTAATAACCGTCCACGGACATTCCAAATACGCACGATCCTTACCGTGCTAGGGATCATTTTAATTGCTGCCAACCTTCGTGCTGCAATCACCTCAGTAGGACCACTCATTGGCGACATCCGCGATAATACTGGTCTTACTGGCACAGTTGCTGGTATGTTGACAACCCTACCTTTGATTGCTTTTGCAGTCTTGTCCCCTGTTACACCAAAACTAGCACGTCGTTTTGGTATGGAAAAAACATTATTTGTGGGCTTACTTGTGCTCACCCTGGGAATTTTATTACGTTCTCTGCCTTCAACCATTTTGTTATTTGTTGGTACAGCATTGATTGGCTTAGCAATTGCAGTTGGGAATGTATTGCTACCTAGCCTGATCAAACGCGATTTTCCTCATAACCTAGGAATTATGACCGGGGCCTATTCTCTATCAATGAGTATTTTTGCAGCACTGGCATCTGGACTTAGTGTACCGATTGCACACGGCTTACAAATAGGATGGAGAGGTTCTCTATTGAGTGTTGCCGCTCTAAGCATTGTTGCTGCATTGATCTGGATTCCTCAGCTACAATCACGTCACATTCCAAAAGGCTACTCAACTAACAAGACTACTAGCAAAAGCATATGGTGTTGCCCGCTTGCATGGCAAGTTACTCTGTTCATGGGTTTGCAATCGTTAGCGTTTTATGTAAGCATTTCTTGGTTACCAGCCATCTTATTTGATCGTGGTTATAGTGCGGAATCAGCAGGTTGGATTTTGTCTTTGATGCAATTTGTTAGTTTACCGGTTAGCTTTATTGTTCCTATGATCGCTGGTCGCAGTAAAAATCAACGTGGACTTGCCGTTCTTATGTCGTTATTTGGCATGATTGGGTTTACTGGACTCTTCATTGGAAGTAATTCGTTGTTGCTTTTATGGATTATCTTTATTGGATTAGGCCAAGGGGGCAGTATCAGTCTAGCTCTCACCATGTTCGCCTTGCGCGCACCCAATGTTATGGTATCAGCAGAGTTATCCGGTATGGCCCAATCGATTGGTTATGCCCTGGCGGCTTGCGGACCTATTTTGTTTGGATTTTTACATGATGTCACAAATGGCTGGAATCTTCCTCTTATTGGGGTTGTCATAGTTATATTGATACAGCTACTTGTGGGTCTAGGAGCAGGTAGAGATGCTTATGTAACGCAGTTAGATAAGAAGGAGACAAATTCTGTGTCATAAAGAAAAACAGATAGTATCCCATTTTTCTCTTCCTTTTCTTTTTTAGTTTTTTTTGATTATTTTGTAATCTCTTATTATTGTATGATAGTACTCACATTTTTTCTCTTACTTCATTCATTTTAGCAGGAGGCGATAATTGACCGCCTTCTTGTCCCTACCATTTCATATCACCTGATATGTCTATCAAGATCATTGCTGATTATCAAAAAAGCACCTATTGAAAAATAAAAGCATGAGTATTATCTCAGGACCTATTAAAAGAACACAGCTATTGTTACGCTTTCATTACTCACGCATAAGATGTATGAGGCTTGATTAGGGGGTGAATGACATTCCGTCCTACCACATCCGCATTTCAATATCTAAGCTAAAGCTATATTTATTTGATGGGAGCCAACTTGTCCGCTCATTTCCCGTGGCTTTGGGCAAAATAGCCACCTCAACACCGTACGGCGATTTTACCATTGTAAGTAAAGTACCTTACCCGAATTCATACCCAGGTGGACCTTTGAGTGCGTTTGGTACATACTGGATGGGCCTCAGCAAACCTCACTATGGAATCCATGGTACCAACAACCCTACCTCCATTGGTAAATATGTGTCACACGGTTGTATCCGTATGTATAATCATGACGTAGAGACTCTTGCAAAACTCGTTTCAATCGGGACACCGGTCAATATTCGCAGAGTGTAAGAGTGAAAAAATTCCTTTATATTGCAATCAAACCCTTAGAATAGATGTTTAGACCATCTTCCTAAAGTTAACCAAATCGTATTTCATAGGATGCATTTTATCATTGTGTCAGCTATTAAGAACATAGGTTTGATGAATAGTAAAAAAGGAAAAAGTGTCAGGTTAGAACTGACACTTTCTTGAATTGTTCATTTTCACTTCTCCTGCAAAGGTATGAATCTGAGTCGCTTCATGTTTTTTTATCGGCAATATGTAAATTATAACCTTATTTTATCTAATAGTTATTTCTTTCATTTAATGATCGAATACTTTGCTCCCTTTCCATAAAAGTATATGTTTTCCTTCGATATGAACATGCCCCATGAACCTTGTCCCATACCTTAGTCAGACAATTCGGACATCTATACCTTTGACGTTTTACCTCTACCTTTCTTGGTTCTCCGTCTACAATATCATCGAATACCTGTATGCGGGTTTCGGTTTTGTGAAACTTTTGGTTTCTACAAACTGAGCATCTTTTAGGAGGTTCGGTGTAAAAATTCATAAGTAACCACACTCCTTATCGAAGTATATAATTGAAAGAAATTATATACTATTTTTTTTCTAACCACTACATGAAAGTAAATAAAACTGTAATTTTCTCATTGATTTCACATGTCGAGTATGCAACTCAAAAAATAATCGAATATGAAACAGATAATTGACTCAGATAAATAAAATTCGACAAATTTATGGAAAAGTATAGAAAAAAATCTAAAAGTAGTCTATTATTAGACCATAATTTGGATTTTTTCTGTAAGATTGATTACAGTGACAGAAAATAAATACTATAATGATGAAAATGAAAATACTACTGACCGAAAAGTTACCGAGATTAAGATAACAAATGATAAAAAGTTTTATATTGTTATAACGCGCTCAAACTCTACAATGCCTCTAATGCAGCAAAAGAAGCTCTTGAAGATGCGTATGACCTACTAAAAAATAAAATTACACCATACGAAGGATTAGGATTAACTATGTTAGATATTATTATCTGCTTACTTATATTAGCCTCATGTGATATTGTTGGCTATAACGATTCAAATGCTTTATCAAGCAATAAAAGCTTATTTTAGCCAATAAAGACTTTTAGCCTGGATTGGCTGATTAGAAAAATCTCAAGGGTTTGTTATTTTCTCCCTTTCAATAGAACGTGTTAAACCATTATTTAAGTGATTAACACCTACTATTTTGAGGGGGATTTTCTATTTTTTAAGGTTATAGTTACTCACTTAACCCATTATGACGTTTCTGTTTTCATGTGGTGGCTTTGCTCTTCTTGTATGCATCCTTCTCCCAGCTTTGTCGTTACTTGCGACTTTTAATCGTCAGGCACTTGACTATTATTTGAGTTGTTCTTAAAAAGAAAGCACCCAGATGAGGGTGCAATAGTACAATCGTTAGCATCATTTCAATAATTTGAATTAGTTTTCGATAATAATTCCGTTTAACTTGAGATTGACAGGATTAGCGATCGTGTCTCCAACTGGGCAGGTCTGCTCCAAAAATTGCACGAATGACTCAACTCGTTCTTTGGGCGCGTCGGTTTTGATGTGAAATGTGTATCGGATCTCGGAATACCCGCGGCGGACATCAGATTTGTTCATGAAGCCATCCGTATCGAGATCACCTTCAACTTCCACCCAAAAATCGTCGAGACGTACATTAAACTTATTGGCATAAGCTCTAGCAACGATAGATTGGCATGCGCCTAATGCGGAAAGTACTACTTCAACAGGATTCATTCCGGTATCTGTTCCACCCAATTTCTTGGGTTCGTCAATCGTCAACTCGAAATTTCTGGAACGCGCCTTGACGACCATTCCATTCTGCAAATGTGAAGTTGCTTTGAATGTTTCAACAGGCATTCTGTCCACTTCCTTTTGTTGGATAAATAACTGAATAAATAAACTATAACACGATTTCAATAAACTTAAAATGAGTTCTATCACTTTTTGCCTGATGTTAGAACCGTCCTCCAAAAATACTCCTCCAACGGTTGATTCCGTCAGAAGGATTTATTTATCTAATCGACGTTCTGGAAATCAAAAAAGTATGTAGTTTATCTCCATCTCTTGTTACAACATAGTTCGCTACCTACCCTCAGGATTAAGAGTAGGCATAACCTCGTGTGCTATATACGATAACTGGCGTAGGTTACAGTTTACCATCTTTATAGGGATAAGTATAAGCCAACTGCATGTTTTGCTCGCGTAAATATTCACGTTGGGCTGCATCCACCACTTGCTTGTCTTTTGCGTCAGGGAGTGGTTTTGATAAATCACGGAATTGTTTCTCGTAAGCAACGATTTCACCTGTATGTTTATCTACTACTATAGTGTAATCTTATCAGAGATAGTCAATCCTTCATGCATAGTTTCAACATAAACGAAGTATCTGGAGTCTTTTTCTTTAATAATTATTGATACTTCACGTGTCTCTTTTTCCAAATAGGGCTCTCTAAAAAAGCAAGAGCACTTTTCTGAGCCTTTGCTATGGGCCATTTTCCATCTACATAACTCATTATTTTTTTCTTAATTCCATCTGGCTTACTGAAGCCAAAAGAGACAAGCTCATTTTCTCTGATTAAAACTTCGTATTCGCTATTATCAACCTTTGCCACATATTCAGCTGTATGATTGCCAAAGAATTCTGGAGGCGTACTGCTGTTTTTAATGATGGCATCATCGGCTTTGATTCCAAATCCCTTAGCAAGTTGTACTATTTTATGCATAAAGAATGATATGTCTATTATTCTAATTTTCTAATAATGTGATAAAAACATTAGGGGCAACCTCAATATCTTTCACTTCCACAAATCCAAACATATTATATAGTTTTTTCGCTGGAAGATTCTTAGCACCAGTACTAACAGTTGCTTTATTTCCTTTGACTATATTCTGGACTAAATACCCAACCAAACTTTTGCCTATGCCTTTTCGGAAATGATTTGGGTGAACAACTAGTCGGCAAATATCTATGTGATCTTGATTCTCTGTGTAAGAAATAACACCCGCCAAGTCTTCCTCAATCATATATCCTAAAAAGATTTCATTAGATTTACTAATGGTTTCCACTGTATCTTTTAACTGTGGAATTCCATAAAAATTAATGATCTTAGCCTCTATTTCATATGCAGGAATTTGTACATTAAGAATCTTTCTAGCTATTTCTTCATTATTCACATTAAGGTTAATAATCATATTTTCACGTCCTTTATATTCTCTTACTATTTAAGCAAACCATCAACAAAAAAAGTTTCAATACTTGAACTTTTCTATTCATTTGTTCTAAGGTTCAAAGGAAGGTTTAAATGCTACAAGTTCCTAAACTGATTAATTGAACGACGGAAAAAAACGTTTAAGCAATAGGAGGATAAGATGAGCTTTGTTAAAATACCAAATGAGAAAAAAGAAATGATTGTAGAAAATATTCAGCGTTTTTTTGAAGAAGAAGACATGGAAAAAATCGGACGTTTCCAAGCAGAGCGGTTAATTGACCAGATGATAAAAGAACTTGGGCCATACGTCTATAATCAAGCAATAGGAGATGCAAGGAAGCTTGTTTTAGATAAGCTTTCAAATCTTGAAGAAGATTTATATGTACTTGAGAAAACAAGTAAATAGGCTCATCTCACCAGATGAGCTGTATCTCGCTTTTGTGAAAACGGATAGGAAGGGCGTAAATCCTCAAGTGCTCATCTGTACCTCCAGGACTTATCGAGTTTGAAAATGAAAATCAATGACCGATTTGCAGCAGTTTTACATCATTCATTTAATCAACACTGTCTATTCCATGATTCGATTTTACAAGAACATTCCCGCCTATACTTATCCTTTTGGTGGAACCAATGGATCGCATGAACTGAGCATGTACTTGCATTCCTCAGCTAACATTCAGATCATTGGATGGAATCGAGATGAGAAATCGTTCTATGTAGCAGACTTCGCATCCGTTCATGCCAGGGACTTTTCCCCTGATAAACAATTTCTGAACGAAGAGTAGCTAAAAAACATACGGACTAAGTCGCCGAAGGTAAAACAAAATGAATTTTTAGAAATGCCAAAACCCCTGATCTAAATTAGTAAGAGGTTTTATTGTATCCCTGTTCCCAAAGGCAATACATGTTTGGCAGTTGCGTGGAAGATAATAACTAACAAAGAAAGGGTGACACGCAATTGACAACAAGGAAAAAGTTTTATCTAAAAAAAAGATGGATGATTCCGATTATCTCTATTATCTCCGCTCCTATATTGTTTGTTATCATTTATCAGTTTACTCCTGCAATGAACGCATTTATAATTAAGCAACTATTCGAAGCTAAGCCTTTTGCTTCGCCTAAAGACATTGAAACAACTAAACAACAAGTTGTTGTTAAAAAAGATATTGTTTACGGTAGAGAAATTGACAATAGCCTTTTAGATATTTATTATCCGAAAAACATTGATAAGAATCTTCCTGTTATTATGTGGATTCATGGAGGTGGATTTGTATCAGGTAGTAAGGAACAAACGCAAGAGTACGGTATGTCACTAGCCCAAGCAGGATATGTAGTAGCAAATATTAACTATGCGATCGCGCCAGCTCAAAAATACCCTGGTCCAATAATTCAAGCTAATCAAGCTCTGAAATACTTGCAGGATAATATCGCTCAATATGGAGGCGATATTAATCGATTGTTCATTGGTGGCGATTCAGCGGGTGCTCAAATGGCCAGTCAAACTGTCGCCGTTATTTCTAATAAAAAATTAGCAAAGGCAATGGATATTAACCCTTATATAAATAAGAAACAAGTAAAAGGAGTTATTTTGTTTTGTGGGGTTTATAACATGGATAGAATCGTCAACAAAGTCTATGACTCTCAATCCTCAGCATTATCAAAGATTTTATTGCAAACTCTAGTATGGTCCTACACAGGGGTAAAAGATTTCTCATCCATACCCAAGCTAGATGAGATGTCTATAGTCAAACAGGTAACATCTGATTTCCCACCTGTCTTTTTGACCGTTGGAGATGCTGATCCTTTGGCGCCACACTCAACAGATCTTATAGAGGTTCTTAAAAAAAATAACGTGGAAGTGGAGAGTGTGTTATTTGATGGAACCAAGTCTGAATTAGGCCATGAGTATCAGTTTGATTTTACCTCATCACATGCTGAAAAGACGTTAGGGAAAACAATCGAGTTTTTGAATAAGCACTAAAAAAATTATTATCCCCTTTTTTCGACTATCCGTTAAGGGGATAATATCAATGTTCCGTCAGAGGGCAAGACTATCCCTATGGGATCTATTCTGTTTTTTAATCGCTAGTTGTTGTTAACACGATTCATTCTCCTCTAATTTAGGGAACCACTTAATTATTTATATTTATTTTCAAGATAATCTATGGCACTTTTAAATCGTTGTAATCCATCTATTATTTTTGAAGATGGGCAGCCTACATTCATGCGTAAGAAGCCTTTTCCATCCTTTCCGTACATTTCCCCTGGCATTATAGCTACTTTACCATGATGAATCAGTGCATTTTGTAGTTGTTCATCAGTATATGGAAGATTAGATACATCAATCCAGGCTAAATAGGTGGATTCAGGGATTTCTAAATGGGCAGATGGGATATGCTTGTTAAGAAATCCCTTTACTAATTCCATATTATTTTCAATATAAACGTTTAAGTCATCCACCCATTGACCACCTTTAAGATAAGCAGTCATTAATCCAATTGCACCTAGAGTACTCGTTGAAGAAAGTCCATCTTTATTCTTCAAGGTAACGAGAAAACTCTCCTTTAATTCTTGATTAGGAATAATTGCATAGGATCCTCCTAATCCAGGTGTATTGAATGTTTTACTTGCTGATGTACAAATACACACATGATCTAGATCTTCTGCAACTTCAACGATAGGAATATGCACATTAGGCTTCCTTACAATATCCATATGGATTTCATCGGAAATCACATATACCTGATGTTTTTTACAAAGAGCAATCATTTTTTTCAATTCTTTTTTAGTCCATACACGTCCAGTCGGATTATGAGGACTACATAATAGAAAAACTTTAGCATGAGGATGAGCAAGCTTTTTCTCTAGATCCTGAAAATCAATGGAGTACGTGTTATTTTCATAAAGTAGCTTGTTCCCAGAGAAAACCCGCTTATTATCTTCTACTAATTTAAAGAAAGCATCATAGGCAGGAGTTTGTACAACGACATGATCTCCTTCTTCTGTTATGTGTTCAATTAGCTTTGAAATCGTATAAATAACAGTAGGACTATATAGAATCCAATCCTCATTAACTAATGTAGAAAATCTCTTTTGGTACCATTGTTGAATTGCATCTTTAAACTCCTGATGATTCCATCTCGTATAACCAAAAATCCCGTGCTCTATACGCTTTCTTAATGCCTCAAGTATTTCGGGCGGGCATAGAAAATCTGTATCTGATATAGAGAATGGCAAAAGGTCCTTTTCTCCAAATCGATCTTCAATATAGTCCCATTGAGTACAATGGGTACCTAATCTATTTATTACTTCATCAAATGAATGTTTCATTTTAATCCAACCTCATCTTTATACTAATTTGTCCAATTGAGCTTTAACGGAAGCTACTTGCATTCCAATAATAACCTGTACATTATGTTTATCAAGTACAACAACACCAAGTGCACCACACTCTTTTAAGACGGGTTGATTTACTTTACTCATATCTTTCACGACAAGACGTAAACGAGTAATACAGTTATCTAATGACTCAATATTTTCTTTTCCGCCTAACGCACTTAAAATTCTTTCCTCATCATATTTCCCTTTTTTCTTATTAGTCATTACTTCTTCACCAATATCTTTGGTTATTTCTTCACGTCCTGGCGTTTTCAAATTAAATTTTTTAATTATATATCGGAATACTGTGTAATAAATAGCAAACCACACTATCCCTACAGCGAGTACTAAATACCATTTAGTATAGGTGCCCTGTAATACCCCAAAGATTAAAAAGTCTAATACACCGCCATCTGTGTTACCAATAACTACTCCAAGTAAAGACATAACCATAAATCCTAATCCTGTCATGAGTACATGAATTCCGTATAACACTGGTGAAACGAATAAGAATAAAAATTCAATGGGTTCTGTAATTCCTGTTACAAAAGCAGCAAGAACACCAGAAATTAATAGTCCTTTAATTTTTTTACGATTCTCAGGTCGAGCAGTATGATAGATCGCTAATGTAACTGCTGGTAATCCAAACATAAATGATGGCATTTTACCTTGGGATAAAAAGGCTGTAACTGAAGGACTAATTGTCTCTCCACTTTTTAACTGAGCGTAGAAAATATTTAATGCACCGGAAATTGTTTGGCCATCAACAATTTGCGTACCACCTGCTTCTGTAAAACGAATCATCGCAACAAGAATATGGTGTAATCCAAACGGAAGCAACAATCGCTCTCCAGCACCGAATAAGAATGGACCAAATGCCCCCGATTTTTGAATTAACAACCCTACTCCTGCAATCCCCAATGCAAATAATGGCCAAATGATTGGAAGTAAAATCCCAACAATCGCTAATGTCAAAGAAGTAATAATTGGCACAAAGCGTGCTCCTCCAAAGAAGGCAAATGCGTCTGGTAACTGAATATCGTAAAACTTATTGTGTAATAGATAAACGATAATCCCAACAATAATACCGCCGAGGACTCCCATTTCTAAGGTTTGAATTCCCATAACCATTCCTTGTCCAGCCTCACGTAATTTTTCGGCTGAAACAAGTTGATTAGTTTCCGTCAAATAGAAATTAATAGATAAATGCATGATCACATAGCCGGTAAACCCTGAAAAAGCAGCCACACCTTTTTCATACCTTACCAGTCCTAATGGAATGGCCATGGCGAATAATACTGGTAAATAGGTGAATGCAAAACCACCAATTGTAGACATAAAACTAAATAGAATTTGTAAAATAGGGTTTCCTAAAAACGGGATGGTATTAATCGTTGTAGGGCTTGTAAACGCACTGCCAATCCCTAGCATTAATCCCATGAATGCTAAAAGTGCTACAGGTAGCATAAACGTTTTCCCTAAACCTTGAAAGAACTCCCAAAAATTTGACTTCATGCCTGTTTTTTTCATACTGGACTCTCCTTTTTCTTATGGAAAGGGGAGGGACTTCGAATAAATCAGCTCCGCACACACCACCTTCACTAATAGGGAATCCAGAAAGTGGTGATTTTTCCATCATGATGTTGCGAGTAAACTGCTCTTGTAAGTCTTCTATAAACTTACGGGTATAGCATAGTATTATTAGCAACACCTTGCAATCGCTTTCATGCTTATTGTACACACTTACTTTTTTTGTAACGCGCTTACATACAAAAGCATAATTGCAATTTTAGCATCTCCTTCTTCTCAACAAACTCACTTCATCAAAAAGGCGATTTGAAGCCAGTTTGGGTTCTTCTTTATTAAGGTTCAAAGTCTCGTTCCCTTATCCTCCCATATAAAAAGGTTCTAACATATACTAAAAACCTATTAGTAGTATTGATTCATATATGTCAGGAGAATGAAATCCAATATAATGCTTAATGAAAATCTAGAACTCATATCTACCTCACCATAATACCCGTTTGTAATATGTGCATGAAAAGTTATATCAACCTCTTGTTGTAAACGACTATTTCGGTTGCCAATGACTGCAATTGTCTTTACGTTTCTCTCTCTTAATATATTCGCAAATTCTAGTATATGTAATGTTTCTCCACTATATGATACTAAAATGGCTAAATCATTTTCAGATAAACTATTGGCCACACACCTTAATTCATCCCAATCTTCACGTGCACTACATATTTTCCCAGAAAAGGTAAGTTTTCTAGCCGCTTCCACACAAGTTGGAAGTGATGCCCCAACCCCAAAAAACTCAACATAATTACTGTCTTTAATATATGCTGCAGCCTTTTGAATTTTTTTTTCATTAATATATTGTAATGTTTGCTCCATTTCTTTCTTCACTCGATCTATATGAATCAATAGCGTATTTGAAGAAATAATATTTTCATCATCTTGTTCTTGATCTTGATCAGCATATTTACTTAACGTGAATTTTAAATTTTGGAATCCATCGTAGCCTAACTGCTTACAAGTTCTACTGATCGTTGCAGTAGATACAAACAATTCTTTTGCAAGATCATTTACATTGCACTGAACTACATGATTCGGGTTTATTAAAATATAATCTAATACCTGTTTCTCTAATTGACTTAATTGACCTCTACGTTGAGATAGACGCTTTAAGAAAGTTTTCATAGTTCCTCCACATTTTATATTATCCTTTATTTTTTTAGCATATCCATAAATCGGTTCTGGTGCAAAAAATACTGTCGTCGTGTACACTGAGAATATTTATGAATAAAGTACGTGTTTCACGATGACAAAACCAGTAGATTTTATAGACTGACCCTAACTATTGAGAAGAAAAAAGCACCTAGGCTACCTAGTTCCGATACTCGTAGTCTGATAAAATCGATTAACCCGATACCGTCCAAAATGCTACATTCGGACGGTATCATTTTTTCTCTCTCGTTTCCCAAGCACTCCGCCACTTTGGCGTCAATCTCTCTGCTCATTGGCTTCCTCCTTAATTCTTGCGGTAATGTCTTTTCTATAACTACATAGATAACTTTTAAGCAAAATGGTAAATCTAAGAGTAAACATCCATTCGGAGGAATTTTTATGGTAAACAATGTTGCTTTACTTGACATAGCTAGTAGAACATTCTGTAGCTTTGTGGCTCTATTACTGTTAACGAGAATTCTAGGTAAAAAGCAACTTAGCCATCTTACTTTCTTTAATTACGTTACTGGAATTACGATTGGATCAATAGCAGCATCTTCTGTAGTCGACAAACATATTAACTTAATCGAAGCCATGGTTGCACTCATCTTGTGGTCTTTACTAACTGTTCTTGTTGAGTATATAAGTCTAAAATCCAATAAAACGAGAGTTATACTTGATGGTCAACCCACAATACTTATTAAAAAAGGAAAAATTATGGCAGATGCTTTAGCTCGGTGTCGAATGAACATGGATGACCTGAGCATGTTGTTGCGGGAAGAACATGTATTTTCGATCAAAGATGTTGCATATGCCATTTTTGAGCCTAACGGTCGACTGAGTGTAATGAAAACAAAAAGTGCTACTAGTGTAACGAGGGATGACTTGAAGATAAATAAAGCTGAGGTATCCATATTCCCTTCAGAATTAATCGTAGATGGTCATATTGTGGAGAAGAATTTAAAAGAATTTAACCTCAATAAGCAATGGCTCCTTCAAGAGTTAGACAAGCAAGGTATTAACTCATTACATGATGTGTTTTTTGCTGAGCTCCAAGAAGATGGCTCAGTAGTTATTGATAAGAAAGGAGACACTCATGAGTATAATTAGTTTCGCTTAATAGCCTTTATTTTCATGAATTTTCCCTCCTGTTTAACAAATTAGCTTTCGAAGAAGCTAGACTCTTTTTTATGTTTATCGCACGCTTGAACAGGTGCAGGAATATTCTTACCGCCCTCTGGATTCCTCATAAAAACAATACCGTTTGTAGTAGCTTCATTCTCATAATTTTTATAGCAACATTTCCCCATGAGCGTTTCAATAATCGGCTGTTCGGTCATTGTGCTTTCTCCTTTTTTTACGTGGCTCCATCTTCTCCACAATTTATTAAATAGGTAGAGGCCCATATCACTATACAGTTACTTACATATACTGTTTAGGCGAGTATCTATTGTGAAAGTAAAGAATATATGTAAGTAAATTTGGTTCCTTTTGAAGGGAGTAGTAGATATGTATCCAAGCCCGTCAGAAAAATTTCCTTACGAAATCCAGCCCGGTGATAACTACTGGCTGTTAGCTCAACGATTTAGCACACACGTAGATGAAATCATTGCCGCCAATCCAACCGTAAATCCCTACTACCTTTTTGTGGGTCAGGTTATTAGCATCCCTTTTGTACAACACTCCATGCCGGTTTCGTTCACAAGACCTGCAAACTATCTGTAACCACTTGATTGTTTTGAATGAAGACTATTACTCATGCTTGACTCCTCCTCTATTGTCATAATGACTTATACAATTCCTGTAAATGAGAATCATCCATGATCGGTTACTTCTACAATTAATCTGCGTTGGTTGCTTTTGTTGCTCCCGTTCCACTTGACGTTGTACGGCTACTGGAAGCTTGTCCTGCACCATAGGTTACAATTATTCATTTTCGGGGGAGTCTTCGATTGGTATCTTTCTTATACTCCCCCACTGTCAATTCATCTACCGCCCCTGCGTCTGTTTCGTCCGATAAAACTCATGGAATAGCTTCATCAGGGCTCTTTTCTCAATACGCGACACATATGAACGCGAAATTCCCAATTCACGGGCAATTTCTCGCTGTGTTTTTTCCTTGTCTTGATCTAGGCCAAAACGACCGATGATGACTTCTTTCTCACGTTCATCTAGAATATGAATATGTTGATAAATCTTGTTACTCTCCAACTTTAATTGCACAGCATCTACTACCTCGTCTGTTTCTGTACCAAGAACATCTATCAAGGTAATTTCATTGCCACTTATATGTTATCCATTACTTTAATCACTGTTATGACGATGCTAACTGGATTTAAATTAGGTATGTATTATTTGAACAAATCCTCTACAGGTATCCACCAGAAATCCTCATCGTTCTTTAGTTTGATCTGCTTAAAAGTAGTATCAAACTTTTCTACCCATTCCCACGCTGTTTCGATTACTCCCCTATCCCCTTTTGTTGCTTTCCACCAGTTGATCATAAGAGCATAGTCAAGATGACGTGAGTAGATATCCAATATCAGAACTCGGCTAGTTCATCTTCTTCAAGGATCAGCTTTTCAATCAGTTTCTTATCCTCATGAAGCTGAAATAACATCTGAGCATGTTCAGGTAAAAAGAATTTCGTTAAAAACGGATCAAGAATTTGGGAAGCTATCATATTTTCTGATATATTTATCTATACACTATTTCGCTAAATAATCATATTTTTCATTTAATACTAAATATTCCTATTAAATCTTCCGATATAATGATTGGATATATTTGTATATTCGCTATTAACTATATAAATATCGGGAGGATTAACATGTTATCAGTTTCTAGTGCTTCAAATTCTTACAAGCAAAATATGAACAGCGCAAGAGAAGTAATGGCTGTAAAAAATCAGCAAGAGCAACGTAAAAATGATCATTTACAAGGTAATATTCAAAATGATAGTGTACAAATATCAAAAGAAGGAAAACAATTGTATCTAGCCTCTTCAGCCAGTTCCAATTCATGGTGGGATGATTTAAAAGATACAGCTTCTGATTGGATTGATTCTAGTAAGAGATGGTTAGTAGATGCTGGTAATTTTTTATTAGACGCTGGCAAAGCAGGACTGGACTTCTTGATTTTAGATGATGTAAAAACAATTTTTGATCCAAAAGCTAGTGATGTAGAGAAAGGATTCGCAATTCTTTCTTTATTCCCTGCCGGAAAAGGGGCAAAGGCCGGTAAGAAAACGTACGACCTAATGAAAAAATACGGTGATGATGTAGTCGATCTTGCAAATGATGTCCTAAAAGGACGACAGAAGATTGGTAGATATTTTGTAAAGTCTAGAATCGATGAAGATAAAGTCATCTTAAAAGAGACAGAATAAGCTATGAAAAGCCCTATTATTCAAAGGGAAGCAAATAACTTGGTCGAAAAATACCTTAGAGGCCTAAATCCAAATAAAGGTTCAAGACCTTTATTTGTTGATGTACATGAACTTAGAGGAGAGGAAGGAGCAAGGGTATATTATAGAATGAAAGGGGACACTTTTGAGATTTTAGGGAAATCAGATAAGCATAATCAGCAAACGGTTATTGATCGCTTGAGAAAGATTTATAATTAAATATTTAGTAAAAGGGGTTCTATAGATGAATCAATTAAAGAAACATCAGAAAAAAAATATTTGGATTAGATCAGAAATTGGTGAAGGAGAGTTTGATCCCTGCGACGAAAATACAGATGTCATCGTAACCTTTCCTAATCGAACCAGATATGTTGCATCATTCTTTACTTATAAAAACATTGAAAGTATAAGACAACAGAATAGAGAGCATGGTGAAAATATGAATGGACTGTATTTCTGGTCTAGTGATATGGTGATAGTCGATAATATTAAAGCCGAGACAATTAAATCCATTATCGAACAATTAATTACAGAGGATAAATTTGAAAGTTTATTTACTAAAATTGAAGATGTATCCCCTGAATCTGATCATTTGTATGAAGAAGGATTCTTTGATTCTTAAATTTGAATCCTCAAAGATAAAACACCCGTTAGATACTATGAAGTGCACACCTTAAAGTAGACATTGGAAAAATCCCTAAGGTTAATCAATGAACTTTAGGGGTGCTCTTCAAGATTGATCAAAATGGATTCCTCAATTATAAATGATGACTCGATTTTTATAAAAATATTTGACGAAAACTGACGGTGTTTATTGTTCACTCAACATCCAAACGACTTTGAAGTTTGTTTCTTCTTTAATTTTGTGATTTACTTTTTTTCCATGACTGCAAAGTAATTTTTTTCATTATCAGCAAAGTTAAACACTCTACCAGAAGGCATACTTACAATTTCCCCGACTGTGATTTTTTTATCCGAAAAGTCTTTATATAACTTATCGAGATTTCCCGAGAAAAACATCATCGAAGGTGTATTAAGATTTAATTCAGGCTGCATTTTAGCAATTAATTCCTTATTGTGGAGAATGATACTCGTTTCTGCTTCCTTTGTTGGAGCAATTTCAATCCATCTTAACCCTTGGCCATTATCTTCTTCAGAAACTACGCTAAACCCTACTTTTTCTGTCCAAAATTGCAATGCCTCATCTTGGTTATTTACATATATCATAATTTGACCGACTTTATTAATCATTTTCTTCTCTTCCTTTCTGCTAGTTCAGTTAATATTGATTTTTTACTTTTGAGCATTCCATTATACTTTGGCATCAAAATCATATAACTACTTAATGATTATACCAAATGTAAGGCCTAAACAATTTTTGCCACGATTCAATTTTAATTCGTCTTAAAGCTGTTGGCGATCTAAGGCTTTATTACGGTTCGGACTTCTTCCTTTTGCCATTACATGATCACCACCACCTATTGAGTTTGTTTTGTTTTAAAAAAAATGCCATATGGGTACTACTTCTCCACAAAACAAACATCCCGCCCCACTTTTGACAAGTGAGAAACGGGATGTCATTTCATTAATTTTTGGTCTTTTAGAATTATCCTTTCGGACTACTCTCCAAAAATATTAAGCTAGTGTACATTAACTTGATATGTTTGAATAAACTTTCCATTTGTGTCATATGCAGTTACTGTTCCATTTGAAGCATCAGATGAAGCAAATAAATACCATTGTCCGCCTTGTTTTGCAACCCAAAGACCACGACCATCTACTTCATACCAGCCTACACCAGGTGAATACAACGATACCATTCCACCTTTGATAACATCAAATGCGGGTTTAATCAATTGTACTTGAGAGTTTGTTTCCTTTACAGTGTTAATCTCAGTAGCTGCAAAGGTAGGAACAGGAACGGTTAAAACCCCAGTAAGAACTGCAAAAGTAGATAATGATACTAAAAGTTTCTTCACTTTAAATCACCTCGTGTTTTTATTTGGAATTAAATTACATTTTTATAATAAATTAGAAATGTTTATCTGTATACAAATCCAGAATGAAACAGCAACAAATTATTATTTATTCAAATAATTATATAATTGTTAAACAGATTCTTTATTCGCTATCTCTCCAATAGAAAAGTCACCCGATTATCAAACAACCTGTTTTTGTTTCCATTTCTTCATTTATTTCAGTTTTTTTGCTGGTTTTGTTTTTATCTACACATTGTCCTGTAGTTATATTTACAGTAGGTGATAGCGTTACGGAATTGCTTTTGTTCGTACATTTATTTAGCTTCTCAAGCGCTGTCGTAACATCATCTATCGCTTTTGTAAGCTCCTTTAGTTCCTCAATCCCATTAACTTTAACTGTGATTGTTGTCGATGCCATGTTATCCCTCCATTAAGTTTGTTAAAAATGAAAAAAAGCACCGCAATCGGTGCTAGAGTTTTACATAAAAAATCTTTTTATTGTGGGATAAAGAATAAATACTGCAAAAGCAAAATTTATCATACTAGAAGTATGCTTTTTCTTTATGCTATCAAATATTCCATTGAAAATGAATAAAGCAGATATACCTAGAAGATAATTAACAATGTTACCATCAACCAGCAAATTTAATAGCATCAGTAATAATAATATTACTCTTGTTACTGTTTCTATTTTTTTCATTGGTCTGTTCCCCATTGTTGATTACGCCCCCTTTTATAATTATTAACCCGTACCACCTTTCAGCGATACGGGTTCTATTATAATTCTTTATAGGTTTCTAAGCCCTCAACTTCGAAGCTGATTTGTCACTTTCGCTGTGGTACTCGACACATTGATCATCTTTCTATGCATACCAGCTGGACATTAAAAAATCCACCCGATTTATCGAGTAGCTCTTTTTCGCTCATATTACCTAACTCTATGATGCTTAGTTTTTGTATCGGTAGTACTGATATTATCAACAAACTTCTTAGCATAATAAGTGCATCTAACACCGTTTTTATCTACTGTACGCCATGATAGGTCTGGTTCATCCATGGTTTGTAGACGCAATTCTTTGACATTTATCTTATTTAGAATTTAAAAAAGGTATAACTGGAAGATGGATCCTAGATGAAAGTAAGATCAATTGGGTTACTTCCTATTATCTTTTTAGCTCTTCTTCAATACTTTGTAGCTCCTGTATGTGTGTTCATCATTCATTCCCCCTCACCATCTGCTCATGGTATAATAGTTTTAGCGAACACACGTTTCTCCTGATGAGGGGGGGGCTTTTTTTATTTCTTCACATAATGCTTAAATAAAATATTAAAAGATGACACATGCTAAATGATATCGTGTGGATCAGATAACTATTGGATAAAGTAGTGATTATTGATGAATCGAATTTCGCTTCTTTTTCGAGCCATTGCAACTATTTTTCTCATTTTGATCATGTTTGAAGTAATTGGTTACCAGCCTGTTTATGCCGATCTTTCGCTACCGATTGTAGTTGATCAAGGGATCTATTGCATTGACGTTCACCCTCTGCAACACCAATTAATTGTTCGGAAATATGGTCAAAAAATAAAGACTTATCCTATCGCTGTTGGTAATCCGTCCACCCCTACACCTGTTGGAGAATACAAAATTGTATACAAAGGGAAAAATTGGGGACCAGCTTTTGGACCAAGGTGGCTAGGATTAAACGTCCCTTGGGGAACTTACGGCATTCACGGCACTAACAGGCCATATTCTATCGGACAACATTTGAGCCACGGTTGTATCCGTATGCGCAACAGAGACATCGTCGAATTATTCGATATGATTCCACTCGGATCAAAAGTTACGATTCATGGGCATATTTTGGGGGATCCGAGCCATAATCCGAGAGATTTAGCCGAAGGTGATGTCGGTGGAGATGTACAACTGATTCAATCCCGTTTGAAAAGCGCCGGATACTTTAATGGGAAATGTGATGGCAAGTTTCGCTCAAATACAACTACTGCCCTAAAAAAATTTCAACGCGACCGTCATTTGACACAGAACGGTGTCGTCTCAATTAAAGTATACGAAGAACTGGGATTGCTGGAGTAATGAACAAAGGGAGAGGTCATTACTCCAGTTTGTCTTGAACTTTTTACCCAAACCTTTTTTAGACCAATACGGTGTGTCGATATGCCACCCCACACCTTAGTTGCCAGTTAAATATCTGCCGTTCGGTCATTGTGCTCCCTCCTCGCCTTTTCGTACTAAGTGAATTTATCTCTTATCTGTTCCCATACCCACTCATTGAAGGCTTCTCCAATTTCTTCTTCTGTAGCGTCGTCCTCGAATTCGAACTCCTGCTCGTGGTTATCCCAGAATGGAATCCTTTTTTATGTCTAAACACAATTGTTATCTTTTTCATGCTATTCCCTCCACATACGGCGTAATATCCACGCCTTTAGCTTTTAGATAGGCTATGTTGGTAAATAATTTATTTCTAAAGATAAAACCTCAAGGCCTTGATTAAAGGAAAGTGTGGAAATAACCCATAATCGTATAAACAAACGTATTTCCATGAAGGTTCGTCCAAGCATTTTCAGCTATTTTCGATTACATATACAGTATGAAACAATGAGGAGGTGGAGAAAATGTCTTGTTGCTGTCGTCGCCGTCGTCGCCGTCGCTGTTGCAATTGCTTCCGTAGACGCCGTCGCTGTTGCGGTTTCTTCGGTAGACGCCGTCGTTTCTTCTTCTTCTGATAGGATTAACCCGATACCGTCCGGATTTAGGATTTTGGACGGTATCATTTTTTCCTCTCTTTCGCATCCCAAGCGACCCCGCCACTTTCACGTCAATATCTCTGCTCATTGGCTTCCTCCTTGCCTCTTTTTCTCCATCCTTTTTCAAGCTCTGTATTTATCCATCTCGTCAATTCTTCAAAGAAAACCCTCTGTGGCAATGTGGGCATGTTGGAAGCATCTTTTTTCCTCTGGATTGGCGTTCCAGATCCCGAAATGCCAGCATGTGTGGTTTGTAATTTACAATCTGTTTACGTTGTTCCAGAAGGTTCAGCACCTGGTCTCTCAGTTGCTCTTGTTCTGTAGCCAAATAGTACATAGCTTCATAAGGATCAACTGGTGCTCCACATCTGCCGCAATTTATTGCTCTATTCTGAGGATCGATAACAAAGGTTTTTTCAGTACATTGGCATCGTTTGTTACTATTCCTATTAATTCGAAGGACATCTATATCAACTATCTTTCCTGGAAGTTGGTTCATTGGCTTCCTCCCTTCTCCTCTGTACTCCGAGATATTTTGTTAAATTGATTTACAATACCAAATATTGTATATTTAATATGAAAGGTGGGTAATCAAATGAATAAGTTTGGTCGTTTCATGCTCTATTTTTTCAGTTTTTTATTCTTTCCTTTGGGTATTATTTTTTGGTTAGTTTTTTTATTAGAAACAGATTCATCAGTGAAAAAATTTGGACGAAATTGCCTATATTCTGCTCTCTATTCATTTGCATTATTTGTAACGATAGGTGTGATTAATTTTGTTGTTTCATGATTTATCCATTACAAAAACCGTTCTGCAAATCTTAGTTGTTGCTGTATATACGGATCGTCCTCTTTTCCTCCACTTGCAAACCAATCACCGATTCGTTTATTAAAATCATCCAGTACCTCAAGTGGAAGTTTTCCAGCGATTTTATTTATCTGCTCAGAATAAGACATTGCTCTCCTCCGTTGCCGTTTGGTTACATGCATGGTCAATTTGTATGTTAGAATTTACTAAAAAGATAAGTTGGTGAGTCTAATGAAAAAGAACCCTCTTTGGTTTAACGTCATTTCAATAATTGCCATTGTAATTACAATAGCTTCCCTTATAACCAGTGCTCCTTTCTTACGAATATTATCTATGCTGGGCTTAGCTGTTATCATGGCTTCTTTAGGGTCAATTGAGTTGAACAAAAACCGTAAGATGGCTTTTATGTTTTTTGGTGTTGCCTCATTTCAAGTTTTCGTATTGATTGATTCGATTTATGTTTTAGTAGCAAAATAACTATTAAGTAAAATCAGCTTTTATTTTGCTTGGAGTCCCCATGACACCACCCTTAACCAGCCAATTTCCGCATTTGCACTGAATTGACAGGGTATCGTAAAACTTCTTTCTTTCTACAATAGGCATCTTTGCTTCTTCAGAGCCGCAATTCGCACATTGTAGTGTAATCTCTCTCATATACTCCCTCCTTATCTCGCTGCACAATGTGAATATATCCTCTAGCTAACTAGTCTAATTCCCTGACACACTCAACGCAGACATTTTCGCTGTTTACTATCTCGGCATTTAGACACATTCGACATATGCCCATCACCTTAGTTGCCAGTGTTTCAATGATCTGCTGTTCAGTCATTGTGCTTCCTCCCTTGATACGTATTAATTGGATATACAAATCCTGAATAGCCGTCCATCACAATGATCTTTTTGTGTTATTATTAGTTGAAATAACTTATGGTAAGGTGGTTCTGATGAGAGTTTTAATGATATTAAAAAGAACAAGATGCATGTTAAACGAGTTGTTGGTATCCCTGGCGATACTGTTCAGTCTAAGGAAGATGTTTTATACATAAATGGAAAACCCATAGACGAACCATATTTATCAGAATACAAACTGAAAGAAAAACAGGATGGGAATCAATTTACATATGACTTTGGTCCTTTTACAATTCCTCAAGAAAGTGTGTTTGTACTTGGTGATAATCGGGTGAATAGTGCGGACAGTCGGGAATATGGGCCAATTGAAATCGAGAAAATTAAAGGTAAGATGATCAAGAAATGGTCTAATCCTTAGCAAGCTTAAAAGGCTTGTTTTTTTTTGCCACGATTGCTAGGGTTAAGCTTCTTCAGCATCGTGTGTTGTGTTAAATGTCATCCCATTGGATAGATATTTAAAAATAAGTAAAACCTAGAACATAAAATAACTAAACGTCTGTTATCCTTTAGTAAGCATTAAATCGTAGGGTGGTGATTATAATGGACTCAAAACAACGTTCTGCAAAGGATGAACCAACGATAGCCCCAAGTATCAACGGTCATGATCCACTTGAAGAAAAAGCGAGCGCTGATGAAGTAGAAAATGGAGAGTATACTTCTGTCACTAAGCTTTTTCTTGATCGCACTCCAGAAGATTAGAAAGGGGCCCAAGGAAACTTGTGTCCTGACACTAGATTTCATGCTATTTATTTGAAAATGTTTTAGATAAAGACCTATCTGTTGACGTGCATATCCTTCGTTCGCCATTTGTTCTCACTCCTACTGGATATAAATGTCATGTATTATTAGTTTGTGTTCATCTTTCAGGATCTCCCTCGGGCTGCTCACCTGGGGGAATTTTTGTAAGCTTGTACACCACGCCCAGATTGGGCGATCATACCGAAATACCTTTGGCATGAAGTGATTTGATAATTGCCCAACCTGCATTGTGATAATCCCGAAGCACTTTCTCTTTTTCCTCCTCAGTCATTGGAGGTGGAGCTACAATGTTCACAATTGTTTGACCATCTTGAATTGTCATATCGTATTTCATTTGGTCATCACCCCTTGATCTATCTATATGAGGTGAAGTGGATGGGACTACCTAGTTGATATTGACATTGGATTCACTCTTTCAAGCTTTTTGTGTCATTTGGACGCATTTATCATCAAAAAAAGTCTCCAATCGAAGTTTAATGCTGCCACATGAAGCAGGAAGACGCGAACCGGACAATGAGACTCTCCATAAACTCGCTGATTTTTTTAATGTGTCTATTGACTATCTATTAGGAAGATCTGAAGATACAAGCAATAGAGTTTTAATAGACCCATTTATCTCTGTCCTTAATGACCCGACTTTATCAGAAGAAGACAAAGATATTATCGATCGTATCCGTAGTCTCCCCCCAAGCAAAAAACATCTTGTAAAAGAACTTCTTAAAGCTTTTGAATCAGAAACAAAAAAATAACGATCCATCCTTTTTAAGAAGACAGGATGGCTTTTAATTATTCTTTATACGTTTTTGCTAACTGCTTTCTACTTGTTAGAATAGTCTTAATTGCTACAACGTCGTTTGATGCAAAAATGAAATTCTCTTTTCTAGTTTTAGTCATCTCACAACCCCCAGCAAAATAATAAAAGGGCCTATCTTTCTTTAAAGTTCAACACTACTAAATTTTTTTGAATCTTATTAGATGTTATTTTTCAGGAAAATGAGTTGTATAATTTAATCTAAGTAAAATTTTAACATGTAAAATGTAGTAAATTCACTTATTTTCATACGTACGAAAAATGGTTGAACAAATTGAAAAACTTACATTTTCACAACAAAAAAGAGAGCCAAAAGGCTCTCCTGATCATTATTTTTTATTTTTAAGAACTTCCATTATTTTATCTATATAAGGTCGTGCAACGGTCGAATACACTTGGTTGTTGCCTTCTGCATAAATGATATTTTCATCCCTAGCAAACTTCACAAGCAAAACATCCTTTGTATCCAAATAAACGATACAATTGCTTTTTCTGTAAATAACAGGAAATATCGGCATTAGTTTCAGCTTTCATTTTTGAGCAGTTCTTTGGGTGGCTTTGGTTGATGCACCATAAATGCTGATGCAGTGCTAACGAAGAAGTTTGCCATCAAAGTCAATGTTGCAGAAACAGAACGAGCTAGTCTTATTCTCATGTCATTCACCTTCCTCTGTTAATCAATGTAATTGATTGTATGAAAAACGCTTTTGATAAAATAGGAGAAAGAAATAAAAAGTTACTTAATACAATAATAACAGATACACCCTTTAATAGTGAGTATTTTTCCTTAGGTATTCTTGAGTGCCCCTCTATGTTGCTAGGAGCATACAGTATAACTAATAAGAGACTTAAAGCTAATAAAATATAATTCATTCCTGAGGTGATTGGTATATGAGGTAAAATAACAGCAAATGAGATTGAAGTAACTGTACATAGGTTTGCTGATTTAAAATGAAAGCCACCTGATACCATTCTCAAAAGTGAAAACGATAATATAGTTATACCTGTTTCTACAACTTTTCCGGTTAATTGCCCAATTATCAAAGATATAAGAACAACAATTGCAGTATTTAGGGAAATGATTAGTGCGAATTTCATCACTTCCTCGTTTACCTTATCGTCTTCACTTGCTATTTTTATACTTCTAGCAAGCTTCTCAGCTAAAGAATCGATCATTTTTGATATCCCTTTCTTTTGATAAATAGATTAACGCTCCTAATATACCTAAAAAGACTAGTGATATGAATGCGAATTTTCCTCTTGCAAATATCCAATAATTAAAAAAACCAAATAGTACAACAGCAAGGCAGACAGTTATTAGTAACGCTAAGTTGTATCCTTTAAATTTAATGCGAACAAAGCAGGTTGGAATAAAGCTAAAGCCAAAATTCATTCTTCGCAATCCAAGACTAATTAATAAAGTTGGAACGATAGTTGTTATCTGCAACAGATAACCAGATTCCGAATCTAATCTAATATCATTCAAGGACAATACAATAAAACTACTTATTATCGTAAATGTTATATATTGAAACAATCCATACATTAGATAAGATGTTACAACCATTACAGAGGCATAGAAAATAGGTATTCGACATATTACCCAGAACAAAACAATTAACCCTAACAAAAGAATTAATGGAGCAAAATCATTTATTTTTAAAAATGCCCTCAAGTAGTGCGAAAAGAACGTTATAATCAAACTTAATACAACAATTTCAATAAGATATTCTTTTAATTCAAATCTGAATAAAGCAAACATGAGAGTAAATATCGCCAGATACTCAAATAAAGAAAATAGATAAAAAAGAATTGTTTCAACCATATTTCCCTCTACACACCCTTCTGGTTTTTAGTGCAAAACTACTATGATTGTAACAGTCTTCGCCGTTCAATATCATCTTTTTCTTCCTATTTTATAATCAGATATGAAAATAGTTTTTTTGTTTTTTCACCTAAATGGTAATTATCCTGATAAATCTGTTTATTCATGCCAATAATATGGTATTATAAGAATAGAAGCTTGAATATAATAATAAAGACCGCAGGTTGCTGGTAACACCTACGGACATACAATAGACTGTCCCTTCAAAGGGATGGATCGTTTTGGCAATGAAGTAGATCACTAAGCTGGGAGGCTCAAGAGTGATCTACTTCTTTTTATGGAAGATAAAAACAGATTGATTGAAAGATGATAGTATCTGAATAAATCACAGAAAAGGGGAGGACTGATTCGTTTGGTGAAAAATTATATTATATTCGGAGCTAGCAAAGATTTAGGAGACGCATTTGTCAAAGGGTTACCCAATTCTGGAGACCAGGTATGGATTGTCTCCAGAAGCAGACCTAAAAGCTTAGACTTAAATGAAGGAATTCAGCGAATATGGCTGGAAGTTACGTGGTATAACAAATGCTTTGCGAGAACATGTTAGGAAAGATGGAATTGCTGTCACTTGCATCAATCCAGGTGAACTAGCGGCGGAAATCCCATATGAGGCTGGTGCTGAAAAAGCCATTTCTGAATATAACGGCACACGGATTCCAGTCCAGGATATTGTCTCTTTAGTCAAATGTGTTGTGAACTTGTCAAAAGTTTCTTGCGTCAAAGAGATTCATGTACCAGCCATAACAGATCTAAATGCTTGACGAACATATGACACTAGTAATGCATGAATAAATTAGTCAGGCTTTCTCTTGCACTTTATTTCAAATCCACATCATATATAAGCATACACTTGTAGTCCTATACGGTGATGTATTAAGATTATTATAGTGGGAATCCTTAAATAATTCTGCTTTTTGGGGGTGTTATATGGAACGCGTCGCCATGTATCTACGTAAATCACGTGCTGATTTAGAAGCAGAATCCCGTGGTGAAGGGGAAACCCTTGCTAAACATAAAAAGGCTTTGCTCAAGGTTGCAAAGCACTTGAATTTAAACATCATCAAAATACGTGAGGAAATCGTCTCTGGTGAAAGCCTCCTCTACCGTCCAGAAATGCAGGAGCTTCTAAAAGAAGTGAAAGATAAACAATATGATGCCGTTTTAGTTATGGATATGGATCGCCTTGGACGTGGTAATATGCAGGAACAAGGCTTAATTTTAGAAACTTTTCGGGAATCTAAAACCAAAATAATAACTACGCGCAAAACATACGACCTCGATGATGAGTGGGACGAAGAATACAGCGAGTTTGAAGCATTTATGGCACGTAAAGAATTGAAAATCATTAATCGTCGTTTGCAGGGTGGACGTATCCGTTCTATTGAAGAGGGCAACTACATAGCTACACGTCCCCCGTATGGCTATTTAATTGAGAAAAAAGGAAAAGAAAGATACCTTGTTCCTCATCCAGAGCAAGCACCCGTAGTTAAAATGATCTTTGATTGGTATGCGCATGACGATTATCAGCATCGCTTAGGAGCAAGTAATATCGCCAAGAGATTAAATGAGATAGGGTTTAAAACCTATACAGGTATACCGTGGGCTTCATCCTCTGTTTTAACCATTATCAAAAATGCAGTTTATATAGGTCGTATCCAATGGCAGAAAAAACAATATAAAAAATCTACAGACCTTACCAAAAAGCGTGTTACTAAAAACAAGCCTCCTGAGGAACAGATTGATTCCCAAGGAAAACATGAACCTCTTGTTTCCGAAGAATTATTTAATAAAGCCCATGAAATTTTAAAGAAAAAATATCATGTACCTTTCCAGCTTGTAAATGGTATTACTAATCCCCTTGCAGGGATAATCAGATGTGATATGTGCGGATCTTCTATGGTTTACAGACCGTATGGAGATAAGCCAGCTCACTTAAAATGCTATAATCAATTATGTAAGAATAAAAGCAGCCGTTTTGATTATGTTGAAACCGCTGTGGTAGGAAACTTAAAGAAATGGCTTAAACAATACAAAACCAATTGGGATGAATATAAAGAGCCTGAGGCTCCAAATAATTCGATTGAGTTAAAAGAGACGGCTTTAAAAAGCTTGCGTCGAGAAGCTGATGAATTAGAAAACCAAAAAGCTCGGCTACACGATTTCTTGGAAAGAGGAATCTACAATGAAGAAACTTATCTTGAACGTTCTCATAATTTAGCCACACGTACAGAAGTTGTCAAACAAGCGATTCATACAGCAGAGCAAGAACTCAAAATAGAAATACAGCGTAACAAAGCACAACATGACATCATTCCAAGAGTTGAACAAGTGATAGACCTTTATGAAAAGACTGACGATCCTGCCGAGAAGAATGATTTAATTAAGTCCATATTAGAAAAGGCTGTTTATCGAAAAGAGAAGTATCAAAAGAATGATCAGTTTGAAATTACTCTATATCCAAAATTGCCATAAAAGAAGCCACTTAGATGGATAACACCTAAGTGGCAATTCATTTCCCTCTTTATCCATTCCAATCGGATCGTGCAGAGATACATCCTTCTTGGTTTTCTTCAAACTACGTAGATGCATTAGGATTTCTATTCTAAAGTCATTAGTGGTGCGCTGGTTAAAATGTATAAATCTCTACACTGTCCTCGAACACCCTCACTTCTCTGACAATGTGACGAATAATTTCCTGTTTGTCTTCGAAGGTCATTTCCTCTCGTCCTTTATTCAAATAATATTCCGCTGCTTCCCTTAGTAGGTTCTGGCTGTGCTTATTACTCGTCCGATGCTGAACAGATTCATTAAGGTCGGCGAGTTTATTTGTTATTTCCTCTTCTCTTTCCTTCAGTTCGCGGAAGGATTGGCGGATCTCTTCTTCGGATATGTCCATCCCTTGGGAAAATAAAGTAAGCAGGCGTTTTCTACCGGACTTGGCTTTTTCAATTTCTGTTTCCAGTCTGGATATTTCTACTTCTTCTAATGAAACACTTTTATCATCCTGCACCACTTCGCTTGCTGCTGCAATTTCATTTGGTTGGTCCAACCAAGCCATAATTGTTCCCCATACCTCGTTCTCCAAATCCTCAGCTTTGATTTTTCTACCACAACCAGTATTTTTTGCACCTGAGAAATTTTTCAGATCAGTATATTCAAGTACATGCTTTCCCCAGTTTTTTGTTCTTCTTCCCGTCATGGTATTGCCGCAATCTCCACAGCGTACTATTCCACTTAAAAGATACTGGTTATGACTCTTTTTTGCCCATCTACGCCGTGATTCTTTTAGTAATTGCTGTGCGTGTTCATATGTTACTTTATCTATAATCGCAGGGCAAGGGATTTGAATCCACTCTTCTCTCGGGCGTACTCTCATTGGGACACGATCATCTGGGGCCTTATGCTTGTTACCTAGCATTCCCTCCGTGTTCCAACGATTTTGATAAAACTCTCCAATATATGCGCGATTCAGAAGTATCTGACGAACCACTTGACGATGCCACACATTAGCTCCACGTTTAGTCGGAATTGTCTTTTTTGTAAGGTAATGAGCGATCCCATTTATCCCTTTTACGAGATCGTTTGGTTTTGTGAATAAATCGAATATAAGCCTCACGATTTGGGCTTCGTTTTCGTTAATAACCATCTGTTCATTTTCTCTATTAAAGTCGTATCCATATACTTGAAAGTCCCGCAACACTTTACCTTGCCGAGCTTTTTGTCTTCGTCCTCGGCTCATGCGTTCTGTTATTTTCGCTTTCTCGAATTCTGCAATTGCACCGCGCATACTGTAAAACAGATTACCTTCGGGCGTTTTAGCATACTCACCGTTAACGAAGACCAATTCCACACCGCGCTTGTCTAACTCATCTGTAATAATAAGTTGGTTCATAAGTTTACGCGAAAGTCGATCGGGATCTAAACAGATGATTTTCTTTATTAGCCCATCTCGGGCATCCTGGCGCATTTTCGTTAGTGCTGGGCGGTCGAGGAATTCCCCTGAAATCCCCTCATCTACATACTCTAAGATCTCATCTGTCTTCGCCTTCTTTCGGCATTCGGCTACCTGGTCTTTCAAGCTGAACCCTTTCTTGGCTTGCTCTTCTGTACTCACCCTTGCGTATACTCCGATCATCTAACCTCTCCTTTCTGTACTTTTCTTCCAGATAAGCATAGCAGGATAGACGTATCTTTTCAGTTGAATCGCCCTCAATCACTTTGATATGCACCTATGCATCCCCCCCATAAAGGTTATGCAGGATCTGCTTGTCTGCTTTCGAAAAAAATAAACCCGGTCGGATTAGACTTGATAACCTGCTCGAAAATAAAAGAACAACATGAAATAAGATCATCGTTTTATAAAAAACAATGATCTTATTCCATGTTGTTCATGTATTATTTTCAGACCAGAGTCGACTGCTCACTACCTACTAATAGATTAATTTTTTCATATGTGATAACCTCATTTTTGTTGTCTCCAAATTTTCTAACCACAGGTGTAGGATTTTGATTAAAATTCATACTTAAGCTTTGGTTAGAATAGTGGCCAGCCGGATCAATATAGTATTTAAAATCAATTATTTTTTCTATATCAATATCCGCATAGGCAATTCCTTCTGTCTCTGCTGGAATCATTTCACTAATTGGTTCTCCATCTGGTCCATAAATACAAGTATGCCCACTCTTAAATGTATTGAAATACTCTTTTTGTTCTTGTGTTAAACAAATCATATCTTTCATCTCTTCTGAATAAATGGATGAAGTCATTAATACAAAAGTTTGAGTAGAAATTGCATAATATCTACTTGAAATTTCATCATCAAAATATCCTGGCCAAGAAGCTACGTGAACTTGTTCATTTTGTGAATTCATCGCAAGAAGATCTAATGGTACTTGATGTTCCCAACACATAAGTCCACCCAAATTACCGATTTCTGTTTCAAATACAGGCATTAAGCTTCCACTTCCATCACCCCAGATAAGTCTTTCAGCAACAGACGCTCTCATCTTTCTATGTTTTCCAATTAAATCTCCATTCGGATTAAACCATAATTGCGCTAGGTATAAAGAACCCCCGTCCTTTTCACTACAAGAAATACAAACATAAGTTTTATTTCTTTTGGCTGCTTCACTTATTTTTTGAATCGCTAGGCTTGGAATTTCGACTGCATTTTTATATAGTTCATGATAGAATTTTCTTGTATATTCTGGATGCCCAATAAATGCAAACCAAGGATAACCTGGAAGAAATGCTTCTGGAAATGCAACTAACTTTGCACCATTAGATGCAGCTTCATCAATTAATTTACAAGATTTCTCAACCGTTGCATCTAAATTTAAATATATTGGTGCTGCTTGAACAGCTGCTGCACGGTATTTAGGATATTTCTTCATCGTAATTCCTCCTAATTGTAATTTTTTATCCCTTAACTTTTCTAATGAGTTAGAATTGTTCCTTGCATTACAAATGTTATCATTTACTAAATTTGGTGTAACCATCCAGTTGGTTATTTTTTTATCCATCCACTTCATCTTTTACATAATTAATGTTCAGGGGACGCCCTAACACGATCAAACTCAAGAATATCGGTATCACCAGAACTTAGATTGTACAAAGCTGATCCCAATACAAAAAGGCACCCGATTAGGCACCTCCATCTCGTTAGCCGTATATTCAACCATTAAAAATTCGTCCGTATTGATAATTCTACTGAGTTGTTTCAACCGTCCATTGACACTCTTTGGAATTGGGATCCCTTTCTGATTGTTAAAATTTACTTTTATAAAATTGATCGATCTGTTGATAGATGCGCCCCCTCATACCTACGTACTGTGGTGCGTTTTGAACTCTTTCTTTACCCTCAAAACGTACTGTCGGGGTATTGTTATCCCAACTCTGTCCAATGCGTTTTTGTTCGTGCATTTACTCAGTTTCTCAAGCGCGGTTGTATAAAACAAAAGACCTTTTCCTCATAAAACTAAAGAAAAAACCCACGATTATCGAGCAACCATCTTTGGATTTGAGTCAATATCCTGGACACAAAAAAGCGGTCGATGCCGGTTGAGTGCTATTCTTAAAGAGAAATGAAGAAGGATAATGTAAGTATTGGAGATGTAAAAATAAAATTTGTACAAACGATAATAAATGAAATTATCTTCAGTAAGGGGTATTTTTCTCTTGATACTCTCACTTCATCAAAGACATTGTTTGGAGCTAGCAACAGAACTAAGACCACTGAAATTATATTTAAGATCAGAGTTATTAACGGAATCATAAGGATATGCGGTATAGACACCATAATACCTACTGTGACTACTACACACCCGTCTAACGACTTTAGATGATACCCACCCGAAAATGCTCTCAACAATATAAAAGAAAACAACGCTATAATTGTATCGGCTAATTTATCAAATAAATAACCAATTAAGGTTGAAAATATCAATATCGACAAAAAATTGAGCATAACCGATATTGAATAGCTCAATACCGGAACGCTACTTGTTTGAGGGTTTGCCTGATTAATTAATATAGCGAGTCTCTTTGAAATCTTTTCAACCATAATAATCTCTCTTTCGTAACAACCAAAGCAAAATAGCTAGAGGGATTAAAACATATGTAAGAATAACATATGGTCTTTCCTGATTTACAATTAGCACGTACAAAAGACTTATTAGAACAAAGGCAGCCAAAACTATCGCCGCAATAATTCATACAGTAAGCTTGGTCATTTTTGTTTTGTATGCCGTATTGTGTGGCGGTTGAATTATAAAGCTATAACCCATGTTTAATACTTTTATCATCCATGCAATGAAGAAGATGATCAGATCGGAAAGAATTTGTAATAAATAGGTTCCTACTTCTTGAAACTGTTCTAAAATATTATGTCGGATTGCATCAGTAAGTAGTAGGATATAAATTGAATTCCAATAAAGGATAAGCATCCAGCAGTATGCTTTTTAACCTTGCGTTACTTATTATAAGTTTTCGGCGATCGCTGCTTATCTTTCTCCTACAAAGCATGGTATTCATCTATCAGCCGACGGGTAGACTGATAGAAAAATGTACTTATGGTATCGAAAAGTACAAAAAAGCTGATAGGAGTTTAAATGGATGGATAATGCACAGCTAAAACGATATGTAGAGCACTTAAGCATAGAAGGTAAAACAGAGCCAGAAGTGATTACGGAATTGGCGAAATTAACTACACAAAATAATATAGCTCATGAAACGCATTGTTAACAAGCAATGGGAGCAAGAGCATATAAAAAGGGAAATTTTCACTAAAATGTACGAGATAGAAGTTCTCGAAAGCTTGTTGAACTAATCGATGGCTTTCTGTTATCTGGACCTTTATCTTAGCTTTGGTTAATAACAATTAGAAAAGCAATAGGAACAACTAGTATGATCAATATAATCAAAAAAACGCACCCTTTTGGATGCGTAAAGTCTGTAGCTTTATAATATTATTTTTTCTTAGCAGGTTGTAAATCGATCAGAACAGGCTCACCGGCCGCAAACGCTACCCCACTTACTACCTTTATGTTCCAACACGTTGACATTCCCAGGATTCATTTTAATTTGTTTTATTTTTTAATTTTGCAGGATCAATTTGAATTTGACCTTTCCAAGATCCAGCTGCTTTTCCAATTCTATTTATATCTACATCTAACGTAAGTGGTTGATTAAAAGATTCTTTATTACTTTCAAATACAACAAACGTAACGACACCCTCTGTATCACGAACGCCTACAGCGTCTAATTTTTTTCCTGCTGCCATTAATTCAAACGGTAAACCATCTGTACCTTGAATTTGTTGTCCGTTTACCTTTCCATCACTTTTAAGATCTAATCCAGTTGTATCAAATTCATACGGTACTAAACTTCCATCATCTTTCTCAATTGTATAATGAACAGATATACGTTGATCTGCTACATATAATTCTTTGAAATGTACAGTAATACCTTGATCAGTTATCTTTTCACTAATAGGCGTAAATTGACCATTTTTTGTCATATCTTGTGTTACATCATTTTCTACCATTCCCTCATTTACAACCGTATCATTTAAAACTACATTAGAAAAATAAGAGGCAATATTAGCAGCCGCAGCTTGTACTTGTGGAATCATTGCTGTTGTAAAAAGTCCTGCCACTGCTGCTGCTGTATAAACTAAACGTTTTGATTTTTTATTCATGTTTGTAAACATCCCTTTCTTCTTCTCTATTTTATGATTTATATCAGACACATTTTTTAACTGGGAATGGCTTTCGAATGTTTTCCACGCTTGTTCTACATCAATCTTGACTTCTTGTGTTGAATGTATACACTCTTCATCAAGTATCAAATTTTCCCATTGATTTAATTTACTAATTTCTAGTAATGATTTTTGACACTCTTCACATGTATCTAGATGTTGTATTAATTTCTTTCTTGTATCAAGAGAAAGTTCTCCATCTATATATGCTTGAATTAACCCAATATCATAACAAGTCATTTGTTATACCTCCTCCATCTGTTTATAAATCTTGCGGAATTTTGTTTTGGCTCTTACCAATAATGTTCCAATAGAAGATAGGTCAATTAGAAGTACTTGTGCAATTTCTTTATACTGAAATCCGGAAAATTTCATTAATAAAACAGTTCGATCTTGATCGCTCATTTTTCTTAAAACGATTTGTACCTTTGTAATCTCCTCCTTTCGTATCCATTGATCATCCAGTGATGAATCATTTCGTGTTTCTTGATATTGCATTTCTTTATCTATTCTGGCCTGATGTCTTTTTTCAGAACGTAAATAGTTATAAGCTACATAAGTAGAAGATTTAATAAGCCATCCAGGTAAGTTTTCAATTTGTTTCCAATCTGTCCGATATAATTGTAAAAATACTTCTTGCGCTAACTCTTCAGCCATAGTTTGTTTTTTGATAATCCATAATATCTGTTTTACAACGTAAACATAGTATTGTTTAAACAAATCTTCAAATGTTACATCCGAAACATGTCTCTCTTCACTTATAGTTAACATTTAAGTTAAAATCTCCTCTCATTTGATGCCTGCATTATAGAGAAACCAGAAAACAAAGTTTTGTGACAAAAACTTTTATTTTTTATTAAATAGCCGAGAACACTCGTGATTTTAATCATGAGATGAATCGTGCCTATGCTTATAACAGAGATAAGGGAAAGTGGCACGTCCTAAGTCAAATTATCCACACATGTGGATAAATCTTCCAAATCAATGGTAGAATGGGGTCAATAAAAAACGATTCGGAAATGAAAAAAAAGCCACCGGGATCGACTGGAGTTGGCGCTCCTATCGATTCTGTCCAACCGTCTTACACACGGTGAACAGGTAATCCGAAGATTACTAGTCCCATATGGCTCTTTGTCCATAGAGTTTATAATAGGCTGCCATCATAGCAAGCTTTCGTATAAATACGTGAGCCCTGTCACCCAAATAAACCGGTGGCAGGGCTTTAAGTGCTTCCATATTTTTGTAGACTTGTAGAACAATCATTTTACAAGCAAATCATCGAAGTTGGAAAACAAAAATCCGACTGTTATATGTAGTCGGATTTTACTTTTTTCAAATATATAAAATAATAATCAAATATAAAGAGGCTGCAATTAAAATATAAGTTAAATGGAGTTTTAATTTCCAGCAATGTCTAAATCATGTGCTTCAATATCCTTTTTATAAGGGTTTATTGTTTTTTTAACAAGTTCAACAATTGCGTCCTTGTCCAGATATTCATAATACATAGGTAGACCACTTGTACCGGTGGTAGGTAGAGTATATGTTGATAGCGCTTCTGTTCCTTTGATTTTATTAAGCTGACTTGCAAACCATAACATATTCTCTGGTTTAATATCGCTATCTACACTATTAGTAAATATTTCTATAAATTTAGGAATCTTTACTATATTTTCTGGTTTTATCAATTTATCAAGTATGGCCTTGATTACCACCTGTTGATTTTCAATACGCTGATAATCACTAATAATATTATGACCATTATTACCTTTTCTGTAGCGTGCAAATAATAGAGCACTTTCACCATCTAGGTGTTGTTTTCCTTGCTTTAGATTAATATGTAAATCCTGTGTTGGGTCGTCATACTTCATATCTAATGGTACATCAACCTCTACTCCACCAACAGCGTCCACTATTTTAATAAACGCATCAAGATCAACGCTAACATAAAAATCTGGAATAAACCCTATTATTGTTTTAACCTCCCTTTTTAACTGCTCAATACCTCCCTCTTTTCCACCTCCATATAGAGTACCAGCTGGATATGCGGCGTTTATTTTCTTAACGTTACGCTTAACATTTACCTTACTGTCACGCGGAATACTTATAATGTTTGATTCTTTGTTAATTCCATCATAAGAAGCTACCATTATAGTATCTGTATTAATACCTTCGTCCAAGCCAACTAATAGAAAAGTATAAAATTGTTCTTTTCTGTCTTCAGTTGTAAAGCCCTCAGGGGCTTGCAAACCATTGCCTATAAACTTATCATCTGAATTGCCATCCGGCGGTAGAAATGCAAGTTCATCTAAATTAAGATTTACATTGTCTTGTGGAATACTTGGAGGCTTTATTAAACTCTTAAAAAGAAATGTTCCAGCAAACAAGACAGTAAATACAATCATGGTTATAGATAATATCTTGAAAAATTTACTATTTTTATTGTATTTATTACTTTTATTATTCATTTCGATAATACTCCTTTATCAATATATCATTAGACAAAATAGGACAGATTTCGACCATCTCATTTTATATTATAGTATTATATTTTATAATAATTATCAATTAAAATCTTAATGTTAGATTTTTAAAAATAACCAATCAATGAAATAAGTCTAAAGAATGAAACCCTTTCCGGGTTTTTGGGTGACATATGCATTCTTTAACGCTTGTAATACTAAACCCACTCTCTGTCATATTGCGAGAAAAAGAATATCTAACGATTTTCTTTGTTCCATACCTTTATCTTTGCTTGATTGTGGGCGAAATTTCTTCCTTGTAATAGAACGAATATCAGCTTTTTTCATTAAACGCTGAGTTCTTTTTTTGGTATATTCAGTACCTCACAAATGAGTTGGATGGGGTGCTCTTTCACCCATTTATAATGGTTACTTCTGAAACGCCATATTCGCTAGATATTTGTTGTTTCCTGATAGAGTATGTCACAATTTCTTTATTATAAAGGTCTTTGATTACACATAGATAAGCCCATTTTGCATGTGCTTTTTGATTGACATCACATGGTTTTAAAATCCAGTATTGATATCTTCCAATAATTGAATAAAAAGTGCTATACTTGATAACAAAAGAAGAAAATGGGGGCATACTTTTGAAAAATTATCAAACTTTATTATTTGATGTAGATGATACACTATTGGATTTTGGTGCAGCAGAAAGCTTAGCGTTGCGCTTGCTTTTCGAGGAGCAAAACATCCCCTTAACCACTGAAATCTAAGCACGTTATAAAAAGATAAACCAAAGTCTCTGGAGGTCCTTTGAAGAGGGAAATTTAGATCGTGATGAGGTAGTGAATACTCGCTTTTCAATTTTATGTAAGGAATACGGTCAAGAGGTTGATGGACCTTTACTGGAAAAGAACTATCGTAGCTACTTAGAAGAGGGGCATCAGCTTGTTAATGGGGCCTTTGAATTGATAACAGACCTTCAAAATCAATATGACTTATATATTGTTACTAATGGTGTTTCCAAGACTCAGGATAAACGCTTACGTGATTCAGGATTATATCCGCTATTTAAGGATATTTTTGTTTCAGAGGAGACTTCTTAAGCTCGGATATGAAAGGCGGACAGCTAGCTGGGCTAGACACATGTTGGTTCAACCCTGAAATGAAGCCCAATGAAACTGAAATTGTTCCAACCTATCAAATACAAAAGCTTGATGAGCTATATCGAATTTTAAAAATTAGCTCTAAAATCCTCTGAAATCCATATATAAAAAATTAAACCATAAAATGGCCTAATATATACACTCCGTTCAATAGCCAGCTCTATTCCTGTCCCAGCACCAGCAAAATTGTCGACTATTATCTCCCTAAGAAGAGCAGTCCCATCAATCTCCACTCGCTTTCTCCACCTATAAAGTATCTCTCACCAGCTTCAACTTCTCGATCTGATTTCGATTGTCAGACTGTCTGGGTAACTACCTGATTGTTTTGAATGAAAACTAGTTGATTCATGCCTCCCCCTTCCATGTGGAATAGGAGAGAGCCGATTCTATTAAAGTTATCTAAATTACTCGGATCGAGGAAATATATTTTCACCAAAAATTTACGCACCACTAATGACATTAGATTATCATTTTCAATACATCTTGCTGCATACGTAGCCAGTTTTGTGCCTTTATTCACCTGATAGCTCTCAATAGCTTTAATCAGTCCGATGGTACCAATGGAGATCAAATCCTCGCTGTCCTCGCCGGTGTTTTCGAATTTTTTGACGATGTGCGCAACCAACCGCAAATTATGCTCAATTAATTTATTTCGAGCGATAGGGTCTCCCGTTGCCATTAATTTAAGATACTTCTCTTCTTCTACCTCGGGCAGCGGTTGTGGAAACGCATTGTTTTTCACATACGCCACAAACATAACCAATTCCTTAAACAGTAGCGAAAGCGCCACGAAGACACTTGACAAGTCTGCCACCTCCCCTTCAGTCTGCTCCTCTCCCTATCCATATGTGGGCAATTGCCTATACGTGCCTGTACAGAATGAAAACCATTAAATTGCATCAAAAAATGAATAGCCCTATACAGATAAGTAAATGCAGCTTCATAATATCCCCTTTTGATATCCTCTTCTTTGTTGCCACCATGAATATAAAAAATCACTGACCGGTATTCTCAGCAAAAAAAACCGCCAGCAACTAAGCTGACGGATGTTAATGCAATCTATATTCTAGGCAAACATATGTGGAGTAATCTTTTAGATAGTTAACAGTCACTCAGGAAAATCTAATAACCCCCAATGTATGCAAAAACACAAGAATAATCATGAAAGGTAACACGTACCTCACTAGAATAAACCAAATTCCAAAGAATCTCGTCGCCAGTTTGGAACCCCGAACGAATTCATCCTGTAATAATTCTCGTTTCATTTTGGTAGAAACAAATAGGGCAATGAGTAAAGCCCCTAATGGTAACAACAAGTTGCTAACCAAATAATCCGCTACATCGAAAATGCTTTTGCCATAAATCAATTTGTCCGACCAAATTCCAAAAGACAGACAAGATGGAACCCCTAGAACAAATACTCCCATCCCCGCTATCCATGAATAACGTCGACGTTTACTAGGGTCTTTTCGCGTCAGAGAAGCGACAGTAATCTCCAGAAGAGAAAAAGCAGATGTAATCGTAGCAAAAAAGAAGAGTGCTAAGAAACATGCCAGGAAAAGTCCACCTAGTGGTATATGGCTAAATACAGCGGGTAACACATGAAAAAGTAATCCCGGACCTTGTGTTGGTGTAAATCCAAGTGCAAAAACAGCTGGAAAGATGGCCAAGCCTGCCAATAATGATATGAGCAGGTTGAGACTCACAATAGAAACTGCGGATCGCGTCAAACTCACCGATTTATCCAAATAGGATGTATAGGTAGCCATAGCAGATGCACCAAGACTTAGGGCAAAAAATGATTGTCCCATCGCTGCTAAGATGGTAGTCGATTCAATTTTGCTCACATCTGGTTTTAAAAAAAAGACGATTCCTTCCCATGCACCTGGTAATGTTAATGCACGCCCCATAAGTACGATAAACAAAACAAATAAGGCAGGGAACATATATTTATTGGCTTTTTCAATGCCATTTTGTACGCCACGTGAAATGATGATAATAGTAAGAACGATAAAAATAAATTGAGCAGTCAAAGCTAAATAAGGCTCTGAAATGACTTGCCCAAATAATTGCTCGTAATTCATGTTTGGTTGGCTTAGCTTGCCTGTGATCGCCATACCTAAATAAAGTAAAATCCAGCCCCCAACTACACTATAAAATGAAAATAATAAAAAACATGTGATAACACCCATAATACCTAGGAAGTACCATTTCGTTTCTGGTGCTAATTCACGGTAGGCAGACACCGCTTCCTTTCCTGTACTACGGCCAATGACGAACTCACAAAGTAACAGTGGCAAGCCAATCAACAGGGTAAAGAACAGAAACAGTAAAAAGAAGACTCCTCCTCCACTTGTCCCTGCTACATACGGAAATTTCCAGATTGCTCCTAATCCAATAGCTGAACCCGCCGCTGCTAAAATAAATCCAATTCGTGATGTCCATTGTTCTGACTGTTGACTCATTCTATTCTCCGCTCCTGACTTTTCTCTGCTACGTTCCTTTGGAACATTTTAAAAAGTCCCCTAAATTTTATATTATACCTGATTTTCATCCAATTCCAAAGTACTTTACGTGTATACTCAGATGCAAGAAGATTTTTTATACCTTCCCATTTATTAAAGAAAAAGACGACAGGATACTCCCCTGCCGCCTATAAAAACTTATTCAATTCCATAATATTGAGATCAAAATTCTTTCCCTATCGTATTACTAGGTTTTGTTACCTACAATTTTGTAATCATCGACTACGTATACTTCTTCTATTACTATTGCATTTTTACCAAGTGGGGCTTCTATATTTTTCTTCCCCTTTTCTCACTTTAAAATGTTCGACCGCTGTTTGTAAATCTTTTGCAGTTCGATTCACTTCATTTGCAGAAGCCGCAACTTCTTCGATGGCAACTAATTGTTGCTGAGAAGAAGTTGCCACATTTTGCGTATATTGCGTAGCCCCCTGGGCAATTTGAGATAATTGCTCAATATTCGCAGTGACTTCTTCCGTACTAGCTGACATCTGTTCGGAGGAGGCGGATACTTCCTCAATTTGTCCCGTAATGTTTTGAATAGAGGAAACGATTCTTCCAAAAGCTTGTCCAGCTTGTTCGACTGCTTCCACCGTTTCTACTACTTCTCTTTCTCCTTTACTCATGGAATCCATGGCTTGTTGCGTACCTTCCTGTATGCCTTGTACCAACAATCTGATTTGATCCGATGATTCCTTGGATTGTTCAGCTAGTTTACGCACTTCATTGGCTACGACAGCAAAACCTTTTCCATTTTCACCTGCACGTGCCGCTTCAATCGCAGCATTTAACGCAAGCAGATTGGTTTGATTAGAAATTGTAGTGATAGCCCCAGTGATATGTCCAATTTCAGCTGACACTTCATTTAAAATATTAATAACCATAACGGCTTCATTTACCGTTTGACTTAACTCTCTCATTTGGCCTACCGTATTTTGAATGACTGTGTTACCCTGCTCAGCTTCTTTTGCCGCTTCGCCAGCCGCTTCGGCTACCTGGGAAGCAGATTCCGCAATACGCTGGATTCCCGTTGCCATTTCTTCCATTGAACGTACACTTTCCAGAGCACCTTGCATCTGCGTTTCCGAACCTGCTGCTACCTGTTGAATGTCTGCGGAAATTTGCGTCGTGGCTTGTGTTGTCTGTTCAGCATGAACAAAGAGATTTTCCGAAGAATCGACCATGCTTGCCGTCGTACGATGAATACCCTTTACTACCTCTTCAATACTGCATAGCATTGTATTAAAGTTCTCTGCTAATACGCCTATCTCATCCTTAGATGTTATTGGCACACGCACAGTAAGGTCTCCTTGTGCTGTCTGTAAAGATAGGTCAGATAGCGCTTTGATCCGTTTCATGGTATGACGAATCGCAAAGATACTACCGCCAAGTAAAATAACTCCAAAGAATAAACTTATTAACACGGGAAATTGCAAGCTTTGCAGGAGATCTTTTTGCATAAGATCATAATCAAAGTTTATAGCTAAAACAGCTGACACTTGATCAGAACGATTCTTAATTGTTGTAAATACCGTCAAAACCTCTTTATCCTCATTAATAAAAGATTTTGAAATGCTTTCCCCCTTATCCAACGCACTTTGATAGGCAACAAGCTGCGATGGGTTAAGCTCTATAATAGAGTTAGGCTTTACCCCAGCCTCTACAAGCTTTTCACTAGCTAAAATGACTTTAAGCTGGCTCTTTTGGTCGTTTTGAATAAGATCTGGAGCAAAAAGGTATCCATCTGTTACATATTCCGCTTGTAAAGAATTATCCAATTTGTTGGATAAACTTATAAAGACGTTGGTGTAGCCCGAATTGCTGTTTGACTCATCGACAATTAGCCGTTTAACAGCGTCAATTTCCGAAGATAACGTTTCAAGTTGGGTATCCACCGATTTTGAAATCGCTGCTATTACTTGAATAAACATCTGTTTCTGACGATCGTACGATAATACAATGGAAACCGAGGTAAATAAAAGAATGATAATGGAGATAAAAGCTATCGCACGAAACGAAAGGCTTCTGTGATTCAAATGGTATCGCCTCCCACATTTTTCCAGTGATTTGAACAGACTTGTGCATTATCTATATCGTCAATATACACGGAAAAATTTAGGCCTAATTACTTAAAAACTGTAGAAAAGATCGAGAATTCAACTTTCCCAACAAAATAACAGTGTAATTTCTCCTTTTAACGTTCCTATTTTCTGTTTCTTTATCTCTAGCCTCTTGCCCGATACACGTCCTTTTACCTTCTCACATATACTGGCAAGACAATTATCACTTCCGTCATTTGGAAAGGAGGTCTTGGGATGGCAACCTTATATCTTACAGAAGCCGCATGGTCCCAGATTCAAAAGTCGGTCCGACAATATCCCGATTTGGAGACAGGTGGGATTCTCTTAGGTTATAAGCGAGATGATAACAGTTGGCTTATTACGTTTGCTAGTGAGCCTGGTCCTAATGCACTACGTATGCAACATTCCATTATGTTTGATGATTCTTATCTTCGCCGCATCGTTAAGCGTAAAACACGACCAAATAGCCAAATCCAGTACATTGGAGACTGGCACAGTCATACAATGCCGCCTCTTACGCCTAGTCGAACCGACAAAAATACGTTTGTTCAAAAAAGCAATCAAAAAGAATATCGTTCCAACTCTCCTATCATGTTGATCGTCGGGTATAACCGCCAGGAACAGCTCATGGCCCGCGGCTTTTTCTTAGAGAAAGGAATTCGTTCCTTTTCTAAGATCGAAGTTCAAACGTCGCAAGCCGCTCAATAGCTAGTTTAAATGCTTGAGTTGCTTTGCTTGCACCAGATGTTGGTTGGTTCTTAGCTACTACCACAATAGCGTATCGAGGTCTATCAACTGGGGTAAATCCAGCAAACCATTGATGTACCTTAGGCTCTCCTTTATATAAGACCTGTGCGGTTCCACTTTTTCCAGCGACAGATAATGGCAGGTCTTTCAAGGAGCTGCCTGTGCCTTCTTGGACAACCTCTTGTAGAAAACGCGAAAGCTTTTGGGAAGTAACCTTGTCCAAACCTACCCCAGACAGATCATTTTCCGGAAACTGATAAAAACGACTCCCATTCCGATAATCAATTTCTGATACGAGACGCGCTTCTTTTGCTTTGCCACCCCGAGCAATCATGGCCATCATATTGGCTGTCTGTAGGGGAGAAATTTGTACATCACGCTGGCCAATCGCGGTTTGAATGAGGACCCCCTCATCATTTGGAGATACTCCTTTTGCAAATACTTGCCCTTTCTCTTCCCCGTCCAATTGCTTAAAATTTTCTATTTTATACAATTGATCTACCTGCCAACCAATTTGTTTGGTTAGCCCCATCTTCTCCGCTTGTTTAGTAATCCGTTCTCCACCTAAACGCTTGGCAATCTCTGCAAAGGTAATATTACATGACTCGGCAAAGGCTTCCAACATAGTTAGATGCCCGTGACCTTCTTTTTTCCAGCAGGAGAATCCATATTTTCCGTAGCTACCTTCACAGGTAAAGGTTTCACTAGGAGATACAACCCCATCCTCTAATGCAGCCGCAGCTACGACCGTTTTGTAAACTGAGCCTGGAGAAATCTGAGTCAAAGCTTGATTTTTCCATTTTCCTTCCGCCACATTTACCTTTGTTGGATCGAACTTTGGACGAGAAGCCATAGACAGGATATCGCTACTTTTCACATCAAGCACCACGACAGCTCCATCTTCTATTCCCGCCATATCCATTGCTTGTTCCATAAAAGACTGTATTTGGCGATCCAATGTCGTCTTCATTGTCAACGGATAAAAAGCATTATCTTCTACAGAAAATCGTGTATCCAATCCACTCAAGGGATTTCCTTGACCATCTACATAATAAGATAGAATAGAAGGCTGCATGCCTTGTAAAAATCGATCAAAGGTCCGTTCCAGTCCAGAAGAGCCAAGTGGGGTATCTAACATAATCTTTCCATTACGTAAATCATCTGCATATAATTGCGCAACACGTTCAGGATTTTGACTAATATAACCGATCACCTGTTTGGCAATACCTGTTGGTGCATAGCGCTCCGTCATGGCAACGGATAAAATACCTGGTATTTTCAGATCGTTAATTTGCTTCATCTGTTTTTCATTTAACTCAATAATGTTTCCCGCGAAATCACGCAATGGGGCAGGACTTTTTCCATTCTGAATCATTTTCATGATTTCAGACTCTCTACTTTGCACGATTTCTGCTACTTCTCTAATCTTCTCATTTACCTCTGCGTTCCCACGAGCCAACGGAAAAATAATGAGAGCATTTTTTTTTACTCCCGTAAGTGATTCTCCATGACGGTCTGTCATCTCGCCGCGTCCACTGTTTAACGTAATCGATTGCTGCCTTTGTTTAACAGCTGCTTTGACAAGATCAATATTGTGGGGGGAAAAGGAATTGGTCGCTGCTACCTGAATCCACCAAAGCCTCAATAGCAACCCACCGAATAGCAAACTGATAATAATTAGGATGAGAAAGCTTCGCCGTTTATTCAGCGCTCTCAGGTCCATTTTCTTCCTCATCTCCTTTGCTTTTTTCTCCCCAGTATTTCCCTCTATATATCTTTTCAAACCAAAAAGACCCACACCATGTAAAATGGTATGGGTCTTTTGCAATTCATTCATGACGACCTATTTTTAATCAAAATAGCATTGGTTCTTATCATGTAAGATATTGTGAATCTTCGTAGAGAGCAGATCAAGTGCTACCTTGTTATAGCCACCCTCCGGAATAATAATGTTCGCATAGCGTTTCGTTGGTTCGATGAATTGCAAATGCATCGGACGAACAACATTTAAGTATTGTTGGACAACACTATCTAAACTGCGTCCGCGCTCCTCAATATCGCGCTGAATGCGTCTCACGATACGTACATCGGCGTCTGTATCAACAAACACCTTAATATCCATCATGTCGCGAATACGTTGGTCTTCTAGGATCAACATACCTTCAAGGATAATAACATCAGCTGGCTGGACGTTAACCGTCGTTGCTGCTCTAGTATGCTCCTTAAAATCATATTTCGGTTTTTCGATTGCTCGATAGTTGAGTAGCTCATGGAGGTGTGTTAGCAATAGATCATTATCAAAAGCAAAAGGATGGTCGTAATTGGTTTTTACTCGCTCATCCATTGTCATGTAGCTTTGATCCTTGTAATAAGAATCCTGCTCAATCATCAAGACACTCTCGTCTTTAAACTGGCGGTATAATTCTCTTGCAACGGTGGTTTTACCGGACCCGCTTCCTCCGGCTACCCCAATTAGTACGGGGCGACCCATTCTAAAGCTCCTTCCTCATCATGTCATAAGGTTTCACCGGTTGGCTTACCTTCAATTTGACTAATGACATTGGATGACGTGCTGCATCTAATGATTCATCAGTGACATGGTGCCAAATTTGTTCTACTTGTTGTGCAAAGAATGTATCTGGTCCAAAGAATTCCACTTTCGAGCCCACTTTAAAATGGTTACGCACTTGAACAGTTGCAATACTTGTAGCAGGATCGTAATCCATAACCAGCCCCGCAAAATCATAAGGAATTGGATGATCTGGTTCACCAAAGATTTGTTCTTGTGTGCTTGGGCTTCCGTAAAAGAATCCAGTAGACAGCGTACGTGGCGCAGCCTTGTACACTTCGTCGATCCATTCTTGCTTGATCTTGAAGTTTTTCGGATCTTCAAAGTAAGAGTCAATCGCCATGCGATAAGCACGGGAAACGGTCGCTGCATAATGGATGGATTTCATCCGGCCTTCCACTTTAAAGGAATCGACGCCAGCTTCAATCATATCCGCAATATACGGCAACATGCTTAAATCTTTTGGAGACATCGTATATTGCTCGTCTCCTTCAGCAAACAATGTCTTAACTCCGTTTTTCTCTGCCTCTTCAAAGTTAAATCCATCTTCAAATAGATCATATTTCCAACGACAGGATTGTGCACAGCCTCCACGGTTAGAGTCACGCATCGCCATATGATTGGACAATACACAACGACCAGAATAAGCAATACACATCGCGCCGTGAATAAACGCTTCGATTTCTACATCAACATGAGATTTAATATCATAAATCTCTTTCATGGAAACTTCACGTGCTAGAACGACACGGGAAATTCCTTCATCTTTCCAAAACTGCACGGATCGCCAGTTCGTTGTTGACGCCTGTGTACTCAAATGTACTTCAATCTTAGGCGCAGCTTTCTTACAAGCCTGAATAAGTGCAGGGTCAGCTACGATAACAGCATCAATACCAATATTTTGTAGTTCTTGATAGTACTCCGCCATTCCACCTAAATCTTCATTGTGAGCAATAATATTGGTCGCTACAAACACTTTAGCTCCGCGATCGTGGGCAAATTTAACCCCTTCACGCATTTCATCATAGGAGAAGTTATCAGCATTGGCACGCAAGCTGTATACTTGACCACCGATATAAACGGCGTCTGCTCCATAACGAATCGCAAACTGCAATTTTTCTAGGTTGCCTGCTGGAGCTAGCAACTCAGGCTTGGCAATCACCGGTTTTAATCCTGTTTGGTTTGGGGTTATAATCGTGCCCAAGATGATTCACCTCTCATTTCAATTTACGCAAGTCTTCTTTACCCGTTTATGCATGGTAAGGAATTGGTGGTTTATAATAAAATCCGGTATTTAAAGGTCGATTTTCTGGTTGTAATGCTTCGATTTTCTCAAGAAATTCGGCTGCCTTATCACGATAAAGTTCTACATCAGATACGCACAAATCTAATGCTTCACGATATAGCTTGGTCACTGAGATTACATACTCAGACGTATGCAACAGCCCTTCAATTTTCAAGCTGTCCAGTTCCCCATTTACAAAATCTTCGAGACCATCAATCATACAGATATCTTCCGCACTGATAATATGAGTGCCATGGACATCTTCATATACAGGATAGCTGATATTGCGACGTTTTTCTTCCTTCACGTACATGCCGCGATCCATGCTGGTATCTTCCTGTTCCATATCACGTCCCTGATGACCAAAATAAGCCGAGACCAAATCACGCTTGGATTGGAAAATGCAAGTCGGACCATGCACCTGCGTTTGAATCTCACATGTTGCTTCCTGCTGATTTTCAATCGTTTCATCAATGGTCAACTCACGCGCCAATACAGCACGGTTTGCCCCTTTTTCCGCCCAATAATTAATTGTATCGTAACTTGTCGATAGCATTTCCATACTCCAGTGTAGCTTTAGCTTGGGAGCCATTTGTTTAACTGCAACTAACACCGCTGGATCGCCAAATACGACAGCATCTGCTCCCACTGCTTGCAAATGAATCAGAAAATCGTCTAATCCATCTAACTCTTCATTGTGCAATAACGTATTTATATTGATGTACACCTTAGCACCTTTACTATGTGCCAGGCGAATCGCTTCGTCTATTTCTTCTACGGTAAAATCTCCTGCATTGCGAAGTCCATAGCGTGCTTCCCCAATGCTAAGAGCATCCGCACCTGCCTCAATCAATGGTAGGACATCAGCTATTTTTTTTACCGCAACTAATAGTTCAGGCTTTTTCACGCACTGCCCTCTCCTCTCGTCTGCTTTACACTAATCGCAATCCCATCCCCGATTGGTACAATTGATGTTTCCAGTTCAGGGTGTCCCATGAGATGCTTGTTAAATCCATCAATCTTTTCTACCATTTTCTTTTGCCGTTTTCCTGCTGATTGCGGATCAGTCACGAGACCACGGTACAGAACATTATCCGTAATCACTAGACCTCCTTCTTTTAACAGAGGAAGGTATAATTGTAAAAAGGTGAGGTACTGTCCCTTAGCAGCATCAATAAACAAACAATCAAACTCATATGAATCAGCTAAACCTCTCGTCGCGTCTCCCTCTATCAGTTCAATTCGATCTTCAAGTCCAGCTTCTTTAAAAGTAGCTCGTGCGCGGGAGATGCGCTCTTCGTCCAGCTCCATCGTTACAATTTTTGCCGTAGGAGCAGCCTCGGCCAACCAGGTTGTCGAATACCCAATAGCTGTACCCACTTCCAAGATGCTTTTGGGTCTTTTAATTAACAGTAAGGTACGCAAGAATTGAGCCCCAGTCAACTGAATAATAGGGATATTCTCTTCATGTGCCTCCTGCTCCAGTCTCGTTAATAGCGGGGAGCGCTCTGGAATAAGATCTTTTAAATAATTATCTATAGCAGGGTTCGTAATCATGTGAAAGGTCCCCCGTTCTCTTCAACCAGATAATATACATTTTGGTATAGAATCTGTCATAAGCTAATTCACAACCGCTCTATTATAACACATTTCGACAAAACAGCCAGTATCGTTTTGCTACCAACTGCCTTGACTTTTAGCATTTTTTGAAGCATGTTCTGCAAAAGTTTTGGAGAAGTAATGCTCCTGTGTCCCGTCCTTTTTCGTCACAAAGAAGAAGTATTCATTTTCTTGTGGTTTCACGACCGACTCCAGTGATGCTCTACCGGGACTCGCAATCGGTCCAGGCGGCAGTCCTTCGTGCAGATACGTGTTATAAGGGCTAGCAATCTTTAAATCTTCAAAAGTGATACGATCACGTTGCTTACCTAATACGAATTGTACAGTGGCACATGATTGTAACTTCCATCTATCACGCATGCGGTTATAAAAAATTCCTGCTACGATTGGCCGTTCTTGATCCACAACCACTTCACGTTCCACGATCGCAGCTAAATTAACCGCTTCATCCATGGTTATCTTGTGTTTCTTAATTTGTTCGGTCCATTCTGGCTTCCACTCTTTTTGGAACTGTCCCAGCATTTTGGCGATAATTTCATGCTCAGTTGCTCCCTTGCGTACTTCATAGGTTTCCGGGAACAAATATCCCTCTAACCGATATTTTCGCCCTTCTTTCTTTGGAATAGACGAGACAAACGGAAATTCTGGGAAATTCCCTTCATTTATTTCATGTATAAATATATCTTTCTCAATTAGCCCTTTTTTAGCAAGAGCCTCAGCAATTTGGCTTACGTTCCAGCCCTCTGGTACGGTAAAGCGAACCACTTCTGCCTGGGTTCCTTTGCTCAACATATTGATTAGTTGCTCAGTAGTTACTTGTTGATCAAATTGATAGATACCCGCTTTTAAATCACCAGCAACGCCTTGATAGCGCACATAATACGAGAATAAAGTGGCATTTTTAATGACACCATTCTTCTCTAGTAACGTAGCTATCTGCTTGACGCTAGAACCTGCCGGAATGTCCACTTCTGTCGTAGCTGTAATTGGATTTGTTTGTAGCTGTTGATATACATAATAAGTCCCCACTCCACCCACAATCAGGCCGAGAAATATGACCCATAACAATCCTTTTACGATAAACCCGCCGCTTCGTCCCCTCCGCGATCGGGATTGATTCCCTAGCAAATTTTGTCTTTCTTCACTATCTTTTGCCAAGCGCACACACTCCTCCTCACATAACATCGCCATTCATTATACAAAAAGATAGCAAATCTTGCACGCTTGATAACGATTCTTCTTGCTGTCTATCTATGTTTTTTTCCGTTGAGGAGAAGGTTCGACACCTGATAGTTTCATAATCAAAAATTCCGCTAGTTCTTATAATTCTTGACTCATCTTTTTTACATCTTCAAAAACTCGTCTTAGTGAATGAACATGACAAACAACTTCATCTTCTAGCTGGTCAATCTCTGGAAAACTGAACCATCTTGCTTCGATAATTTCTTTTCCATCTATCTGAACGCTACCGCCAATCACCTTCGCAGTAAAGACATTGCGCACTAATTGTTTTCTCGTCGCACTTACAAATTGATAAATACCCGATAAACTGATTAAATCTACATCTAGACCCGTTTTTGTACGTGTTTCTCGAACAGCGGCATCCATAATTTTTTCTCCTGCTTGTACGACCCCTGATGGGATATTCCATAGACCTCCCTGCTCTTCACTGTCTTCTCTAATCAGTAAAACTCGATCTTCTTGTATAATTACAGTACTAACCATTTTTGTCGCCATATGCTCCCTCTTTCATTCATGATGTAAAAAAAGCATGAGCTACCGAAGAAAAGGCATCATCTCTTTGATGCACTCTTCTCCAGTTGACCCATGCCTTTGTTACCTACTACGTTATCAAATACTAGATCTCTTCGCCTTCCAATTCAGCGACCAGTGTTTCAAAGGTAGCTTCTACAGCATCCCATTCAGCATCGTCTTCAATCGGCTCAAGAATGTCACTTCCATCATAACGCAAGAAATGAACTTCATACTCTTCGTCATCTTCCTGATCAACCGGAACCAAAACTAAATAATTGCGATCTTCTACTTCTAGGATGTACATGATGCGGAAATCACGGGTAGCTGAATCGTCTTCCCCTTCCTCCACCAATGCGATCACGTCGCCTACTTCATAGTCATTTTGCATGTCTTCACTCATTGCTTTCACCTCGAATTAGCATCCATATACCCCTGAAGGATGAGTACGGCTGCCATTTTATCAATCACTTTCTTGCGCTTTTGGCGACTCACATCAGCAGAGATTAACATTTTTTCAGCTGCCATCGTCGTCAATCGCTCATCCCAGAGATGAACGGGTAATCCTGTCCGCTCCTTCAGTTGCTCGGCAAAAGCTTGACAGTATTCACCCTTGGGGCCAATCGTGCCGTTCATATTCTTCGGCAGACCAACCACCAGTGCTTGTACTTGGTACGTCGCAATCCATTCTTCGATACGTCCAAAATCTTTTTCTTTGGACGAGCGTCTAATCGTTTCGATTCCTTGAGCGGTCCAACCTAGCTCATCGCTTACTGCGACGCCTATAGTCTTCTCACCCACATCCAATCCAAGTATTCGCATAATTATCTCCTATGAAGTTATGAACCTTTTGGTGACAAATAAGCTTTCACCATTTCTTCAATCAGCTTGTCGCGTTCAATTTTGCCTATCAAACTGCGAGCATTGTTATGGCGAGGAATAAATGCAGGATCTCCTGATAGTAGATATCCTACAATCTGCGTAATCGGATTATAGCCTTTTTCTTGTAGAGCGCTATATACTTCTTCCAAAGTGGCACGTACTTCAGCTTCGCTTGCTTCCTTTGGAGCGCTAAACTTCATGGTATTGTCCATAGACATAGCCTAACACCTCGCTTTATTTAAAAATGGGCCTGTTACAAGCATAATGAATGGGCTCATTTTTAGAGTTGATCGGAAAGGCAAAGGATTCACCCGCACAGCGAATGAATCCAGTTCACCTTGTTACTCTATATTGTAGACGTTTTGCCTATTGATTTGCAACCGCTTGTCCTTCGACTACGCTCGCAACGATCGAAAGTGCCTCGCCTAATTTAGCTGGTTCCTTACCGCCAGCCTGTGCCATATCAGGACGACCACCACCACCACCGCCGCAACGGGTTGCTACTTCTTTGACGATTTTACCAGCATGGAAGCCCTGGCCCATCAGGTCTTTGGTCACTCCGGCTACGATGTTTACCTTATCGTCTTCTACAGATGCAAGCACGATAATTGCGGAGCCTAATTTATTTTTCAGCTCATCCACCATGCCACGTAAGTTATCCATATCCGTAGCAGATACTTGAGTAGCTAAAAGTTTTACACCCTTCACTTCTTGTACTTGCTCCGTGAGGGTTCCTGCCTCAATATTACCCAACTTTGTGCGTAATGATTCAGCTTCACGTTGTGTCTCTTTCAATTGAGCCAATACGCTCTCTACACGAGCAGGTGTCTCATGCAATTGCGGAGATTTGACTGCTTGTGCCACTTCTTTTAGTGTAGCTAACTGTTGGTTCAAATATTGATAAGCGCCACGACCTGTCACCGCTTCAATACGACGAGTCCCTGCTCCAATGCCGCTCTCGCTCAAAATTTTTAATAGACCAATTTCAGCTGTATTCCCTACATGGCAACCACCGCACAGTTCAATGCTATAGCCTTCCACATTAACCACACGCACGACGTCCCCATACTTCTCTCCGAATAGTGCCATCGCGCCCATTTCTCTTGCCTCAGCAATCTTCATGTTCGAAATATTGACCGGCAGGTTCTTCCAGATCTGTTCATTCACGATCTGCTCGATACTCTCCAGCTCTTCTGCTGTAATAGAGCTAATATGTGTAAAGTCAAAGCGAAGTCGCTCAGGAGATACCAAGGAACCTGCTTGATTCACATGTGTTCCAAGCACATCTTTTAGAGCCTGATGCAATAAGTGAGTCGCTGTATGGTTTTTAATCGTAGCGTTACGACCTTGTTGGCCTACTTCAGCCGCAACCTGAGCACCTACATGTAATGTACCTGCTTCAATCAGTACTTGATGTACGTTTTGACCATGCGGCCCTTTCTGTACATCCAATACGCGTGCTTTAACAGTATCTGCTGTCAATGTACCTTCGTCATTAATCTGTCCGCCGCTCTCAGCGTAGAAAGGAGTACGGTCTAACACCACTTGGCACGTAACGCCTTCCTGTGCTTCTTGTGCCAATTGGTTGTCAACGATAATGGCCTCGACTTTGGCATCAGCAAACAGTGTTGTATAACCGATAAATTCGCTTGCTACTGTTAATTCGGACAATGCCCCACCTTGAGTCTGCATGCTGTCTACATCTTGACGAGCAGCACGAGCACGTTCACGCTGCTCTTCCATTGCTTGTTCGAAACCATCGCGGTCAACAGTAAGGCCTTGCTCCATCGCGAAGTCCTCGGTCAAGTCAACAGGGAAGCCATATGTGTCATACAGTTTGAAGGTATCAGGACCGCTCAATTGCGTGCCACCTGTTTCCTTCGTTGCTTTTACCATGCCTTCTAAAATGGACAAGCCTTCTTCCAATGTTTCATGGAAACGCTCTTCCTCCGCGCGGATTACACGCTCGATAAAATCGCGCTTTTGTACTACTTCTGGGTAAAAATCCCCCATCATATCGCCAACTGTTTTAGTCAACGTGTACAAGAACGGCTTCTGGATACCTAGCATTTTCCCCATGCGTACAGCACGGCGAAGTAAACGACGTAATACGTAGCCACGACCTTCATTAGATGGCAAAGCTCCGTCTCCAATAGCAAAAGATACGGTACGTACGTGGTCAGCAATTACCTTTAGAGCTACATCAAGCTCATCATTGGTCTTATAAGACACACCGGAAATCTTACTCGTCTCTTCAATTAGTGGAAACAACAGGTCTGTCTCATAGTTGTTATCCACATTTTGAATAACCGAAACCATACGCTCCAAACCCATACCTGTATCAATATTTTTCTTAGGTAATGGAGTATAAGTACCATCAGGATTATGATTAAATTGCGAGAATACTAGATTCCACACTTCTAAATAACGTTCGTTCTCGCCACCTGGGTACAATTCTGGATCACTTGGGTCATTACCAAATGATTCCCCGCGATCATAGAAAATCTCTGTGTTCGGACCACTTGGACCTTCTCCGATATCCCAGAAATTTCCTTCCAAACGAATGATACGCTCTTCTGGTACGCCAATTTCTTTATTCCAAATTTCAAATGCTTCATCATCTTCGGGATGGATGGTTACAGATAATTTCTCTGGGTCAAAACCAATCCAATCCGGGCTTGTCAGGAACTCCCATGCCCAATGAATAGCTTCGTTTTTAAAATATTCCCCAATAGAGAAATTCCCCAGCATTTCAAAGAAAGTATGGTGACGCGCTGTACGTCCTACGTTTTCAATGTCGTTTGTACGGATTGATTTTTGCGCATTGGTAATACGGGGATTATCAGGAATAATTCGTCCATCAAAATATTTTTTCAGGGTAGCTACTCCACTGTTAATCCACAACAAAGATGGGTCATCAACTGGCACCAAAGATGCACTTGGTTCAATGCGATGTCCTTTACTCACAAAGAAATCCAAATACATTTGACGAACTTGATTTCCTGTCAACTTCTTCATGTTGTTTACCTCCTTTATTTTTCAACACGAGGTATTGACCAACTTGTCCTTTTTCTGTTCGGCCAAACCATCGTTTTGTATACGTATGCTGACTTTCAGACAAATAAAAAAAGCCCTCATCCCCTCAGGGACGAGAGCTATTGTCTCGCGGTACCACCCTGCTTACAGAACTCCCCTTTTTATACACCAAAAATAGCGCTTAAAAATGAGAGCATCTGTCGCTTTCCTGACCATAACGGGGTCTGCCGCCGGTTTTTCCGGTCTTCGGAGTAGCCTTCAGTTGTCCTTCTTTTGGATGCCCTTGCAGCCGGGGGGCGTCCTCTCTTTGAAAAGGGTGCAACCTACTCGTTCCATCAACGATCTAGTCGTTATGTAATTGGTTACATGAGTAATGTTTCAACGTAATTATAGTGTTTTTTTCTAATCCATGTCAACTTTGAGTTCGAATCAAAATAATACGTTGGATGATCACTTTTAACACCGCTAGCACAGGCACAGCCAAGATCATCCCGATCACCCCAGCAATCGCCTCACCAGCCAATAAGGCAAAAATAATTGTGAGTGGGTGAAGATGAAGTGTTTTCCCCATAATATTTGGCGAAATAATATTTCCTTCAATAATTTGAATCGCTAAGTTAATTCCTAGAACCAATAGAGCTTGTTTTGTGGAAATGGTAAGAGCAATCAACAACGCCGGCACAGCCCCAATCAACGGTCCAATAAAAGGAATGATGTTGGTTAAGGCCACAAAGCAAGCTAGTACAAATGGATAAGGCATTTTAATTGCCCAATATCCAATATAGATAAGCATACCTACTATTAGGGAGACAACCATTTGTCCGTGAATATATTTGCCCAATGAATCATTTATATCTCGCATCGCTACTTGCGTTTGGCGGCGAAACTTGCGTGGCACCCACAAAATAAGCCCTCGATGGATTTGTTTCATATCTTTTAATAAATAAAAAGCAATAAAAGGGATGACCGCATAGCCTAACACCTTTCCAAGTGTTTTCTTAGCACCATCAACAAAGGAGGAGATATCATGCGTCATTTTTTCCTGCGATTGAATAATAGCTCGATCTACGCCATGCTGAATGCTATCTGGCAAAAAGTATTTATGAGCCTCCCACTCTTGTATCCATGTTTCATACCAGGTCGTTAATCGAGGCAGATCGTCGGATAGTTCTACCATCTGCTTGGTAAAAATGGGAATGGCATTCATCACGGCAACGACGACTAGTAGCACAAACCCCATATAAATCAGAAGTAAAGCAGCCAAACGCGGAACCTTCCTTTTTTCTAGGCTAGCCACGATCGGATGAAGCAGATAGGCAATGATAAGACCAGCAAGAAATGGAAGGGTCACTTCTTCAATCCAAAAATAAAGAGGCTTCAACGCAGGTCGAAGCAGCACGAAAAGATTTGCTATGATGAGCAGTAAGATAATAGACACAGCGATATGATAAAAACGATAGCGTTTTTGTTGCGGTGTTGGTTGTTTTGTCAGTTGTTCCATTGCATTTCCCCCATATGTAAAAAACTCCTTTTGGTAGGATGCTCTAAAAAGGGAGGAAAGATGCGGAAAAGCTGGTGATTTGGAAGCAAAAAAAAGCAACCTGCTCCACCAAGGGAAACAGGCTGCTTGTAATCCATTTTTCCCACCAGTAAAAAGGTTACCCGTCACTTATTGTTGTTACATTCCAATTTGAATGAAGACTAGCGTGCAAACGAACGCTTCAAAAACCGACCAAACCTCTGAATATCTCGCTGTGAAAATTGCATTTTTCCCCAACCACTAAAGTATTTTTGACTCCGTTTAGACTTCATCAGGTACCCAATAGCAGCTACGATTCCACTCATGATCAAAGTTCGAAAAATTCCGCGTCTCATATAGCAGCCTCCTTCAGATTCTCATGGGGTCAAATTGAAGTGTCATGCTTGTGCTCTAAGTTCTTGGTCGTCTAAAAACAAGTCATTCAATGATTCCAAAGAACCGTCTTCTTCCACTTGATAAATAGAAGAAATCTGATCTCCAGACATACTCATCTCAACATAGCAATTCCAGCAGTAGTACTGATTCGTTCCAATTTTACCAATATCTTTTGATGAACAATTGGGGCAAGTCATCATGTATCATAACCTCCTAAACGCTAATGCGCCTTAAATCCGGTGTGCAAGGGGATGATAAGGTGGTCGTTTCCGATTGATACAGGCGCTGTCGCAGTAATCCGCTTGCGTCCCTCGGTAATATCGGCAATCCATCCGTCCGATAATTCGTACCCTACCATTCTTTCCCAGTCGACTGAAAAATAAACATCTTCCACTTTTCCTAGCCAAGCACCGGTCTCTGTTATTGCTTGTTTTCCTTTTAATGCATGTTCACCTGTAAATAGGCAGAACAATTGATTTGTATCTAGATGGCGCATTGAGGTCACAACATGCTTGTCCTCTACTGTGATGAAATCGTCCCCGATTGTACCGATATGGTTGGAATGAATGTAGCTTCCCTGCTGGAACCAGCCTGCTTCTTGCAAAACCAGACCAATGACTTGCAAGTGAAGATCACAGAGGATATCTCGGACAATCCCAATTTCTTCGCCGCTGTTCATGGCCAAAACTGGCAAGCCTACTGCGTCCAATGCTCTCTTCATGGGCATCTCCTCCCGTTATGTTAGTATTGCGGTTGAGATGACCTTGTATCCTGCCTAAACTGTTCCACCTATACCAAACCTTCCTTTATCCATACAACCGAAGTCGATCTTGTAAGTAGCTATAACGAATTCCTTCTTCATCGTTTTGCACCGCAATGCGAAAAGCATCTGGATCACCACACATTAGCAAAAATGACTTACTACGTGTTACACCCGTGTAGATTAATTTTCTGCGTAACATTCGGTAATAGTTACGTACTAAAGGTAAAATCACAATCGGAAATTCACTACCCTGTGATTTATGCACAGAGCAACAGTACGCCAAAGTTAGTTGATGGTATTGTGAACGACGGTATACAACCTCACGTCCTTCAAAGGAAACCACCAGTTGCTCTTCATTCTCCTCATTTTCTGTAGGACGAAAGATAGCAACAACTTCTCCCATATCTCCGTTAAAGACTTGTTCGTCTGCATTATTTACCAATTGGAGTACTTTGTCTTTTACCCGAAAAACAGTTTCGCCAAACGTTACCTCCCGTTTTTGTTCCGAAGGCGGGTTAAACAGTAGCTGTAACTCTTCATTGATGTGGTTAACGCCAGCTACTCCTTTATAAACTGGAGCAAGCACCTGTATATCTTTTGCTGTATATCCTTTATTTACGGAACTGGAGCAGATTTGTTTCACAACATCAACAACATTTTGTGGCGAAGTTGTGAAAAATCGTCGATCTTGGGTTGGAGCAAGCAAATCTTGTGGTACTTTTCCCACCCGAATATCATGGGCTAGCCGAATAATGGAAGATTCTTCTGCCTGTCGATAAATGTCTGTCAGTTGGACAACCGGGATCATATTTGACTCCAACATATCAAACAGAACATTACCCGGACCAACAGAAGGCAATTGATCAGGGTCTCCTACCATCACCACATGAATATCCTTTGGGAGGCAACGGAATAACTGATTGGCTAGCCATACATCCACCATGGACATTTCATCAATAATAATCATTTTGCCGCGAACCGGATTATCGTTGTCGTGCTCGAAGCTCTCTCCTTTCCAACCAAGAAGACGATGGATCGTCATAGCCGGTAATCCTGTCGTCTCAGACATACGCTTGGCCGCTCTACCGGTAGGAGCTACCAATAAAATAGGAAATGGATTATCGTGTGTGTCATATTTCTTCATGTCCAAACTAATTCCCTGCAAATTGGCAAAAACATGGCAAATTCCTCGAATTACTGTTGTTTTCCCCGTTCCTGGTCCCCCAGTCAACAGCATTAGACCGGAATCCATTGCCTTCTCTACTGCTTCTCGTTGTTTAGAAGCATAGCTAATACCCAATTCTTCCTCTACTTTTCCAATTGCTTGGTAAAATTCAGAAGCAGGATAGCTATCCGAATCCTCTCTTGAAGCAAAATAATGAAGCCGTTTCGCTAAACCAATCTCTGCAAAGAATAAGGACGGAAGATAAACACGCTCTTCTTCCCAATGGACTTTGTTTTCCATTACCAATTGTTCAATAGATCTTTGGACATCTTCCGCTTCAAAAACATGCCCACCGCATTCTGTTAATAGCTGAATGGCCCGTCCAATCAATTCCTCATGCGGGAAATAAACATGCCCCTCGCTATAACCTGCCTCTTGCAAAACATACAGACACGCCGCCATCACTCGTTCCGGTGAAGAAGCAGCAATGCCTGTCGAGAGGGCAATATCATCTGCACGTTTAAAGCCAATGCCCTGTACATCTTCAATTAGCTTATACGGGGTTTCTGTTAAGACTGTCATCGTATTATGTTTGTACGCTTGATAAATTCGCAAAGCTACATGCACACCAATCCCAAACTCGTATAAGAAGACCATGGTACGTTCCAGTGATTGATGCTCCATTACCGAATCATAGATCTGCTTGGCTCGTTTGGGAGAGATACCTGGAATAGCTGCTAGATCATCAGGGTTTTCAGCAATAATGGTTAGTGCGTCGACGCCTAGATGTTCTACTATTCGCTTAGCCAACTTCTTACCGATTCTACTAAAAAGCCCACTTGCTAAATATTTTTCCACACCTGATTTCGTCTTTGGTGTTTCACGCTCGTACCGTTCTGCCACATACTGCTTCCCGTATTTAGGATGATCTTTCCACTCTCCATAAAACGTATACGTCTCATCTTCGTGGGGGCGCGGAAAATGCCCCACCACAATGACATCCTTATCTTTTATCGGTTCCGTTGTTTCTTCTACTTTAAAACGAATGATGGCATACCAGTTCTCTTCGTTATAAAAAATTTCGTGTTTTACTTGTCCTCGAATGTAGGTCTCACGAAACAACGGGAGGGCCTGTTGTTGCACGGTAGTACGCCTCCTTTTCTAGTAGAAAACTTAAACTTTGCCAAAGCTTCTGGAGCCAGCAAAGAAGTTGTACATTTTTACAGATAAGAATTATTTCCTGCTAGTTAACATCATCGTAAAAAAAATTCCACTATCCGATGTGATAGTGGATGTGTGTTGCTTTATTGTACTTTGATTAAAAGGGTTTTGACAACTTGATTCGAACAAGCGTTCCAAACCTTTCACAACTAGCTACGCTAATGTCAAACAGCTTATTCATTTATTCCTTATTTCACCAAACGTTTTACAATCTGCACGATCTTTTGAGCTGCTGTTGTAACTTCTTCTTTTGTGTTGGTCATGCCAAAACTAAAACGGATCGCTGTATCTGAGCGCTCTTTGGACAAATGCATAGCTGTCAGCACATGAGAAACTTCCAATGACCCTGATGTACATGCAGAACCACTAGCAGCTGCAATACCTGCCAAATCTAAATTAAACAACATCGTCTCTGTATTTATATCCAGAAAACTGACATTTAGGATATGAGGCAAAAATTGCTCGTCATGACCATTTACTTCAAATGCAATACCCGATTCGCTAAATACATGTAACATTGCTTCGCGCATATCCAGATATTTTTTACGACGTTCTTCACGGTCAGAGCGCATGAGTTCGATTGCCTGAGCAAATCCAACAATTCCAGCTAGATTTTCTGTACCGGCACGTCGCTTACGCTCTTGTGCCCCCCCGTGTAAGTATGGAGTAATTGTAATTTTACGTCCCATACACAAGACCCCAATCCCTTTTGGTCCATTGATTTTATGGGCAGATAGAGAAATCAAATCTACTGGCAGCTCGTTTGCCTTGATGCGCAATAATCCAAAAGCTTGTACACAATCTGAGTGGAACAAAATACCTTGTTCCTGCAAAAAGCTACCGATCTCTTGGATAGGCTGTATTGTTCCTACCTCATTGTTCCCATACATAATGGAGACTAAAATGGTATCAGGACGAATAGCTTCTTTTACATCATCTAGGCTGACCATACCCGTTTCATCCACCGGTAAATAGGTCACTTCAAACCCCATTCGTTCCAGATGCTCACAAGCATGTAATACCGCATGATGCTCGATTTGGGTTGTAATGATATGCTTGCCCTTTTGTTCATTGGCAAGCGCTCCACCGATCAACGCCATATTATCTGCTTCTGTACCGCCACTAGTAAAAATAATTTGTCCGGGGTCAGCTCCTAGAAAATCTGCAATCGTTTCCCGTGCTTTTTCCATTGCTTTTCGTGCTTCACGACCAAACCCATGAATGCTGGATGGGTTTCCATAAATCTCCGCGAAATAAGGCTGCATGGCCAATACCACTTGTGGATGAACAGGGGTCGTTGCTGCATTATCCAAATATACATATGAGTTCATGTTCTAATCCCCTACTTTGTAATCTAACAAACTTAAATGTAGAACATATAATTATCAGTGCGCCCGTCATCTTGATAGTTGATGAGGTCTCGCAACGTAGTGGAGTCAATTACAGAAGTAATACTATCGCGAATACGCAACCATAAATAACGTTTGGCAGGATCCTCTTCTTCCGCAAATTCCACAGGACTAATTGGTCCTTCTAGCACACGCAGAATATCTCCCGAGGTAATATCGTCAGGCGATTTGGATAGCACATAGCCACCATAAGCCCCACGTATGCTTTTTACCAACCCTGCATTACGAAGTGGAGCAATTAACTGCTCTAAATAATGCTCAGACAACTCATGTCGTTGAGCAATACTTTTCAATGAAATAGGACCGTCCCCATGACGGGTGGCAAGCTCCATCATAATGGTTAAGCCGTAGCGTCCTTTAGTCGAAATTTTCAACGTTAACAACTCTCCTCTATGTTTCACTGTACGTCTTTTGACAAACTTCCCTGATATTGTAGCACATGAGTCTCTTGCTTTTGGTCAAAATATCGTCAGGGAGGTGAGCTTACATGGCAACCAACAAGCGTTCCGAACGTGGCCGAAATCATCCATCTGACGTTCTTTACGAAGTACCAGCAGGAACCTTTGCTCACAAAGCAAGATATGGTGCAAACGAAAACAGCAAGCAACCGAATGAGAACGGAGATTTACCGAATAAACCGGGCGGAAATGTACGGACGTAAAAGCCACACTAATGAATCGGTCGTCTTTCTCTTTGCTTTACCAAGCTTTGTACTTTCCCGTCAGTTCTCTTCTTGTATTTTCTTATGGAAAAATTATTCGTTACTTACCTTCTCGCATGCCATTACTTCGACCCCTCTTATCAGAGGGTCGAAGTTCTTTTTTATCCAATAACAAACAAGAAAAATAACCAGTACGCTCTAGTTGTCTCTGTTAAAAATAAATATAAACTTTTCCTAAAAGAATGTAAAGGGATCGGAATAATAGGGGTTAGCTACGAGATGCTTGGCGTTTTTGAATTTCTGATTCATACCCGATCTGCTTAGGATGATAAAACCGCTCCTCCACACCTTCTGGTAAATATCGCTGTTTCACATAGCCTTCGGGGTAATCATGCGGATATAAGTAGCCCTCTCCGTGACCTAATGTAGCAGCCCCTTTATAATGTCGATCACGCAGGTGGACAGGCACGGGCTTATGTCCTTCTTTTTGCACATAAGTTAATGCCTGATTAATACCCATATAAGCAGCGTTACTTTTCGGAGCGGTCGCAAGATACGTGGTGGCTTGCCCTAAGGAAATGCGTCCCTCTGGCATGCCTATTAATTCTAAGGCTTGAAAGCAAGATACAGCAACCGAGAGTGCTTGCGGATCAGCATTACCGATATCCTCTGAGGCAGAGATAATTAAGCGACGCGCTATAAATCGTGGGTCTTCACCTGCATCAATCATCCGAGCGAGCCAGTACAAAGCGCCATCTGGATCAGAGCCTCGAATGGACTTGATAAATGCAGAGATGGTGTCGTAATGATTATCTCCACTTTTATCGTAGCGAACAGCTCTACGCTGGATTGATTCAACTGCCACGTCCAGCGTAATGACGATCTCTCCTGTTTCATTTAATGGTGTCGTCGTTGCAGCTAATTCTAGTGCATTTAATAACCGACGAGCGTCCCCTTCTGCATAGTGAATCAAATGCTCTCTCGCTTCTGGTTTGATTTGAACTCGTAATTCTCCTAGTCCATCCAGCTCATCGGCTAAGGCTCTGTCAATAACTTGCCCTAAATCCTCATTTGTCAGGGATTGTAAGGAAAAAATTTGTGAACGTGACAGCAAGGCTGCATTTACTTCAAAAAAGGGATTCTCCGTTGTGGCACCAATCAAAATGACCGTACCCTCTTCTACATAAGGCAGGAGTGCATCCTGTTGAGATTTATTAAAACGATGAATCTCGTCTATAAACAACGTCGTGCGTTGGCTATTCATGACCAACCGATCTTTCGCTTCTTCTACGATCCGGCGAATGTCAGCTACCCCTGCGGTGACCGCATTTAGCTCACTGAAATGCGATTTGGTTGTACGTGCTATTACTTTTGCTAATGTGGTTTTTCCCGTGCCCGGAGGTCCGTAGAAAATTAGAGAGGAGATTTGATCCGCTTCTATAGCTCTACGAAGCAAAGAGCCTTTGGCTAATATATGTTGTTGCCCAACAACCTCATCTAGGTTCTTTGGTCTCATTCGTGCCGCAAGCGGCTTAGTACGCCCTTTTGAATCTTCCTGCTCATGGGCGAAAGAAAATAAATCCATCCTTGTCATCCCCCAACTAGGCTTCTTTACCTATTTGCATCTATAATCTGTCTTTTGTTACCATAGCCATAGATGTAATCATACCCTGTTCATCATACTTAGAAAAGCAAGATACTGCTTGGACGATTTACCAATAGAACTTTGTCATGATCCCAAATCATACACATTGTGTATAGATCACAATTGATCGTAGCCATTCTACTTAGACTTCCTTTCCGTAAAGAAAGTAGCGCAGAAAAGCCTTTAGGCCTCTGCGCTATCCATTCCATCAATTCAAAATAATTACTACTATAAATTAAAACCTATTTTAGCCTTTTTTTGGTACCCAACCAACCAAATCTTGCACAACCACACTAGCTAAAATCAATCCTGCCACAGATGGCACAAATGCGTTGCTTGCTGGTGGTTGCTTCACTTTTCTAATAGGAGAATCTGGATTTTGAACAATTTGTTCTCGTACATCCGCACGAATTGTTACAGGAATCTCTTTGGAATATACTACTTTGACACCTTTATAAATGCGATGCTTCTTTAGCTCACGACGAATTACTTTTGCAATAGGGTCATAGCTGGTTTTAGAGATATCCTCCACTTGAAAACGAGTCGGGTCCATCTTGTTAGCTGCCCCCATGCTCGCGATGATCGGGATGTTGCGTTTCTTTGCTTCTAGAATGACGTGAATTTTAGCAGACACTGTATCCATAGCATCCACAATGTAATCTATCTTGTGCTCGAACAAACGAGGAGCTGTTTCCTCGTCATAGAACATCTGGAGTGTCACAACTTCGCACTCTGGATTAATGGAGTGGATACGCTCTTTCATTAGTTCGGTTTTTTGCTGTCCGACCGTGTGTAAAGTAGCATGAATCTGTCTATTAATGTTTGTGATATCAACATCATCTTTATCAATCAAGATCAACTTTCCTACACCAGTACGTGCTAGAGCTTCTACTGTAAAAGAACCTACGCCGCCTACACCAAGTACAGCAACGGTACTGTTTCTCATTTTCTCCAAGCCTTCTGGACCAAATGCCAGTTCACAACGCGAGAATTGATGCAACATTTCACTAACAACCTTTCTTACATTCATCTATTTTTTGATAAGTAACATTCCATCCATAGTTACAGTTTTGTTTATGTCCTTATTATATGACCTAGTAATCTTCTCAGATTTATACTTTTTATACGATCATAAAAATGGTGACATTCCGATTATACCCACGAATAGGCTTATATTCAATTCCTATTATTTCACTAGGACTCTAAGTAGTTTGTAATGAGGCATATGCTATCATATTGAACCCGACAAGGCAAACAAAACAGGTCCAACCAAGAGGCGCTTTGCCTTGGTTGGACCCATTGTACACGTAAACTTACTTGCTCTCTACTTCTTCTTTTTTCTCTTCTTCAATGGTAGCAATAAACAACTGCTTTAACTGGTTCTCGTCTACTTCACTTGGAGCATTAACCATTAGGTCACTTGCGCTCGCTGTTTTCGGGAAAGCAATTACTTCGCGCAAATTCGTCCGTCCAGCAAGCAACATCACCAAACGGTCTAAACCTAGAGCGATACCGCCGTGTGGAGGTGTGCCATATTCAAAAGCATCCATCAAGAAGCCAAATTGCTCTTTCGCTTCTTCTTGACTAAAACCAAGCGCCGTGAACATTTTCTCTTGTACATCGCGTTTGTAGATACGCATAGACCCGCCACCTAATTCATAACCGTTTAGAACCAAGTCATATGCTTGAGCGCGAATAGCACCTGGATCTGTTTCAAACAAATGAAGGTCTTCGTCTTTTGGACGAGTGAACGGGTGATGTAGAGCTACATAACGTTTTGCTTCCTCATCCCACTCTACTAATGGGAAATCGACTACCCATAAGAAGGCATATTTACTTTGATCGATTAGGCCTAATTCAGCACCTAGCTTGCTACGTAGCGCACCTAGAGAATCTGCTACTACTTTTGGTTTGTCAGCTACGAACAACAATAGATCGCCTTCCTCTACCTGCAAGCGTTCTTTAATTGCTGCTACTTCTTCTTCAGAGAAGAACTTAGCGATTGGCCCTTTTACTTCGCCATCTTTAAATGCAATCCATGCAAGACCTTTAGCTCCATAACGTGAAGCGAATTTACCTAGATCGTCAACATCTTTACGTGAATAGTGACCGCAACCTTTTGCATTAATAGCTTTTACTTGTCCGCCAGTCTCTACTGTACTTGCAAATACTTTAAAGCCACTTTCTTTTACAAGATCAGATACGTTGGTCAATTCCATACCAAAACGAACGTCCGGCTTGTCGGAACCATAGCGATCCATCGCCTCTGCATACGTTACACGTGGGAATGATGTCCCTACATCTGTACCAACCGTTTGTTTAAATACATGCTGAACCATTTCTTCCATCATTGGCAACAACTCTTCCATTGGCAAGAAGGAAGTCTCAATGTCGATTTGCGTGAATTCTGGCTGACGGTCAGCACGTAAGTCTTCGTCACGGAAACAACGCACAATTTGATAGTAACGCTCGAATCCAGAAACCATTAGCAGCTGTTTAAAAATCTGCGGGGATTGTGGCAATGCATAGAATTCACCTGGGTGTACACGGGATGGTACAAGATAATCACGCGCTCCCTCTGGAGTACTTTTCGTAAGCATTGGCGTTTCAATATCTAGGAACCCTTTTTGATCCAAGAAATCACGGAACGCTTTTGTCGCTTTTGAACGCAAGTAGAATGCTTTTTGCATCTCTGGACGACGAAGATCAAGATAGCGATATTTTAGACGAATCTGTTCGTCTACATCAATTTCGTCTTCAATCAAGAACGGAGGGGTTTTTGCATCGTTTAAGATGGTGATCTCCGTTGCTAGCATTTCATATTCACCTGTTTTGATTTTCGGGTTAACTGCTTCTGGTCCACGATGTACCAATTTACCTTTTACAGATAGTACGTACTCACTACGCACGCGATCAGCTTTTTCCCATGCCTCTTTATTTACTTCTGGGTTAAATACAACCTGGCAAATTCCTGTACGGTCACGCAAATCGATAAAGATAACTCCACCAAGGTCACGACGTTTTTGAACCCAACCATTTAAAATAATCTCTTGTTCTACATGTTCTTTGGTAACTTCGCCACAATAGACACTGCGCACATCAAATTTCATAGATGGTCCCTCCAATTTTATTTATGCTGTTCGATCTGTTTGTACTTGCTCTCTATCCTTAGCGTTTAGCCAACAGCCATTCGCCTAATTCTGCAAAACTTACTTCTTGCTGATCACCAGTCGCTAGCTCTTTGACCATGACCACGCCTTTTTCCAATTCTGATTCACCAATGATCGCGGCAAACTTCGCTTCTACACGATCAGCAGCTTTTAATTGACCTTTCATTTTACGGCCCAAGTAATCCATCTCCGCTTTGACACCTTTGTTGCGCAGGTCATCTAGCAATTGGAATGCTTTTGTTTTCGCTGTTTCGGATTGCATAACAATATAGGCATCTAGTCCTGTTTCGATTGGCAATTGTATATTTTGCGTTTCTAATGCCATTAACAAGCGTTCAATACTCATCGCAAAACCAATGCCCGGCATATCCTCGCCACCAATTTCTGCAACCAGACCATTATAACGACCACCGCCGCACAATGTTTCAACCGCACCGATCTCTGCCATTTTAATTTCAAAAGCAGTCTGCGTGTAGTAATCCAGACCACGCACCATACGCGGATTAATGTGGAACGGAATGTTAATCGCTGTAAGGTAAGCTTGCACCTCCTCAAAATGCTGTTTGGATTCATCGCTAAGATAATCTAACAAGGAAGGGGCATCTTTCGTAAGGGTTTGACATTTTTTATTTTTGCAATCCAGAACGCGCAAGGGATTGCGATCAATCCGAGATTGACAATCCTCGCAAAGCTCATCGCGTACACTATTTAACACGTCAAGTAATGCCCCGCGGTGACGAGCACGATCTTCCAGAGTCCCTACGCTGTTTATCTCTACGGACAAACCCGTAAGTCCTAATTCTTGATAGATGCGCATCGCTACAGCAATTACTTCAGCATCAATTGCTGGATCAGCTGAACCGATTGCTTCAACACCGAACTGAACAAACTGGCGGAAACGACCAGCCTGTGGACGTTCATGACGGAACATTGGTCCTAAATAGTACAGCTTAGTAGGTTGATTAGGTACACCATACAGCTTTTTCTCCACGTAAGAACGTACCACTCCTGCCGTTCCTTCCGGGCGTAAGGTGAAATCTCCTTCTCCACGGGATTCAACGCTGTACATCTCTTTTTCAACTACATCCGTAGTCTCACCTACGCCTCGTCTGAACAATTCTGTCTGCTCAAAAATTGGCGTGCGGATTTCTTGGTAGTTGTAGCGTGTGCAAAGGTCGCGCATCTTCCCTTCGATGTGCTGCCAAAGCTCCACCGTACCCGGCATAATGTCTTGTGTACCACGTGGAATTTGGATTTTCGCCATGTGAGTCTCTCCTTTTTTTGTTTTTTGACCTGCTATATAAAAAGAATCCGTACAGGGCAAGTCAGGAAAAATAATTGTTAGAAAACACAAAAAATCTCCCGTCCTTGACATGCCCAACTTACGTACATGTCAGGGACGAGAGATTATATTCTCCCGTGGTGCCACCCTGCTTGGATATATATGTAATCATATCCCACTTCATTATCATCGTAACGCCGATGCCGCGCCTTACAGTTACTAGCTAGCAACGCTACCTTTCACTGGGGTCTTCAGGGAGGTCATTCACCTAACGTAATAGAGAAGCACTTTCAGCCACGATGCTTCCTCTCTAGCTATCCGTCTAAAGGTTACTTGGTCCCGTCATCAGATCAAAATTATATTACAGATCATAGCAAAATCAAGAGTGAGCGTCAACTACGCGATCACCTAAAATTTTATCTGAGTAAAGCGTATCTAAATCTCGCAGTTTTTTCTCGATCAACTGCTGATACGTATCATTATACGTTTTAGGATCTTTCGGATTTGGCCAACGTGACAAAACACCGCTACCAGGTCTCATCAACTTAGAGACAGCTCCACAGCCTAAGCCAAGTACAGTCTGCACCTCTTCCATCATTACGATGTTATAGATAGAGTCCTGATCCCGTAGCGCATAGCCCACATTTTCGAGATTACCCAAGATGTTTTTTTGTCGGTAGAGATAATAAGGCAAATATCCTTGCTCTTTCGCCCATTCTTCCGTCTCTTGCATCATGTTTAAAATCTCTTCACGACTGGCTACCTGATATTTATCTTTATTTTGCGTCATTTCCGATGCACGCTTAAACGAGAGCGTATGAACCGTTAGAGAAGTAGGCATGAGCTTTTCTACTTCCTGAAGAGAATGCTTCATTTCTTGCATCCCCTCATTTGGCAATCCGATAATCAAGTCCATATTAATGTTCGTTAAACCCATCTCCATGGCCAAGTTATATTTATCCACTGTTTCCTCAACAGTATGATGTCTACCAATCGCTTGCAACGTTTCTTGCGTAAACGACTGTGGATTGATGCTGATGCGGTCAACCTTCCACTTTTTCATTACCTCGATTTTATCAGGGGTGATGGTATCTGGTCGTCCAGCTTCTACCGTTAGTTCACGCACTTGGTCCATATGAGGAAAATGTTTATAAAGTGTAACAAAAAGCGCATCTAATTCGTCAGCAGTAATACTGGTAGGTGTACCTCCGCCAAAGTAAATGGAGGTGATTACTAGATCTTGGCGGGTCAACCAGTCACCTATTGACCGAATCTCTTCATGCAATCCTGCCAAAAATGGATTTACATTTTGGCGATGTACACCAATTGCATATGCTGGAAACGTACAGTACGCACATTTTGTTGGGCAGAATGGAATTCCAATGTAGATAGAGACTTCCCGATCAATTTGATATAAATCAGGAACAACATGTAATTGACGATCAACTATCTCTTGTAGGAGCTGTAGCTTGTGAGGGCGAACCATGTAGTCTTCTCTTAATTGACGGTGAGCTTCCTCACGACTCAAACCAGATTGAAGCATCTTGTGCAACAATTTGGTAGGTCGAATACCCGTCAAAATGCCCCATCCCTGTTCCATTCCAGTATGGCGCTCCAGCAAGGTTAATAGCGTGTAGCTAATTGCTTGCTTCGCCGTTTTGCGCATACCCTTTTCGGAACGGTCCTGATAGGGACGATCATACTCAAACGTATGGTGCTGATCAGCAAACAAAAGACGTCCTGTAGCATGGACTCCATCGGTTTGTGACTCACAACAAAGTTCTATCTTGATATCACGATGGGAGGAATTCTCCCAGTCTAGTACATAATGAATCGCGGGAACTTCATAGAACAGTGCGGCAATAAAGCCGATTTCACGTTCGAACTGATGACCCACGCATATAATTTGCAACATGTTCTTCACCTGCTTCTTTCGCAATCCTTCTCATCTTACCTTACCAACATAAGGTGGTCAATTTCAGAGAGGGAACCAACTGTTCTTATCCAAAGCATACATTTTTAAATGGGTATTACATCGCATAAGAACAAGCTGGTACGATACGTAAGAAAAGAGAAGACATGAGATTCACTACTGAATAGGTTGTTCGACTACATCTAGCTTGCTCTACTTGAACTAGCTTGACGTACTCTCGTTCGGCAACTTCCGTCACGCTCTACTGTTTAGAACGCCGGCGTAACTCTTGTACCTCGCGGATACTGATATGAAACTCATGCGACATTTCCACATCGTTTAAAATGGCTTCTTTTTGCAAGAAATCATGAAAATCAACGGAAAACATGCGACGATTTAATTCTTGGGCAAAACGTTCTTTATTGGATTGGCGCATGCTCGATCCCTCCTTACACTATTGTTTCCGGATGGGAAGATTTGCATGCATCTCGAAAAAAATGTCGGAAGTTGCAGGAAAATGTAGGGTCTATGAAGAAGAGTATGGTTTTACGGAAAATCAACCTTCCGCTAGGCGGAATAAATAACAAACAGAAAGGATGGGACAAACGTGTTTTCTCGCAAGAAAATGATCATCGGGCTTGCAACATGCCTCACAAGCTTGGTTGCGCCCCTTCAGATGGCCTGGGCAGCGAACCAGGTGCAGGTAACAGCCGATATTTTAAACATTCGCTCTGGTCCAGGAACCAACTATCAACTTGTAAGTTCCGTACCTAAGTCAACAAAACTAACCGTTCTATCAAAAAAAGATAAATGGATACAGGTAAAACTTCCTAATGGCAAACAAGGCTGGGGATTAAATACATACCTTCAGGAGATTAAAGCACCTCCTCAGCCACCAAAGGTTATTTATTTAAAAAGCACAGTTGATATGCTAAACGTACGGACAGAACCCAAACCAGACGCTCAAATCGTTCAGATAATGGACAAGACCAAAAGCTACAAAATGATTAAAAAAGAAGGCGTATGGGCACAAATTCAATTGTCTGACAAAACTACAGGCTGGGTTAACGCTAATTTTGTACAACATGCTACACCACCCACTACGTCAGCACCGCTACCAGGGGCACCATCACCAACAAATCCTACAGCGGATCAGAACAATCAGCCCACACCCGCTGATGTGTTGCCACCTGTGGAACCTACTGTGCAACCTCCGTCTAACAGTAGCATTAAAATTTCCGCCGTTACCAATGTGTATGCAGAGCCCAATGTCGCAGCTGTGATTATCGGGCAGTTAAGCGCAGGCGATCAAGTGAGTAAATATTCGGAGTCAAATGGATGGGATCAAATTTTGTATAATGGCACAACAGCTTGGATCTCAAAACCAGGAGCTCCTCCGTCTGATCAGACAACACTGCCTCCGACACAACCAAATCCTGCTTCATCAAGCACTACGGTGAAGGTAACTGGAAATAATGTAAACATACGGAGTCAAGCGAACACCACAAGCCAGGTCATCACCCAAGTGAATAATGGAAATGTACTACCTGTATTATCCCAAAGCAACGACTGGTTTCAAGTAAAAACACCGGATGGTAAAACAGGCTGGATAGCTAGCTGGTTGGTTACCAAATCAACAGTTACCCCTCCTACGCTTGGAGTAGTTGACCCAAATGAACATAAGAATCAAAATAACCTTCAGCCCTCAGTACCTAGTAATAACACAGAAATGAAAATCAAAGTATTAAATGAAAGTACAAACGTTCGTTCTGGTCCAGGCACCGAATACGAGCCAGTAGGTACTGTACAACCAGGTGAAAGCTATTCCGTTATAAAAACAGAAGGTGAATGGTATCAAATTCGCCTGAAAGATAACACAACGGCCTATATTGCAAGCTGGGTTGTACAAAAAGAATCAACAGATCTAAACAACCTACCTGCCTTAAGTGGAAATGAAGCGAGAGGTAAATTAATTGTAATTGATCCTGGACACGGTGGGACAGATAGTGGTGCCGTGGGTACCAGTTACAAGACATTTGAAAAAGAGATTAACCTTCAGGTAGCTCTGAAGCTGAAACAACGTCTGGAGGCGTCTGGAGCCCGCGTCATCATGACTCGTGCTGATGATACTACTCTTACATTGGAACAACGTGTTCAAGTGGCTGTGCAAAACAATGCAGACATGTTTGTCAGTGTCCATCACAATACGCATCCAAACGCAGCAACAAATGGTACCATCATGTTCTACTACCATAAAGGCAAATCAATGGAATTAGCCGAACTGACGCAAAGAGAGATTGTTGCTACCACTCAATATAAGGATTTAACGTCCAGATTTGGTGATTTCCATGTCATTCGTGAAAATCCAAAGCCAGCGATTCTTGCTGAAATCGGCTTTATGACCAACCCACAAGAAGAAGCTAACCTGCGAGACGAGCAACATCAACACAATGCGGCAGAAGGTTTATTCCGAGGCATATTGCGTTACTTCCAGGTTTATCCGAACTAGAGGTTACTACAAAAAAGCAGCTGGTCCACAATGGACTAGCTGCTTTTTTATTACGTTTAGTTAGTTTGAGTTCTCGAAGACCTTTGTTTCACCTACCATTAGCTTTCAACAATCAACGTTACAGGTCCATGGTTATATATCTGCACATCCATCATTGCCCCAAAACGCCCCGTCTCTACATGTAACCCTTTACTCCGCAATACCTCATTAAATTGATCATACAAAGGCTCAGCAACCTCTGGACGAGCAGCCGACATAAAGTTAGGACGTCGACCTTTACGGCAATCTCCGTATAGGGTAAATTGGGAAATAGATAAAATTTGACCACCTGTATCTTTCACAGAGTAATTCATTTTTCCTTCCTCGTCTTCAAAAATCCGCAAATTTGCTACTTTGTCTGCTACAAATTCTACATCTTTCATCGTATCCTCATGCGTAATACCGACTAATAAAACCAACCCACGCTCAATCTGTCCTACCACATCTCCGTTCACAGAAACGCTTGATGCTTTTGCCTTTTGTACAACGACTCGCACTTCTTACCACTCCTGTTCCATCTCTATTAGATTTTATGAATTAGCCGAGAACACTCGTGATTTTAATCATGAGGTGAATCGGCTTCGGACAAAGCGTGTCTTCTGACACGTTACTTGTCCGACTACTTCTTTGAATAACTAACAAGAACAGGTATACTAATCTTGTATAGATTGCTCATTGAAAACTGAATGTATGGGGTTGCCATAAGGAATGCTTTGTGGCGTAAAACATTCAAGCACCTTCGTCCTCTCTGACCGAAAAGCGAAAACCAAGCAGTAGGTCAGAGAGAAGAGTCCAACGTACACTTTTTTTCAATAACCGTAGGGACTACGGGGATAGCCTGCTAATTCTCACTTCGTTGGATGTGATAGCGCAGGAATCTCGTGGCTTTAGCCATGAGAGGTTCAAGTCAAGTTTCATGGTTATCAAAGAAAAGACAGTGTTCCCAAGGAATCACTGTCTGACACATAAAAATGTTAGGTGTTCAAAATCCGGCGAACAGAATAAATGTCTTTAATGCGTTTGATTCGTTCTACCACGCGATGTAGATGATCAATGTTGTTAATACAGATCGTCATGTTAATAGTAGCAACGCGATTGCGATCTGCTTTGCCACTAACGGCTGCAATATTGGTTTTCGTCTCCCCCACTACATGTAACACATCATTTAACAAGCCTGTGCGATCATGGCCGGTAATTTCGATGTCTACATTGTAGTTTTGTTTCTGGTCGCCTTCCCATTGTACAGGAATGAGTCGATCATTCTCTTCTAGAGTCACATTCGGACAATCCTTACGATGAATGGAGACTCCCCGTCCTCTTGTGATGAAACCAATAATGTCATCCCCTGGAACCGGCGAACAACATCGGGAAATACGAGTCAACAAATTGTCCACGCCTTCTACGCGGATGCCTGTATCACTTCTCGTTTGTTTCTGAGCGGGTGCATGTGATTTAAATTCCTGAATGGCTTGCTGTTGCTGCTCTTCCCGATCTCTACGTATTTTTTCTGTCAGTCGATTCGCTACTTGTGCAGAGGTGAGCCCGCCATATCCGACTGCTGAGTACATATCCTCGTCAGATTGGAAGTTAAATTTAGTTGCTGCTTCTTTTACATTCTCCGTGGTCATGGTCTCTTTTAAATCAAAGCCACGCGCTTTAACCTCAGCTTCGATCATAGATAGCCCTTTAGCCACGTTTTCTTCCCGCTTTTCTTTCTTAAACCACTGCTTGATCTTATTGCGAGCATGAGCAGACTTAGCTATTTTGAGCCAATCTTGACTTGGACCATACGAATGTTTGGAAGTCAAAATTTCCATAATGTCACCTGTACGCAACGCAAAATCAAGCGGAACGATTTTTCCGTTCACTTTCGCTCCGATTGTCCGATTGCCGACAGCTGAATGGATGCGATAAGCAAAATCCAAAGGAACCGAACCTTTTGGAAGCTCCACCACGTCACCTTTTGGTGTAAAGATAAATACCGTATCGGAAAACAAATCCTGCTTGAGTGATTCCATAAATTCCTGAGCATTCGGTGTCTCTTCTTGTCCACCTTGAATGATCTCTCGGAGATTACCAATCTTCTCTTCAAAAGAACCTTGGACTTCCCCTTTGCCCTCTTTATAAGCCCAGTGAGCAGCGATACCAATCTCCGCTGTTCGATGCATCTCCCATGTCCGAATTTGCACTTCCAACGGTTCACCTTTAGGACCGATTACTGTTGTATGCAAGGATTGATACATGTTAGCTTTTGGCATAGCAATATAATCTTTGAATCGCCCTGGCATCGGTTTCCACAAAGTGTGTACAATTCCGAGCACAGCGTAGCAATCACGAATATCATTTACAATGATGCGTAGCGCTAGCAAGTCATAGATTTCGTTAAACTGCTTATTCTGCGACACCATCTTTTTATAGATGCTATAGATATGCTTAGGTCTGCCAGCAATCTCCGCTTCAATATGCAACTCATCTAATTTATCAGTAATCATTGCCTTCGCTTCCGTAATGTACTCCTCGCGCTCTGTCCGTTTCTTCTGCATGAGGTTTACAATCCGATAATATTGCTGTGGATTCAAATAGCGCAAAGCAGTATCCTCTAGCTCCCACTTTACAAAGGCAATCCCTAGGCGATGAGCCAGCGGTGCAAAGATTTCCAACGTTTCATCCGAAATTTCACGTTGCTTTTCTTCGGACATATGACGTAACGTACGCATATTATGCAAACGGTCCGCCAATTTAATTAAAATGACCCGAATATCTTGTGCCATGGCCACAAGCATTTTGCGATGATTCTCCGCTAACTGCTCTTCTTTGGATTTGTATTTAATTTTTTCCAGCTTTGTGACTCCGTCTACCAGATGAGCTACCTCTGAACCAAAATCTTTACGCAAGTCGTCCAGTGTAAATTCGGTATCTTCCACAACATCATGGAGGAAACCGGCAGCGACGGTAACAGCATCCATGTGCATATCCGTCAAAATGCCTGCCACTGCGATCGGATGCATAATATAAGGCACCCCGGATTTACGCACTTGGCCTTCGTGAGCTTTGCGCGCTAAATCATAGGCACGCTCCAGCATAGTAACGTCCTCGTCTGACATATAGCTATTCGCTTTGCTTAAAATTTCCTCGATGCCCGTTGTCATATTTCCCTTCCTTAATCTTCACTCTGAAGATGAAAACCGTCTATCTTTCCCTTAAACGTATTACCTTTTATTATCTGGTATGAAGGGGAGAATGTAAAGGTAATAATCTTCCATTCTCTACTTAAAACACACAAAATAGACACTTTTTCCTCGAGTCCCTTAGGCAAAACCACAAAAAACCTCTGCAAGCGAAAAGCTCACAGAGGTTTTTATCCAATATACTAGTATGTGATAAGAGAAGAAACAGGGATGTCACCTAGTTTTTGACGACCATCTAGATAGCTCAATTCAATTAAGAATACGGCACCTACTACGATTCCGCCCAATTGTTCAACAAGGTTGATAGACGTTTCGATTGTACCACCTGTCGCTAGTAGGTCATCAGCAATCAGTACACGGTCACCTGGCTTGATTGCATCTTCATGCATCGCCAAAGCATCACTGCCGTACTCTAGGCTATAGTCAGCTTGAATTGCTTTGTAAGGTAATTTGTTAGCCTTGCGAATCGGAATAAATCCAACGTTCATCGCATAAGACAACGGTGCTCCTACAACAAAACCACGTGCTTCCGGTCCTGCAATTACATCCACATTTAGGGTATCAGCAAATACTTTTAGTTCATTGATTGCCGCTTTGTATACAGGACCATCTTTTAACAGGGTAGTAATATCTTTAAAACGAATCCCTGGTTGTGGGTAATCTGGAATCACGCGAATATAATCTTTAAAGTTCATTAAGGAATGCCTCCTACAAAAGAATAAAAACAATTTAAGTTGGGTGCTCTTCTTCTAAGGCTGATGAAGCAACTCCAAATATTTTCCAAGTCCCTCATGATTAGAAAGGAGCAGTTCAGCGTGTAGCTCAGCTTCCCCTCGCCATTCTAGGTATCGCGAAGAAGTATCCAAGGCAGCTTTGGCCGGTTCTGGATGCAATAGATATGCTTGATCGCTATCTTCAATAAAACAGAGCTCTATAAAAATAGTAAGCATCCGCTCTACAATCGAACGCTTTAACTTGATTTTTTTAGCTAATGCATCAAGATGAGCCTTGTTGATTTTACCATATTGTCGAAAGATTTGATACAGCCCTTTAAAATCTTCTCGACTCGGCACATGTAACAATTCAAAAGCCTCGTCTGCATCTCCAAACAAGCAGTATAAAGAATCCATCTCATCCAACGTAGATATGGCTTGCCCCAATGCTGTTTTGGAGGAAGGAAGGTCATATAGAACGAAAGAACGACATCCTTCTTTCCAGTCACCTTGTATAACTCCTGCATTCGTTACATAAACGAGTGAGCTTTGTGACAGCTGCTGACTCGTAAGCAAGGAATGCAATCGTTGATAATTAGCTTCTTGGAATGTAATCGTAATAAGCTCTTCCGTAGCTATCTTATTCATCCACTTCTTCTCTTTCTCACGTGTGCCCCGCCAGTCAAAAATCTGCTTATGCTTCACCGCTACATCGCGTAGCAAGAATTGAGGCTTTCGTAGTCCATTCCATTCATTAATCTGCAATTCACCAAGTACCGATAGCTTTGCTGTTGGAGCCACACGTTCCATAATTGGAGCAAAGCCAAAACCGATGGCATCTAGCTGCTTTTTCTCATGAGACAAGACACATTTAAGATGTGTTTCATCCTTCCCGATTTTACGCATACCCTGATGTCCAACTTCCTCACAGACAAGCATTGGAGTAGGGTTACCCATACCGAATGGAGCTAGTGCTTCCAGTTCGATGGCAAGATCCAGATTGATCTCATCAAAGGCCACTTCAAGATCTACTCTTGTTTTTGGAATGAAGTCTTCTGGTTGTAACCATTCTTGTGATATTCGGTGCAACGCTTTGCGAAGCGAATCCAAATTTTCTACAGGCAATGTCATACCTGCGGCCATTGTGTGACCACCAAAGTGTGGCAGAAGGTCCTTGCACGCTGTCAATGCCCCATACATGTCAAAACCGGCAATGCTTCGCGCCGAGCCTTTAGCTGTACCTTTCTCAGAATCGATACCAAGCACGATGGCAGGTCGATAAAATCTCTCCACTAAACGTGAAGCAACAATACCAACAACCCCAACGTTCCAGCCTTCTTTGGCAACGACCAGCACCCCATTCTGATCTGCAGGATATAACTGTTCTACCATTTCAATCGCTTCTTCCGCCATAGCTTGAACAAGCTCTTGGCGCTCGCGATTCAACTCATCAAGCACTTCTGCTTGTTCCTTCGCTTCTTGTACATCCTCTGATACGAGCAATTTAACCGCTGCTTCCGCTGTTTCTAAACGGCCGCCTGCATTAATCCGTGGACCAATGGCAAAGCCGACATGTCCTGCTGTAATCTCTTTCTCCTGAAGGCCGCACACATCAAGTAAAGCTTGGATGCCTACATTGTGTGTCCGATTTAATCGTTGTAACCCTAAGCTAGCTAACACCCTATTTTCATCCACTAGTGGGACAAGGTCAGCAATCGTTCCAATTGCTGCCAAATCAATTAAATCCATCGGAGGTTCTTTTAACAGAGCATGTGCAAGCTTAAAGGCAACTCCGACACCTGCCAGCATATCAAACGGATAGGAACAACCCGGTTTTTTAGGGTTCATGACCGTAAACGCATCAGGTAAAATCTCAGGCGGTTCATGGTGATCCGTCACGATGATATCAAGCCCCAACTGATTTCCATGCGCTACTTGCTCTACCGCACTTATGCCGGTATCCACAGTAACGACAAGTCGAAAACCGCTGTCATAAATGTATGACAACGCTGTTTGGTTTAACCCATATCCTTCTTTAAAACGATTCGGTATATAGTAATCAAAAGTGGCTCCCAATTTTCGTAACAAATGCACCATCAAAGCAGTGGAGCTAACTCCATCCGCATCATAGTCTCCATAAATGCAAATCGGTTCCTGGCGCTCAATCGCCTGTTGGATTCGATGCACGCTTTTGTCCATGCCATCCAATAAAAATGGATCGTGCAATTGTTCTGGACTCACATGCAAAAAGTCACGCGCCTTTTGTGACGTATCCATCCCTCTTAGAACGAGCAATCGTGCCAGCAAAGGCGATATCCCACACGCTTGGGCAATCTCCGCACTTCTTGCTTCGTCACATGGGGTGAGTTGCCATCGCGATTTCGCTTGTAGCATGAGGCAGCCCTCCAATCCTCATCCATTATATAAAGAAATAGAGGGCATGCCAAGCTTTCTTATAAACCAAAAAAGCGTATGTTTTTTGAAAATCATTCTAAATATGATATTTGGTTGTAAAAAACATGGATTAATCCACATTAAACCCGCGTCTTAGGAGGTTTTTCGTCACTTGACTTTCCCATTTCATCGTATGGGTTTATATGGACAAACACATTTCGAATATCCTGATGTTTCTCCATTAAGCTCCGTTTTACGTTTTTTCCGATCCGATGACCTTCCTCAACGGTTATATATGGGTCAACTGAAACCTTAATATCAACGATTTGGTAGTGACCAGTTTCTCTTGCCCACAATGCATCAATTCGCAATACTCCCTCTACATTCAAAACCGTTTCACGTAGCGGCAAAGTATCCTCTTCATGCAATACATGATCCAACGTTGAATGAATCGATTCTTTTAAAATATGGTAGGCTGTTTGTAGTACAAGGAAGGAGACAAAAATCCCAGCAATCGGATCAAGATACACGGTCCAATTAATCCCCATTTTTTCACCCAAGATAGCTCCGCCAACACCAATTAACGCAGCAAAAGAAGAATATACATCAGAGCGATGCTCCCAAGCATTTGCAATTAATGACTGACTGTTCAACTTTTTGCCTAAATTGTATTTATATCGAAACATCCATTCTTTTATAATCATCGAGCCCAATGCCGCCCATACTGCCAACATGCCTGGAGGCTCAAGTGGCTCAAAAAGCGATTTATACGAGGAATAAGCAATTTCAAAACCCACAATAGCAAGCAAAATAGATACTATGATAGCTGAAATCGACTCTGCTTTTCCGTGCCCGTAAGGATGATCGCTATCTGGGGGCGCTTCTGCTGCACGCAGCCCGATTAAGACAGCAACTGACCCTATTACATCCGATGCAGAATGAACAGCATCAGCTACCATCGCTCTCGAATCAGCAACGACCCCCACCATTAATTTGGCAAGCGCGAGCAACAGATTGCCAACAATACCTATCCAGGCGGCAAACTGAGCTTTCGCTAAACGATTTTCCATTTGGTTTCCTCCCCTAGTATATGGAACTTGAGAATGAAAAAAACCGCAGGGGACGTCCCCCACGGTTTATTCTATCCAATTTAGCTTTCATTAGGAGTAGCTTTTAAACCTTTTTTCTTCATTTCACGTTCTTTCATGGATACCCATATCTGTGCGGCAATAAAGATTGACGAGTACGTACCACTGATCAGACCGAAAATGAGAGCCAAGGAGAAGTTACGAATGCCTTCGCTACCAAAGATAGCAATAGCAGCAGCCGTAATGAACACGGTCAAAACGGTAAAGATAGAGCGACGCATACTTTGCCACAAGCTCACGTTTACCATGTGCTCTAGGTCCTCAATGGTTTTCGTTTTCATTGTACGCATATTCTCACGGATACGGTCAAAGATAACAATCGTATCATTAATAGAATAACCTACGATCGTTAAAATCGCTGCAATAAATGTTAAGTCAACTTCTAGACGGAACAAGGAGAACAGGGCAATCGGGATAAAAGCATCATGTAAAATGGAGATAACGCAAGCAATCCCGAATAAGAATTGGAATCGAATGGCAATATATACAACGATCCCTGCAGAAGCAACCAAAAGAGCAATAATCGCTTTGTTCACCAATTCATTAGCAATCACGGGGTCAACAGTAGATTCCTGCTTGGTTACTTGATCACCATATTTTGCTTTTATAGCAGCCTCAATCTCTTTCAGCTTTTCTGGAGTGATGGTTTCCGTAAACGTTGTAGTTGCAAATTCTTTGTTATTTCCATACTTGGTTACATCTTTAAAGTGAACATCAGGAACTGCTTTTGTAATAATTTGTTGGACATCTGCTTCATTAAACTGTGTGTTAATGAATAGGTCTAAACGAGTACCGGCTGTAAAATCAACGCCTTTATTTAAGCCAAAAAACATCATTGAGGCCAAACCTAGAACTAGTAAGATACCTGAAAACCAATAAAACTTGTGTCGGTTTTTAACAATATCAAATTTAACAATATCTTTTTCTTTAGAGTTCACCGATTTCACTCTCCTTTACACCAAACCAGCGAGGCTTCTTAAACGCATTGGAACGAAGAAGCAACCATAGCAAAAAGCGAGAGCCAAACACGTTGGTAATCAAGCTTACAATAAGAGTCATTGCTAGGATAATCGCGAAACCTTGAATGGAGCTTGTCCCAAAGTAGAACAGAACGACACACGCAATCAAAGTAGTAACGTGTGAATCAATGATCGTAATCAAGGAGCGACGTTCACCCGCACGGAAAGAAGACAGAATCGTTTTACCTGTTTTAATTTCCTCTTGAATACGTTCATAGGTAATAATGTTAGCATCTACCGCCATCCCTACGGCCAAAATAAAGCCTGCAATACCTGGCAGAGTCAGCGTAGCATGCATCCATTGTAACACCACTAAACAAACGTAAATAAATGCAGTTAATGTGATATTTGCAACCATACCTGGAACACGGTATACCAGTAGCATAAAGAGAAAAATTAGTGCTCCACCGATGTAGCCTGCGTTAATGGTTTTTTTCAGAGCCATATCACCTAGGCTTGCTCCAACAGCGGTTACTTGCTTTTCAATTAATTTAGCAGGCAGTGAACCGGCATTTAACGTTTCTGCTAATTCACGAGCTTCTTCTTTTGTGTATTTACCAGTTATTCGCGCACTACCATTTGTAATAACAGAGTTTATCGTAGGATTTGTTAACATGTTTTCATCCAAGAAGATAGCAACTTGTTTCCCTAAATTATTACGTGTTACTTCTGCAAATTTTTCCGCACTCGCAAATTTTAGAGTAACCTCTGGTTCATTTAACTCACCGTAACCAATAGCTGCTCCACCGGGTGCTAGGTCTGTACCGCGCAGTACCGTTTCACCTGTCATATCACGGAACGTCAATACAGCTGGTTTCCCGATCAAGGCACGTAGCTTCTCAGGATCGGTAACCCCCGCCAATTTTACGCGTACGCGGTTAGGTTTTTCAATCGTTACTTCTGGTTCAGAAACCCCACCGATATTTACACGTTTCTCAATCATCTGAGCTGTTGCGGTTAATAATTCAGTGTTTGTTTTCTGTTTTGAATCAAGCGGTTCTACTTCATACAAAATTTCAAATCCGCCTCTTAAGTCAAGACCAAGCACGATATTGCCCGCTACTTTTGTGGTAGTAGTGGCCATGAGCGTACCTAAGAGTCCGATCACCAGTAGGAAGAGAACAAATCTACTCCACTTTATCATCTAACATAATGCCCCTTTCCCAATGGATACCAAGCGTTCATACGCAAATATCCCAATTCAAAGAATCAATATGCCCATTATAGACTTGTAGAAAAATGCATGTCAAATTACCCCGTTATTTTTATACATATTAATCATCACATAGTTCATATATTTGCTAATTTTTAAAGAAAGAATATCGTTAACTAGACGGTGTAGAGTTGGTCGTTCCTCTCCTTTGTAGCCTGATATGACACAATCCCACACTTCTTCCGGAGTTATGTTATCGTAGCCAAGGATTAGAAATTCCTCTGCCTTACTTTTACATAAAAGTAACATTTCCTGATATTTCTCAACCTCGATAAAGCTCATCATATTCTCTTTATTTTCCATATTTCCACACCTCTTTACGTGAACTTGTTGTTTATGAATGTTTCTGCCCACACATAAAATCTAGTCATGCCCTAGGTGGCACGTCCATATGGTAATAGTGTAGTCATAAAAGCTTAAAGGTAAATGCTAAAGAGAAGGGGCTATCCCTATGAAAAAATCCTTTTTTTACGGAACCATGGTTCTCATCGCAGCAGGAGCAGTGACCAAGGTTCTTGGTTTCGCCCATCGCATCATTCTCTCCCGCTTTATAGGTGCAGAAGGTATGGGTTTGTATCAAATGATCGTCCCACTTCTCTACTTTTTGATTACCATTACTACATTCGGTCTTCCTGTTGCCATCGCTAAACAGGTCGCAGAAGCGGAAGCGGCCAAAGATAGCCAGCAGTCCAAACGTTTTTTATATTTGGCTCTGACCATCACAGCTGGGCTTAGTACGCTTGTCTCTCTTTTGTTAGTAGCTGGTGCTCGTTTCTTTACAGAACTGTTTTTTACGGATCCACGAACACACATTTTATTACTGACAGCTTTACCCATCTTACCAGTTGCTAGTATCTCGGCTGTCTTACGTGGTTATTTCCAGGGAAAACAAAACATGGTGCCCACTGCGTTGTCTCAGCTGATTGAGCAACTGGTCCGCATCCTAATTGTGATTGGCATGACCATGACACTTGCCCCTTACGGAATTCTTTACGCTACGGTTGGCGCAGTTGGTAGTATCTTATTGGGTGAGCTAGCTGGACTTTGGTACATGTTATGGAATTATAAAAAGAACAGTCGTGAACTGGGAGCAATGATAAAGAAGCCTGGATCCCGTAGAGCATTGTTTCAAAAAAGCTCTCCGGTTATCAAACAACTATTGCATGTATCCCTACCAGTCACCCTGAGCCGCGTAGTAGGTTCTATCGCTTATGTGATGGAGCCAATGCTTGTTCCCTATGCTCTCGTACTAGCAGGGTATAAGACCATCCAGGCGACCTCTCTATACGGTCAATTCTCTGGAATGGCTGTTCCGCTGTTACTTTTCCCTACTTTTCTTACCTATTCGTTATCTATTTCCTTGGTTCCTGCTGTAGCAGAAGCTGCATTTGACAAGAACAGTAAGATGGTTCATCGTCGTATCTATCAAGCGATGCGTATAACCCTAGTCATTGGTGCCCCCTGCGCTGTTTTGTTATATGTATTTGCAGAACCTCTCTGTCAGCTCTTATACAAGCAATCTGAAGTGGGATTATTATTAAAGCAATTAGCACCTTTTTCTGTGTTTTTATTTTTTCAAGCCCCGTTAGCCGCCGCATTACAGGGATTAGATCAGGCACATGTCGTGTTCCGCAACACCCTGATTGGAACAATCGTCAAAATCGCCTCAATGTTCCTGCTTACATCTCGTCCTGAGTTTGGAATTAATGGAGCCATTATTGCCCTTAATCTAAACATTACATTAGTAACAATGCTCCATTTTGCTAGCCTCGTCAAAGGTATTGGTTTTACCATCCAAGTTGCCGAGTTTTTCAAAATAGGATTAGCTATGTTAGCCATCGGATATTGTAGTACCTATATGTCTGAGCATTGGTTCAAAGATACTAGTTTACTACAAATGCTAGCGATATGTTCTTCTGCCTCTATGCTCCTCTATACAATATTACTCGTCACCATGAGGGTACTTGGCAAACAAGATGTAGCACGCATCCCATGGATTGGTCAACCATTAAGTACGTTTTTCCCCCGCCGGTAATCATTTGCGGGGGTTCTGCTTTTTATTTATAAAAAACTTACCTTGCTCATCAATGCTACAAAACATAACTTCATTTGCATGCCGGATGCGTAGCTTTTTTAATTCTTGTTTGAGCCAAAGTATATTTTTTCCGATTTTATTTAACGCGTCAGTCTGCACTTCCCCATCCATAATCAGCGGAATTGGAAACCCTACCTTGACACCTGATGAGGATTTTTGGGGCTGTTTTACCTTTAATCCTAAATCTTCCAAGGTAACATTTGATTTTTCCGGCTTAGTAAATACACTTACCTTTCCTGTCGTTTCCAAGATAGCAAATTCCACATCTGCTAGATTTTTTATATTTTCCTGGCGTAAGTGAATCAGAAGATCATCCAGATTAAGACGATTTTTTCTCAATGCTTCTTCTCTTATCTCTCCATTTGCGATCAAAACATCTGCTTCTCCGTTGACGAATTGTCTTATTTTTTTACTCTTCATAAACAAATAAGCCATACCAATTTCCAACAACATAATAAGGATCATGGGCGAAAACATGTGCATAAGTGGCCTTTTAACCTGATCAATGGCAAGTACCGCCATTTCTGCCAACATGATAGAAATGACGACATCAAATAAAGACATTTGACCTAGTTCTCTTTTGCCCATCAGCCTCATGATGAGTAGGAGAAAAAAATAACTAAAGAGGGTACGCATAAGTATGGTTACTAGCTCCATGGTGTAAGACCTCCCACATGTTCATCTACCTGCTTTCTAGTAGTGTCCACGGGTCCACCTTCCCTTATGCGTCCCTCTCTTTTCCTTTCGGTTATAGCCATTTTTTCTTTTTAAAAACGTAGAGCATCCAAGCTGTCAATAAAATCATCGAACCGAACGCAATGACAAACATGACAGGCTCCGCCTTATCCCCCATCCATTCAAAGGTATTCATTCCAAAAATTCCTGTGATAAAGGTTAGTGGCAGAATAACGGTAGAGATAATCGTCAGGATACGTACCGTCTCGTTACTTTTGCCCGTAATGATCGTGTAATAAGTATCAAGTACACCGTTTACTAAATCTCGAAACGTTTCAGTAGAGTCAACGATTCGTTCCAAGTGGTCGGTTAAGTCCACATAGAAAGGAACATTTTCCTCTGAGATATCAAAGGAGTATCGCCCGTTTACATTGGCAAAAATCCGCTTTTGTGGCAAGATCACTCGGCGAATTAAAATCAGAGTACGTTTTAACGCCAAGAACTCTTCCGTGATTTCTTCTGTCTGATGCTCATAGATTTCGTCTTCCAATTCATCAATACGCACACTTAGGCGGTCCATGATTGGGAAATATTCATCGGTAATCCCGTCAACGATTGCATATAGCAAGTAATCTGGTCCGCGGTTTAAAAATGCATTGCTTCGGTGGCTTAGAGCCGCAATACGCCCAATTGTATTCATCGGCGATTTATGAATAGTAACAATGTAATTAGGTCCAAGAAAAACATTTAACTCTACTGTCGTAATCTCATTGTCGCTCTCCTCATTATAACGTAGCGCATGAAATACGAAAAAATAGTAGTCATCATATTTATCCACTTTTGCACGCGGGCTGACGTGCAAACAATCCTCAATGGCCAATGGATGGAACTCAAAAATTTTCGCAATATAATGTAGTTCCTGATTCCCCACATCATACAGATCAATCCATAATAGATCCTCGGGAGATTTCAACCATTTATCCTTGGTTGTTAAATCTACATCATGGATCATCTTTTGTTCGGAATGATTATAAAAATAGGTTTTAATCATCGGTATCCTCACTCCCGTCTTTTTCCCTTATCCATCATACGAAAATTCGCGACGATGTTCAATCAAGAGATGAATAAGCCTGCCAAGCCTCTCATATAAATGGTAGTAAGAATGAGAATGAAAAAGAGAGGATGGGATCGTGTTATGCGCAGTCATTCCGCCTCGGTGATGACGGGATTATTTCTAACGCTTGGCCTTGTCTTGCTCGGTTCTATTTTAGCTGCTTTACTTCTTTCGTTTACCAATGTGAAGGAAAGCTCACTACCCTACTTTAGCTATGTCATTAACGTTTGTAGTTTGTTGATTGGCGGCTTTGTAACGGGGCGCAAATGCGGCGCACGCGGCTGGTATTACGGAGGATTAACCGGTTTGGGCTATTTCTTCCTCGTCTTACTAATTGGCTTTTTAGGCTTTGATGCACCGCTTAACTTCTCGACTTTATTGTATACGCTCTTTGCCTTTCTTATCGCAGGAATTGGCGGTGTTTTTGGTGTAAATACTTCAAATAGGCGGTAACCACGATCTAGGGATTGTACAGATATTTGTTCTTTCGAAAAGAAAAAGCTGTTAGCAATTAGCTAACAGCTTTTTTGTGTTTATGATTTCGTTTCTTCAGCAGGTGCTGCCAATTCCTCTTTGGAATTCTTCGTTTCCTCTACTTCTTTTGTAGGGCTAACAACAGAAACAGAATTCACTGCACCGCGGTCGAACGTCATGTGTACATTGTGGGAAACTTTCAAAATAAGTGTATCGTCAGTAATGTCTTGGATAGTGCCATGCATTCCTCCAATTGTTACAACGCGATCCCCTTTTTTTATAGCTGCCAACATTGCGTTGCGCTCTTTGTTACGTTTTTGTTGAGGTCGAATCAACAAAAAGTAAAAGATCACAAACATGATGATAATCGGCAACAATCCACCTAATCCTTGCATGGTTCATCCTCCTTAGTTCTTAGAAAGATCTATTTTCACCCAGACCATATTGGGCAAAAAACTGGTCTCTGAAATCTCCCAAACGATCTTCACGAATCGCTTGGCGCACTTGCTCCATCAATTTAATGAGGAAGTGCAGGTTGTGATGCGTGGTTAAACGAATCCCAAAAGTCTCTTCCGCCTTGATCAAATGACGAATGTACGCGCGCGTGTAATTTTTGCACGTATAACAGTCGCAATTAGGGTCAAGCGGAGTAAAGTCACGCGCAAATTTAGCATTGCGAACGACCAGTCGTCCTTGGCTCGTCATGCATGTCCCATTGCGAGCTATACGCGTTGGCAACACACAGTCAAACATATCAATTCCACGAAGTGCGCCTTCAATTAAGGCATCTGGAGAGCCTACCCCCATCAAATAGCGGGGTTTGTTATCCGGTAACAATGGAACAGTGTAATCTAGTACTTCATACATCAGTGGGAATGGTTCTCCTACGCTAAGTCCACCAATGGCGTAACCTGGGAAGTCCATCTGTACAAGATCACGCGCGCTTTGTTCACGCAAATCCTGGAACATACCACCTTGTACAATCCCGAACAACGCTTGATCTTCCTTGCGTTCATGCGCGTTTAGACAACGCTCTGCCCAACGAGTTGTCCGCTCCATCGATTTTTTTACGTAGTCGTATTCAGCTGGATACGGAGCACATTCGTCAAAAGCCATCATGATATCTGCACCTAGTGCGTTTTGAATCTGCATCGCTTCTTCGGGTCCTATAAATAGCTTTTCCCCATTTAAGTGAGAACGAAACGATACTCCCTCTTCTGTAATCTTACGTAAATTGCTTAAACTAAATACCTGAAATCCGCCGCTATCTGTTAAAATAGCTCCGTTCCAGTTCATAAATTTATGCAAGCCACCCGCTTCTTTAACGATCTGGTGACCCGGACGCAAGAATAGATGGTACGTATTACTCAAAATAATGTTAGCGCCCATACCGCTCACTTCTTCAGGGGACATGGTCTTAACTGTAGCTTGAGTCCCAACCGGCATGAATGCTGGTGTTTCAAAAGTACCATGCGGGGTATGAACTTTGCCTAGTCGTGCGCCAGTCTGTTTGCACGTTTTAATTAATTCGTAGCGTACTGCCAAAGTATCTGCACTCCTCAATAACCAGATGTGAACACCATCTGTTTTTTAGCATGTGTTTCCTACGTCTTATCTATTATAAGAGGTCTTCCCATGAATCACAAGAAAACGCATAAAAATTCTTTTATTTAATCAACATCGCATCTCCAAAGCTAAAGAAACGATACTTACGGGCAATCGCTTCCTGATAAGCATGAAGAACATTTTCCCGTCCAGCCAATGCACTAATAAGCATGACCAAGGTTGATTTAGGTAGATGGAAGTTGGTCAAGAGTCCGTCAATAACCGCAAAATCATAACCTGGGTACATAAAGATATCCGTCCAACCAGACTGGGCCACCAGTTTACTATCATGTTCTTGCGCTATGGTCTCTAAGGTTCGGCAAGATGTTGTTCCTACAGCAAAGACTCGTTTCCCCTTTTCCTTTGCATTATTGATCAAATCAGCCGTTTCCTGCGTTAATTGATAATGTTCGGCATGCATCACATGCTCTTCAATCACATCTGCCTCTACCGGGCGGAATGTGCCTAACCCCACGTGCAAAGTAACATAAGCTAGCTTGATTCCTTTTTCCTGAAGCTGTTTCAAGTAATCCTGCGTAAAATGTAAGCCCGCTGTCGGAGCAGCAGCCGATCCTAGCTCTTTGGAGTAGACCGTTTGGTACCGCTCCCGATCATCCAACTGTTCATGAATATATGGTGGTAGGGGCATTGAACCTAGCCGATCTAAAATCTCATAGAAAATTCCCTCATAGGAGAAACGCACGATGCGTCCTCCTGTTGGTGTAATCTCTTCACAGACACAGCGAAGCAAGCCATCACCAAACTCTATCTCAGCTCCCACTTTAAATCGTTTCCCCGGGCGAGCCAATGTTTCCCAGCGATCATCACCAAGCGATTTTAGTAGCAAAATCTCAATTTTAGCTCCTGTCTCGCTTTTTACTCCAATCAAACGGGCGGGCAACACGCGACTGTCATTGACAACCAGCACGTCCCCCGCTTCCAAATACGTAATCAAGTCTGTAAACTGCTGATGAGTCACTTCGCCTGTTTGTTTATCAAGAACAAGCAAGCGAGAGCCTGTACGATCCTCAAGTGGATGCTGGGCAATCAACTCTTCTGGCAGATCAAAATCAAATAAAGTTACATCCACGTTTCTCTAATCCCCTTTTTGGCAATTCATTGTTGTTAGACAATCCTATTAAGACTGGGAAGGCATCGGGCGTTGAAAATGCGTGTAACAAGCTGCAGTGGCAATACGTCCACGCGGTGTGCGCTGAATGAAACCAATTTGTAACAAGAAAGGCTCACACACATCTTCAATCGTTTGCGATTCTTCCCCAATGGTAGCCGCAATGGTATCCAATCCTACTGGACCTCCGGCGAATTTTTCAATAATGGCAAGAAGTAATTTATGATCAATATGATCTAGTCCACAAGCATCCACTTGAAGTCTTACTAAAGCTTCATGTGCAATCTCCTGTGTAATAATGCCTTCCCCCTGTACTTGAGCAAAATCCCGGACACGCTTTAATAAGCGATTGGCAATACGCGGTGTACCTCTGGAACGCTTGGCAATCTCTAGTGCCCCGCCTTCTTGCATGCCGATCTGCAAAATATCTGCCGCGCGAGAGACAATGAAAGCCAACTCTTCAATTGTATAAAATTCTAAACGATTAACGACCCCGAATCGATCACGTAGTGGAGATGATAGTAGTCCGGCGCGCGTTGTTGCTCCTATTAAAGTGAATGGCGGTAAGTCTAGGCGGACATTGCGAGCACTTGGCCCTTTTCCAATGATAATATCGAGTGCGAAATCCTCCATCGCTGGATATAAGACTTCTTCTACGCTACGATTTAGCCTATGAATCTCGTCAATGAACAGCACATCCCCTTCCTGTAAATTGGTAAGGATGGCAGCTAAATCACCCGGACGTTCGATAGCAGGTCCGGAGGTTGTTTTTACGTTTACACCTAGTTCATTAGCTATAATCTGGGATAAAGTCGTCTTGCCTAAACCTGGAGGTCCGTATAAAAGAACATGGTCCAACGCCTCTTTCCGCATTTTTGCAGCTTCGATAAAGACCTTTAAATTCTCCTTTACCTGCTTTTGCCCGATGTATTCGGATAAGAAGCGCGGACGCAAACTAAATTCGTTGGCATCTTCTTCCCACTGCATGTGGGTTGTAATAATCCGATTGTCGTCCATCTTTTATCCCCTCATAAAGAGCGCTAGCCCCTGTTTAATCAACTGTTCTACGCTGGCTCCCGACTTAGCAGATTCCAGCAATTTAGGACGGATCCCTTGTGTTTCGTTATCCGAATACCCCAGAGCCATCAATGCCTGCATTGCTTCTTCTAAAGCGGCCATATCAGAATTACCCTTAACCAACAAGGATTCTGGAGCAGACGTAACCAGCATAGATGGCGTAAAGTCCTTTAACTTATCCTTCAAATCCAAGATCATGCGCTGAGCTGTTTTCTTTCCAATACCAGGGAATTTAGTTAAATAAGTCACATTTTCTTGTTGAACAGCGGATACAATTTGATCTGGTGTAGCGCCTGCTAATATAGCTAATGCTCCCTTGGGCCCAATTCCGCTCACATCAAGTAGTCGGCGATACAAATCTCGCTCATCTCTGGTCGCAAAACCATACAAATGAATAGCGTCCTCGCGTACATGATGATGGGTGTACAAACGAAAAGGTTTTCCTTCATCTTTTACAAAATAATAAGGATTGGGACAAAAAACACGATAACCTAGCCCACCTGCTTGCACCACCACGTACTCCGAATCTATATAAGAGACAATTCCCTCTACAAAATCAATCATTTCTTTGCACCTTCCGATATCTCATAATACGTGCGGCTTTGGGCATGGGTAATCGCTACGCCTAATGCATCCGCTACGTCATCCGGTTTTGGTACTTCCTTTAATTTTAACAACATCCGTACCATTTCTTGAATTTGTTTTTTTTCTGCACCACCGTAGCCTGTCACTGCTTGTTTGATTTGCATCGGTGTGTATTCAAAAACAGGAATTCCTTTTTGTTCAGCAGCTAAAATAATGACACCACGCGCCTGCCCTACTGTAAAAGCAGTGGTGACATTTCGATTAAAAAATAATTTTTCTATGCCCATTTCGTCAGGCTGATACGTATCCAAAAGTTCAATGGTAGCATCATATACTTGGCGCAATCGTAAAGGCACAGGTGTATGAGCTTCTGTTTGTATGCTACCATACTGCACAGGCTTTAATGAACTTCCTTCTTTATCTATAAACCCAAACCCGACAATAGCAATCCCCGGGTCTATTCCAAGTATCCGCATTACGTTCTCTCCGCTTCTTCCTGTCTTCCTCTAACTGTAACACAAACCAGTCAGATTGCGAACATGCATTTCCGTTGAAAGTTCGATAAAACCAACTAGGAAACTGCCAAAACTCTAGCTCACTGTCGATTCATGAGACCAACAAAGAAAAAGCCTGCTGAGATCGTTCTCAACAGACTTTCCTGCCACCTTCAAAAAGTGGGACGGCCAATTAGTGTTTGTTCATACCAAGTTCATCTGCTACGTCATGTTGCATGTGGGCATAATCGTCCACTTCGTTCCGCATCTGGCTCTCAATATTGTTTATTCTTCGGTAGTTCAATTTGTTATGACCTTGGTTAAGCTGAACATACAAGCGTTGGTGGAACTGGTCTTTGTAGCTTCCTCCAGGCATTGAAGACATACAAGAACTCCCCCTTCACATGGCCGTCCTCTACAGTATGCGATGTTGATGACTATGGTATGTATCCCGATTTTACCTGTTCAATTTCATCTGCAAAGGATATCAAATTTGTATGAAATGGATAAGTTGATGCATCCTATGGCTATAAAGGTTTTAATCCGTTATTTTCAAAGGGAGATATATATGAAAAGAAAATTCTATACTCTGCTCGTCTGTTGTTTACTCTTCTCCCCATCCACCGTTTTAGGAAAAATTCATTCGAACATTCAAAAGGGAACGGATAAAATCTCTCCCTTTACTCCTGGTTCCTTGCCACATGGGGGCATGAGCATCATTGTAAAATCCTCTTTAGATGCTAATTTCCAATCTAAGATAACAATAACAGGTCCAGAAAAATGGGGACAACTAATTGAAGCTAGGCCACGTATTACAAGTTCTGAACCAGAATTTATTCGAGCCACAATCTATACAGAAAAAAATCGTTATTTTTATAGTGATGACCAACGCCTCTTTGAACAAAATACGAATCAAGAAGTGCTATTAACTACCTCATTACGTGAATGCCTTGGGAAATGGGTATTATTGGTAGAACGGAAGCATTACGGTTCGCCAGCCCCGTGGAAAGAGGTGCAACAAAACTTTAAGCGCATGTCATATGGAACTGTTACAGATATTGAAACAGGTGAACAATTCCGTGTACAACGACGGGCTGGCAGTGATCATGCTGATGTCCAACCATTAACCAAACAAGATACCTCTATCATGAAGAAAATATATCAGGGAAAATGGAGCTGGAAAAGGCGTGCCATTTTACTAACTATCAACGGACATCATTATGCAGCTTCTATGCATGGGATGCCTCATGGTGGTGATGGGATTGCTGGAAATCAATTTGATGGACATTTTTGCATTCATTTCCTAGGAAGTTCTACCCATAAACGTCACGAACCAGATGCTGGCCATCAATTTATGATTAGAAAAGCAGCTGGTACCCTCTTTTCAGCTCTACGTGAAGCTTCTCCCCTTCAAGTTATTGATTATTATCTGACATGCTTGCGAGAAGAAGAGCTGCTTGCTACCTGCTTAGTTGCTGGTTCACCAAGTTCTCTAGCCGCTGTAAATGGTCCGATGTATGTTCGTGAACCGTTGCACCCGCTTTTAGATAAAATGACTGCGGATGAGCAAACCAGCGATATGTTTTCAGTGACCATTCCTGTACAGCTTTCTTATATAAAAAAGGGAAAAACCCATCAAGGGATCTGTTATTTTACATTAGTCAGAGGCTCTCAATGGGAACGTTGGAGAATTACAGAAATGGAGATAGCTGGAGAGTAACAGTTATTTTTTAAAAAAGGGATGTTCCTAAGCAATCTTGCTTTATGGAATATCCCTTTTTCATCTACAAAAAAGGCAACTCTGGATTTCCTTACGCAGAAACTGTGTCTGATGTAGTCTGGGAAGCATTTTGCACTTTCTTGTCATTTCTAGACAAACAAATATTTAATACAATCGCAGTCAAGGAGCCTGTAACGATGCCGTTTTGCATAATCATCTTCGCCATACCTGGAAGTTGATCAAACATTTGTGGTACTACTGCGGAACCTAAACCTACTGCTATGCTACAAGCTGCAATCAAGAGATTTTCATTTTTGGATAAATCAACGCTGGACAAGATGTTAATACCTGACGCCACTACCATACCAAACATAGCAATCATGGCTCCGCCTAGTACAGCATCAGGAATAATAGTCGTAAGTGCAGCCAATTTTGGTAACATTCCCAATGCAACTAGAATAACACCGGCACCCATAATGGCTTCCCTACCTTTAATACCCGTCAGTGAAAGCAAACCCACGTTTTGCGAGAAAGCCGTATACGGGAAAGCGTTAAAAACGCCACCCATCGTAATTGCTAGACCTTCTGCCCGCAAACCTTTTACCACTGTTTTTGACTCAATTTTGGTGTCTGTTACTTTACCTACCGCAAAATATACACCTGTAGATTCCACCATGCTGATCATATTTACAATAATCATGGTGAGAATCGCCATGATATCAAAGCGAGGTGTGCCGAAATAGAAAGGTTGTACAATACTAATCCAGGAAGCTGTCCACACCTGAGAGAAGTCAACCATACCCAAGAAAAAGGCGATCATTGTACCAGTAACAAGTCCAACCAGAACGGCAACAGATCGAATAAATCCAGTAAAAAAACGATTAAATAACAAAATTAAAAGCAAGGTTAAAAGAGCTAGGAGTAAATTAGTAGGTGATCCAAAAGATGCATTACCTTCCCCACCAGCCGCATTCTTCATCGCAACAGGAATTAAGGATAAACCAATGATAGTAACAACTGAACCCGTGACCACCGTCGGAAAAAAGCGTAGCAATTTACCAAACAAAGGCGCAAACAAAAACACAAAGATACCAGATACAATAATAGCTCCATACGCCGTTGTTAAACTGTTGCCAGCTGAAAGTGACACCGCAATAATGGGGCCTACCGCTGTAAAGGTACATCCCAGCATAACAGGAAGTCCCGATCCGATATACCTCCCTCCATACACTTGAAGCAAAGTTGCAAGTCCGCTAGTGAAGAGGTCCGCCGCGATCAGATATGCCATTTGTTGTGGTGTTAATCCTAATTCTTTACCGATAATGAGCGGAACGATAACTGCTCCAGCGTACATCGCTAGAACCTGTTGAAAGCCCAAGGTAAAAATCTTTTGCTTGCTTAACATTGTGCTCTACCTCTCCCTTTTTGCCTTACGATTTGCTTATTGCGATTTCCTCGATGAATTCAATGCCTTCTGGAGACATCGATTTGATACGAGCTAACGAATGAATCGCAATTCCTCTGTCTTCAAGCAAACCTCGACCTTCTTGGAAGCTTTTTTCTATAACAGCTCCTACACCCACCAACTCGGCGCCAGCCTCTTTTACAATGTCGCATAATCCTACTAATGCAGCGCCTGTGGCCAAGAAATCATCTACGATCAACACTCGCTCTCCCGGCTGTAAATAGGTTTTTGCCACGCTAATTAGGTATGTCTCTTTACGTGTGAAAGAATGCACAGATGCCGTATACACATCATCCGATTGCGTAATTGCTTTTTTCTTTTTGGCATAAACAAAAGGAACTTGTAAAGCAACCCCCGTTGCCATTGCAAATTGAATTCCACTTGCCTCGATTGTTAATACCTTCGTAATCTGTTCATTAGCAAATCGCTTTGCAAATTCTTCACCAATCTGCATCGCCAATTTGGGATCCACTTGATGATTTAAAAAAGCATCTACCTTTAATACCGTATCGGACAATACGTTTCCATCCTGACAAATTCTTTCTTGTAATACCTTCATGAGTAGCCAAAAGCCCCTTTCTACATTTCAACAAAGTAATTTCAAAAACAAAAAAACCCAAAAGGACAAGGCACTTGAATAAAAACGTTCAAGTGAAACCTGTCCTTCTGGGTTTTTATCCCTCAGGTGTAGCTTTGTTATGCGTACAAAGCTTGCATCGCTCGGACCAGCCTTTTGTCAAAAATCTTTAGAGACAAAAACGGAACCCTAGATGCACTTTCACTCGTAGTCAGATGAGATTATCGGTCATCTGGTAGAAACTTATGGGCCATATCCCCACGAATTATACGAGTCATCTGAAATTGAATAGGTACACTGTAACATACCCACTATTTTTCGACAAGCAGCAAACGCATCTAGCTATCAAACACATTTTCCTATTATTAATAGGAAGCGATTTCATAGAACTGAACAGTTTAACTGCTCATTATCCTCTCATAAAATTTAAACAAGTTCGTTTCAATCAAAAAACAGCCAACTGTCTCCATACATCTATTCGGAAGAAGCTGGTTGTTTTTTAGATGATATATTAGCCGATCTTTTGTTTAATGAGATTCAATCTGTCGTTGGAATTCGCTAAAAGTAGATAAAATACTGTTATATTCAGCTAGGTCACGCACACGTATACCTTTATATAAGTGCCCAATCTCTTCTTTAGAAAGGCTCGCCTTCATACTATCCGTGTTAATTTGGTAGAAGGTTTGAATCACTTTCTGGTAGTCTGGCAAGCCGTCAAAAAAGGTTAAGAAGCCGTCTGGCGACAAACCAAAGTAGCCATTCTCTTTACAAATAGGAGCAAGATCATTCTCTTCTTTATGTAGCACAATATGATCAGGTTGAACCGAAACCAATTCCCAACCGGCATAAGGTTTCAAAATTTGATCTAACGTGTTTTCTCTTACTTCTTTTTTCTCCTCACCTGTCACTCCGCATACATATGTACGTGTTAAGACAACCTGTCTTGGCATCGAGAATACAGGAACGCTTTCTTCCCCTTTAAACTGGGATGACATACTATTTCTACCTTCTTGATTGGTAAGCTTCATTTCAAGGCGAGAAGCCCAAAACCCAAGTACCAAACCTACTGATAACATAAGAAACAACATTAGCCATTTCCATTTCAGTCTTGCTGGGCGTAACAATTTGAACATAGCAGAAAAACCCCTTTAGATGGCGTTTTCTCCTATACTCTCCATCTCTAAAGAGTTTTATACAATAGTCGGATACGAAACAAATACGGATATTAATCTTAAAAAAAATATTATTATTCGTTATTTTTGTTAATGAAAGCGTTTTTTCTGTGTATCGCTTCTTATTTTACCTATGAAATCTTCATAAATTTTGTGTTATTACGTCCAATTTATCTGTTGAAAAATAAAAACTTGTGATATGATCGAACTTGTCCAATTCTCAACATTTTATAATTTTTTAAGGGGGCCTTTTACTTGAAGAAAACACATCTAAACAGTGTGCTAGCTACCTCTATGGTACTTAGCATGTTTGCTCTTCCCACAGCTCATGTAGGTGCAGCAGAAGAAAGTATTATTAAATTACGTTTGATGGAAACAACAGATATCCACACAAACGTAGTGAACTATGACTACTATAAAGATGCTCCAACTGACCAATTTGGTCTAGCTAAAACAGCTACCTTGATCAAAAAAGCACGTGGAGAAGTTACAAACAGTGTTTTGTTTGACAATGGTGACTTGATTCAAGGAAATCCACTTGGCGATTTCATTCATGAAAAAGGGTTGAAAGATGGAGAGGTTCATCCAATATACAAAGCGATGAATCTACTTGACTATGATGTAGGTAACATCGGTAACCACGAATTCAACTTTGGCCTTGATTATCTTCAAGCTTCACTTAAAGGCGCAAAATTTCCTTATGTAAATGCTAACGTCTATATCGACGACAAAGATAACAATCCAGACAACGACAAAAATTACTTCACTCCTTACCATATCTTAGAAAAGAAAGTAAAAGATGAGAACGGAAAAGAAGTTACTATTAAAATCGGCGCAATCGGATTTGCTCCTCCACAAGTAACTGCTTGGGACAAAGGTCATCTAGAAGGTAAAGTAATTGCTAAAGACATCATTGAAACTGCTAACAAATTCGTTCCTCAAATGAAAAAAGAGGGCGCAGACATCATTGTTGCTATCCCTCACTCTGGGTTTGAAAAAGCTCCAGCAAAAGGAAATGACGAAAATGCAGTTTACTACCTAAGTAACGTAGAAGGCATTGACGCTATCTTGTTTGGTCATGCTCACAAGCTGTTCCCAAGTAAAGATTTTGATGGTATTGAAGGCGTTGACACAGCAAAAGGTACCATCAATGGCGTCCCTTCTGTTATGCCAGGATTCTGGGGCGATCACTTAGGTGTTATCGACCTAACTCTTAAACAAGCAGATGGAAAATGGCAAGTAGTTGATTCCACAACAGAAGCTCGTCCAATTTACGATGTAGATACTAAAGAAGCACTTGTAGAAGCTGACAAAGATATTCTCAGTGCTGTGAAAGAAGATCATGAAAACACATTGGACTATGTTCGTGGACCAGTTGGTCAAACGAAAGCTTCCATCAACAGCTTCTTTGCATTAGTTAATGACGATCCATCTGTCCAAATCGTTTCAAATGCACAAATATGGTGGGCAGAAAAAGCAACACAAGGAACTGAATTCGAAGGAACCCCAATCTTGTCTGCTGCTGCTCCATTTAAAGCAGGTGGACGTAACGGTGCTGAATACTACACAGATATCGAAGCTGGTACTATTGCTGTAAAAAATGTTTCTGACCTGTACATCTATCCAAATACAATCAAAGCTGTAATGATCGATGGAAATCAAGTTAAAGAATGGTTGGAGCGTTCTGCTGGACAATTTAACCAAATTGATCCAAGCAAAAAAGAAGAGCAAGCATTGGTTAATGATGCTTTCCCAACTTATAACTTTGACACGCTGGATGGTGTAGAATATCAATTCGATCTGACTCAACCATCTCGTTACGACATCAAAGGTACTTTGGTAAATGAAAAAGCAAACCGTGTAGTTAACCTACAATACAAAGGTAAGCCAATTGATCCTAAACAAAAATTTATTGTGGTAACAAACAACTATCGTGCTTTCGGTGGTGGTAATTTCCCTGGTATCGACGGTTCTAACGTAATCATCGATGCTCCAGACGAAAACCGCGAAGTGTTAATTAACTACATCAAATCTCAAAAATCCATCAACCCAACAGCTGATGGAAACTGGGGGTTTGCACCAATCAAAGGTGACGTAAAAGTAACGCTAACTTCTTCTCCAAAAGCAAAAGAATTTGCTGAAAAGCTTGGATACATCAAATACTTGGGTGAAGGCGAAAATGGTTTTGCTAAATATAGCATTGACCTTTCCACTACAACTCAAAAAGTAGCGGATTCTACAGAAGCTACTAAAGAAGAAGTGAAAAAGGAAGAGCCTAAAAAAGAAGAAACAACTAAAGAAGAAGTAGAAAAAGAAGAGCCTAAAAAAGAAGAAACAACTAAAGAAGAAGCGAAAAAAGAAGAGCCTAAGAAAGAAGAAACAACTAAAGAAGAAGTGAAAAAGGAAGAGCCTAAGAAAGAAGAAACAACTAAAGAAGAAGCGAAAAAAGAAGAGCCTAAGAAAGAAGAAACAACTAAAGAAGAAGAAGTGAAAAAAGAAGAGCCTAAGAAGGATCCAAATACACTGGTTGCTGTTCGCACAACTGCTGAGGGTTTAGGCATTCAAGTAGCCTACGATAATAAAACAAGAACTGTTACCTTGACTAAAGGCGATTCCAAGCTTGTTTATGTACTCGGTGCTTCTGAAGTAGTTGCTAATGGTAAAACAGTAGAAGTTGATTCTGACATAGTGAAAAACCGTCTGTTCCTACCAGTAGGTCTTTTGGAAGAAACTTTCGGTGTAACAATTAAGTAAATCGATCGATCTATGAAGAGAAGGGGAATTTTCCCTTTCTCTTTTTTCTGTAGGGTAAGGCAAGTAGAAAAATAGTAGAAAAAAGAAAAAGGAGAGGAATCTCCTCTCCTCCCTACTCTATACGAATAATTTTCTCAAATATCGACTCCATCGTCTCTGTCGCCACTCGGAATGGACCGAACTGCTTCTGTTCTTCCGTAATCTGCCATATCGCCTCATGTACATAACCAGGATAATCCGTAATAACCCCATCAACCCCCATTTTTAAGAAGGTGTAAATGGAATCATAACTATTCGCTGTCCATACATAAACTGCTTTATTCAATGCTTTAGCTTCCTTCAACACAGACTTGTTCACCATGTATTCCTCCATTACGAAAAAATCACCTGGTAAGTCCTTTAAGCCTGTTCGGTTAGCAAAGAGTACAAATCCTACCTGTAAACTCGGATTTGTTTTCTTTACATTATAAACCACTGTATCGTGTAAGGACTGGATAATACATTCTTGTTCAAAATTATTTTCTTTTAAGATGCGTAGCAAGCTAGTGATGACATCCTTTTCTTGTTCATGTCCATGTAGTTTTACTTCAATGTTTAATTTTATTTTATTCTTAGCAAATTTGATGACTTCATCTAATGTACTAATTTTTCCACTAAATCTTCCTTGTTGCAGTGTAACCTCTCTTAGTTCAGCTAGCGTCATCTCGTACACGTTTCTATCGATTCCAGCAAGGCGTGACAAATTAGTATCATGTATAACAACAAGCTGTTTATCTTTTGTCTGTAAAATATCAATCTCAGCATAGTCTGCATGCTCGTCTATAGCCCCTTGTATAGCTTCCAGTGTATTTTCTACACCTTTTTCTGTAGAGCCCCGATGTCCCATAGTTAATGGTTTATGCTCAAAAGCAGGAAACACATATAGAAAGTTGACGACCGCTATAATCACCACACTAACAATAGCCATGTAACTGATAAGTAATTTGTACTTATGTCTTTTTACAAACGAAGGATTCTCATCAGCACATACATGAGGGTCATTCATTACACGAATCTCTTGCTCCCCCGCTTTGCTAATATAAAACCAAGTCATAATGGATAACATCAGTGGTGTCAAAAAAATGGCAAAAATATAGATTAGATGCGTATACACAATGGCCCCTAAGGCAGCCACATAACTATTGCTTGTTGATGTAGAAAGGCGATACAAGAGTGCAGAAACCCCATCTACGGACAAGAATAATAAGAAAAGCCCTACAATCGTAGAAAGGGCTACAATAATAATACGCCCTACATTTCTTTTTACAATTTCTCCACTCTTTTTAGCCGCTTGCCAAAAGCTTTTTTCCTCCAGCACAATAATTGGCAAAGCAAACATACAGCGAATGTTAATGCAGAATACCAATAAAAGAACACCAACATACAGAAAAATACCATATTCCATTTTAAATAATTCTCCTGTAATAAAATTAGGGATAGCTACTGTAGGAAGCAAAGTGCTACTAACCCCTAATTTCATTAAAGGACGCAATAATAGTAGATAGAGGGCAAAAACGGGCAATGAAAAAGTAAAAAGTGCCTGCAAAGGAGACAACGCTTTGCGTAAGACAAAACGTAAATGCACTCTTTGTCTCTTACCAGCATAGTAGATCAGCAAAATTAAAACTGCAAATTCGTAAAATATAATCAGAACAGAAAATGTCATCAACAACACAATAGCTAGTATCCCGTACTTCGTAAGAAAAAAATACAAAAGATTCTCATTTGCCGCATAGGTATATCCACTCTGATGAATCAAGTTTTTCAAAACTACTGATAAGAATGGAAGCACGACCACAATGGTTAAAAAACGGTACATAATTTCGAATAACAAGATATTCCAAAAAGAATATTTCAAGGTTTTCCAAGCGTATTTAAATAAATTCATCCCGTTTTCTCCTTACAACTCACCATCTTTATCTTTTATGTCCTATTTGTCTGATCGTTTAGTTATGAAATCATCCTATAATTATAGGATAAGAATTATTTGTAAGTAAAGTTTTGATAGAAATGATAACTGCTTCAAATAATGAAAACGCAATGATTTCCATCACCTGGAGTCAATCAGTACTGTTTCAATTGTACAAAAAAGGGCGACCTGTGTCGCCCTTTCATCCATATTGACCTCCTTTAAAAAACCTTCTGCGCTCATGTTTTAATTTTCGCTCCATTTGCAATAGATGCGTGACACTTTTTATCCGGTAGCCAGGTATTTTGTTGTATATTCCTGTAATCTCACGTAACGGATTATCTGGATAGCGGAGTAGGTGATAAATGATTTGAATTTCATCGTCGGATAAATGTTTAACCTTGTGGTAAGACTCGATTGCCTGATGATAGACCTTTCTGTCATATTCATGCAAAAATAGCATACGACTTGCCATCTGAACAAGGTCCACGATCTGCATATCAGGAGCAACCGTATCCAGATCAATTAAGTAACAGCTACCCGATTCCTTAATTAAAAAGTTGTGACTAGCTACATCTCTATGAGCCAGGGTACCATAATAATGAGCCTGCTCCATGTGTTGACTAATTGGCATTTGATAAGCTGCCTGCAATACTTCTTGACCTTCTCGCTTAATCTCTTTTGCCATGCTCTCAACCATAAGTTCAAAACGATTCTGTGGACCACGCAAAGTAATTCGCTTGGAGATTCGCTGAAATTGCTCCAGTCTCCTCTTCCACTTCTCCAAAAGGGGTGGTTTCCCAATTTCTATCTCAGAAACAAAGGGGGCAGTGGGGAAACCCTCTGCAGCTCGGTGGAATCTCGCTAATGCAGCGGCTGATTTTTTGAGATCTCCTACGTTCGCATAAGTGGCATCTCTACCGTCTATTTCTTTCATTACGGTGTAAAACTGTTCTCCAATCGGCTGCACTTTTTGACCATAGGAGTTCGCTACGTATTTCACGGTATGATAAAAACCTTGTTCTTGTAGTACGTCTGCTAAATGCGTAACCCATAGGGCTTTCTCTTCTTCCGCATACCCTTTGACAATCCATGCCCCTCGATCGGTGCGAACAGAAAAAACGCTCCGTTGCGGTTTAATCCCATATATTTTGCAGCGAAACGCTTTTTCTAACGCTTTCATAAAGTTAACGTCCATCTCTACCATCTCTACTGTTTACCTTCAGCAGATCGTCGATGAGGATTCTTCATGACCTTTATCCCATTTAGGCCACATTTCTGGACGGGGTAAATTGAGATTGATAGGCATGTGATGGGGATGCTGTCCATACGTATGTGAGGAAGAGAGATCCGGGCATGGCTTCTTATGCGGGTGTGGCTTCTTATGCGGGTGTGGCTCCATATACGGGTGTGGCTTCTTATGCGGGTGTGGCTTCATATGTGGGTGTGGCTCCATATACGGGTGTGGCTTCTTATGCGGGTGTGGCTCCATATACGGGTGTGGCTTCTTATGCGGGTGTGGCTCCATATGCGGGTGTGGCTTCTTATGCGGGTGTGGCTCCATATGCGGGTGTGGCTTCATATACGGGTGTGGCTTCTTATGCGGGTGTGGCTTCATATGCGGATGTGGCTTCTTATGCGGGTGTGGCTTCTTATGCGGATGTGGCTTCTTATGCGGGTGTGGCTCCATATGCGGATGTGGCTTCATATACGGGTGTGGCTTCATATACGGGTGTGGCTCCATATGCGGGTGTGGCTCCATATGCGGATATGGCTTCATATACGGGTGTGGCTCCATATGCGGATGTGGCTTCATATACGGGTGTGGCTTCATATGCGGGTGTGGCTTCATATGCGGGTGTGGCTCCATATGCGGATATGGCTTCATATGCGGATATGGTTGCATTTGAGAATATGGCTGTGGCACTGGACAAATAGGTGGATAAGGATAAGCAGGCTTATGTTCTGGAGCACAATCATACTCTTCCCATTGATAACCATGGGAAGTGCTACTTTCATGACAAGTGTAGCTATCTGCCTCCTTTGGTCGATAATGTGAGTGAGCGTTATAATCCGTGCAACTGGTGCTAGAAGGACTCGTGGTTGTTGCCTGATTTGAGCTATTCGAGCTGGAAGTAGTTGAAGAATAGTCCGGATAACCTGGATGGCCACAAGGTGGGCAAGGAGCTACAGCTGGTGGATACATTGGAGCGTATGGTGGCGGACAAAATGGTACTTGGTACATAGGCGGCGATGGCTGAATGGGCATTGGTCTTGGTACTGGTTGTGGCACTGGTACAGGGCGTTGTGGCTGTGGTTGCGGCATTGGCATCGGTCTTGGCATTTCTTTTTTTGGTGGTAACGGCATAGGGTGTGGTAAGGGAGCTGGTTTTGGTACTGGAACCGGTTTTGGTTTTGGTACTGGGATTGGGATTGGCACTGGAATTGGTACTGGAATAGGCTTTGGTCGAAGTTTTGGCATCTCTTTTAAAGGTGGAATCGGCAATGGTGCGATCGGTAATGGCCTGCGTCTTTCCTTAGGCGGCACTGGCATCTCTGGTGGTACAGGACATTCCTGTTGTGGTGCAGGACATTCTTGTTGTGGTGCAGGTGTCACCGGAGATTGCTCGGGTGACATTCTTTCTTCCGGTTCTGGCATCTCTGGTGATTCATAAGCAGGAGGTATAGGTCTTTCCTTGCTTGGCACTTCGGGTGGTACAGGCCTCTCTTTCATCGGTCTTTCTTTTGGGGGCCTCTGCTCCATTCCCGGTCTCCTTGATGTACCAGTTGGAACTTTCACTTTCATGCCAGGCATGATTTTATCCGGATTTTTTATTGTTGGTTTGTTGAGTTCCAACAGCTCTTGGAAGTCGACACCATATTTCTTAGCGATTTTCCACATGGTGTCCCCTTTTTGTACGATATGGATTTTCACAACTGCCTCTCCTCTCATACTTGAGTCCCTACCATGTTATGCACCTATAGGCGTTTTGCTCCTGTTCTATTTATTACATAAAAAAACAGAGCCACAATAATATGCTGGCTCTGCTTCTCTTTCGGTTTTTCAACCCTTTACCCTTATTCGTATACTTTTACACCGTCTTCTTGTACATAGCGGCGGAATTCTTCCAATAGTTGTTTCGTGACAGGACCCGGCTTTCCGTCCCGAATGACCCGAGCATCTACCTCAGATACAGAGATAACCTCTGCAGCTGTTCCTGTCAGGAAAACTTCATCAGCAATATACACATCGTGACGAGTAAATGGTTCTTCTTTAATTACATATTCTAGCTTTCTAGCGATATCCATAATAGCTTGACGCGTAATACCATCCAATGCGCCTAGATATGTAGGAGGGGTGTAAATGACACCTTTTTTTACAAGGAAAATATTATCGCCGGAACCTTCTGTTACATAGCCCTCACTATTGAGCATTAATGCTTCACTAACACCAGCCATACTAGCTTCCATACGAACCATAACGTTGTTCAAATAGTTCAATGATTTAATCTTTGGATTTAATGCGTCTGGTTTGTTTCGACGTGTTGGAACTGTCACAATTTTTAAGCCTGTCTCATATAATTCTTGTGGAAAGAGTCGAAGTTGTTCCACAATAATTACAACATTTGCCTGCTTACAGCTACGAGGATCAAGACCCAAATCCCCATCTCCACGCGAGATTACTAGACGTATATAAGCATCACGCAGTTCATTTTTTCTAACGGTTTCGACTACTGCATCCATCATTTCTTCAATCTTCATGGGAATAACAAGCATGATGGATAATGCTGATTCATATAGACGTTCGATATGCTCTTGGAGGCGAAAGATATTACCATTGTAAACACGAATGCCTTCAAAGATTCCATCGCCATACAAGAAGCCATGATCATAGACAGAAATTTTTGCATTTTCTTTTTCTACAAATTCACCGTTTAAGTAGATCAACTGCTGCGCCATGCTACCTTCACCCTTTTTCTAACGTTTTTGAATAGTATAAATCTACAGGATGTATAGCGTCAATTCTTTTCACCTATACCCCTATAGGCGAACACTGGATAGCTACCAAGTACCCGAACCTGGCATCCTAATGCTTCTATTTCCGCAAAAGCCCCTGGCATTAAAATCTCATCCATGCTTTGCACAATATCCAATACAAAATGATAGCTACCTAAGCCTTTTTTCGTAGGACGTGATTCAATACGTGACAGATTCAATTTACGCCAGGCGAATGCTGCCAATACCTGATATAATGCACCTGAATAATCCTCGGGCAAGGTGACCAAAATGGTTGTTTTGTGCTTATCAGATAGTGGCAATTCTAACTGACTTTGTCCCACCAGCACAAATCTCGTAAAATTGTTTGCGTAATCCTGAATGCTCTCTTGAGCGAAGGAAAGTGGGTATATCTCTGTATTTAATCTCGTTCCAATAGCTGCCCATGGCTGATCAGGTTGTTCACTTACCAACTTAGCTGCCATAGCCGTACTATTGGTATATTCAATCTCTACATGTGGCAAGTATTTTTGTAAGAATAAACGGCACTGAGCAATGGCATGCGAATGAGATAAGACCTTTGTAATCTGTTGTAAAGGTAGAGGTTCCTGCCTAGTTGCCATTAACAGATGCTGTGTGATCGGCAAAGCTAATTCTGCTAAAATAGGCAGTTCCTCACCATGTATCAGGCCATCCATTGTCAAATTGACCGTTCCCTCAATAGAATTCTCAATGGGTACTACACCAAAATCGGTCTGTTCAGTGTAAACTGCTTCAAGCACATCCAGGATGCTTGCATATGGTCGAGTTGAAAGCTCCTCCTGAATCGGCAAATGACGTACTGCCTCCTCTGTAAATGTGCCAGATGGTCCTAAAAAAGCTAGTGTTCTCCCCATTATACTCCATGCTCCCATCTGATGTTTTTCTATGCATTATGCTGTACAAACAGGGCTTGTGTCAATGATTACCCCATTATCATCAGGAAGGAGCACCATGGTGGAATAACTTAGTTGATGCTTCTGCATGACTTGTTCAATAAAATGTAGAAGTCTCTGCTCTGCTTCATCATTTTCAAAAAAGCAGAGTATAGTCGGACCTGCTCCTGACAAAGCCGCTCCTAGGGCACCATGATTCGGGGCTTTTTCCACAATCTCGGACAAACCTGGCACTAGTGCTGTACGATAAGGTTGATGCAAGCGATCCTGCATAGCAGTAGCCAATAAATCCAAACGATCTTGGGCAAACGCAGCAATCAATAAGCTTGCCCGCGAAATATTAAAAACAGCATCTTCACGGGAGTATTGATCAGGTAGCGCTTCCCTTGCTTGATGGGTTGGTAATTCAAAATCTGGAATAATTACTAGCGTTTTCAAGCGCTCAGGTACCGAAAATTTAGCATAAGGAACTTGCACCTCTTCCCGATCAGGTAAAGCCGCAACGATTAGGCCACCGAATTGTGAAGCCCCTACATTATCCGGATGCCCCTCCCAGCGACTTGCTATCGTAAATAACTGTTCATCCGTAAACGGTCCACCTGCCAGAACATTTGCTGCTATCAATGCACCAACAATTGCTGCTGCGCTACTACCGAGCCCTCGAGTCAAGGGCACTTCCGTCTCTACCTCAATTGCTAATTCAGGAATAGGAAGCGAGACCTTCTCAAATAAGAAGGCCGCTACTTCGTAAAGTAGATTCGTTTTATCTTGAGGTAAGCTAGCTAGTTCTGTTCCCACAAGTCGAATCGTGGTCTGGTCAGCGATGCTCATGGTTATGGTTGTGTAAAGTTGGAAGGCAAGACCGATTGTATCAAAACCAGCGCCCAGATTGGCTGTGCTAGCGGGTACTCGCACTCTAACTCTCTGTATAGACATGTTGTTCGACACCTACTTTACTTTTTAATCAGCCCCATGACATCTTCTCTTGTCGCAGGTACTTTCACTGGTTCATTGGCAATTGTCTTAATCGCGATGCTAGGATCTTTTAAGCCATGGCCGGTTAATACGCAAACAATACGTGCTCCTTTTGCCAACTGTCCCATCCGATGTAATTTAATGATACCAGCAAAGGAAGCTGCCGAGGCTGGCTCACAGAAGATTCCCTCTTTTTTTGCTAATAACTGATACGCTTCTAAAATCTCCTCATCTGTTACACTCTCAATGCGCCCATCTGATTCCTTCAATGCCTGTAAAGCTCCCTCTTTACTAGCCGGATTGCCGATGCGAATTGCTGTCGCAATCGTTTCTGGTTGTTCTACAGGGTGTCCTAGGACGAGCGGTGCTGATCCTGCTGCTTGAAAGCCATACATGTTCGGTAAGGTAGTAATGTTTCCTGCGGCTTTATATTCTTTAAAGCCTTTCCAATATGCCGTGATATTACCTGCATTTCCAACTGGAATAGCTAGAATATCAGGAGCACCCTCTAAACGATCACAAATTTCAAACGAAGCAGTTTTTTGTCCCTCAATTCGGTAAGGATTTACTGAATTAACCAACGTAATAGGTTCTTCTGCTGTAATTTGTTGTACAATTCGCAACGCTTCGTCAAAATTGCCGTCAATCGAAATGACTTCCGCTCCATAGGCAATCGCTTGAGCCAATTTCCCAAGTGCAATGTTGCCATCAGGAATCAATACGATACAACGCAATCCTGCACGAGCCGCATAAGCAGCTGCGGCAGCGGATGTATTGCCTGTCGAGGCGCACATAATGGTATTGCTTCCTTCTTCTACCGCTTTGGCAACCGCCATCACCATGCCCCGATCTTTAAAAGAACCGGTTGGATTTAAGCCTTCATATTTAAAGTAGAGCTCAACGCCCCATTCTTCAGACAAGCGGGCTGCATGAACCAGCGGAGTGTTACCCTCATGTAATGTCAAAAATGGTGTCTTTTCTGATACAGGCAAAAATTCTTTATAATGTGTGATGATTCCTAGTCTATGCTTACTCATGATGTACAGCACCTGCTTCCTTATCGATACCTTCCACTTGATAGTAGCTCTTGATTTCGCTGATTACATCCATTCCTTCAAGTGTTTGGAGTACAGATGTAACATCGAATTTGGAGGCAGTGTGTGTCACCATTACAATTTCGGATTGACCGCTATCTTGGTATGGCTGTTGAATGACCTGATCTAAACTGACATTTTTCTCGGCTAGTAGGTTGGTAATTTGAGCAAGGACTCCACGTTTATCTGCAACGATCAAACGCATAAAGTATTTCGATAATTTTTTATCATCAGTCTTTAATTTTTTCTCTTTATAAGGTGCCACTGCTCCACGTCCATTAACACCTAATTTCATATTTTTCACAACGGTAACCAGATCCGAAACAACCGCTGTAGCTGTTGGCATCTCACCAGCTCCTGGACCATAGAACATCGTCTCTCCGACTGCTTCTCCATGTACATACACCGCATTAAACACGCCATTCACAGAAGCTAACGGGTGAGACTTATGAACCATCGTAGGTTGTACGCTAACTTCAATTTCATCATTGTCACGACGTGCAATGCCAAGTAGCTTTACTTCAAATCCTAGTTTTTTCCCATAGGCAATATCCTCTTTACTCACTTGGCTGATACCTCTTACCTGCACATCTTCCAAATTCATCGGGACACGGAAGCCCAGTGTGGAGAGAATTGCCATTTTTCGTGCCGCATCAAATCCCTCTACATCAGCAGTAGGATCAGATTCTGCATATCCAAGGGCTTGAGCTTCAGCCAGCACTTCATGATACTCCGCACCTTCTTTGCTCATTTTGGTCATGATGTAGTTAGTTGTACCGTTGACAATTCCCATCATTTTGGTGATTCTATCAGAGGAAAAGCCTTCAACCAAGGCCCGCAAAATAGGAATTCCTCCGGCTACGCTCGCTTCATAGAAAACATCGCAACTCTTTTCTTGCGCTTTATGCAGTAGCTCTGCACCATGTAGCGCCATAAGATCCTTATTGGCTGTTACCACATTCTTGCCTTGTGCTAGAGCCTTCAATAGGTAATCTTTTGTAGGCTGTATGCCACCGATCACCTCAACAATGACATCGATATCTGGGTCTTCTAAAAGGTCATCCGGGTTGACGGTAATTTTCGATTGATCGATCGCTACACTACGTGCTTTTTCTTTGTCTTGCACCAGAATTTTATGGATTTCAATACCTAGACCCGTTTGGTTTAACAAATCCTCCTGATGAGCTTCCACAATCCGAATCACACCCGTTCCCACTGTTCCAAGTCCCATCAAGCCTACTTTTACCTGCTTTTTCTCCATGTTTACGCCTCCTTAGTTGTCCTCACCTTTATCCTCTGCCAACAATCATTGCCTTGCGCACACCATGTAATTTTTCTAGTAAATCTAAAAACTCGGTTGTGGGCATATGCAACTGAGCCATATCTACTGACATCGCAACATTGGCAATTCCTTGTAATGGAATGGTCTGATTAATGGTCAATACGTTTCCGCCCTTTTCTGCTACAAATTGTAATACTTTCGATAAAATGCCTGAACGATGTTCCAGATTAAGGCTAACGGTCATAATTTTTTCACTCATCATGGCATTGAAAGGGAAAATCGCATCTTTGTATTTATAAAAAGCGCTGCGACTAAGCCCAACCCGTTCGACCGCTTCATTTACCGTATCAATTTCGCCTGATTCCAACAGTTTTTTTACTTCAATCGTCTTCGCAATCGATTCTGGGAGGATGTCCGCTCGAATTAAGTAGAATTTTTCGTCTCGTCTGCTCATTTGTCCTCCTGAAAAATACAAGTGTTTTCTTATAAAGGACATTATACGCTGACTACGATACTCTGACAACCCCAAAAAGCGGATTACATGAAAGCTTCTATCAACGTACACACTAGGCTTTGATAGCAAAATAGGCAAAACCCCTTTGCTGTCCATGTTTTTCCAGTCATACAGCATCTTGTTATCTTACTGCTGTACTTTTACTAAAGGAGGTGTAACGAATGGGCGGACGTGGAAAATCGGATAAATCCCAACGACGTAACCACAATGGTGTGGGGAAACCAGGATCCCTGGATCAATTCGGAAAAAAGTTAGATGAGAAGCGCATGGCAGTCTCTCCAAATTATCAGATAGACAACGAGCGCGGGGGTTGATATACGCGCACAAAAAAGGCACCTCGTTTTAAAAACGGGGTGCCTTTTATTACAGTTTAAGCTAACATAGTCTTGTGATAGGCGATTAACTCAGCATGCTGAGTAGGATCGACATCTGTGATGGAGAGCGTAACAATGGTAATATTATTATCAAACTGCTTTTGAATTACTTTGGTCATGGCTACTACTTCCGTTTTCGTACGTGGAATTACAAATGAGAGATTCACAAAATCTCCCTTAGCCAAATAACCATCCGTTCCTACATGTAGCTCCCTTTCTGAAAAGCTAAGGAGTACTCCCTCTCCCAACTCTTCATTTGGCTTAGCTCCCATTCGCTTGTAAGGAACATTAATAATAAAGTCAGGTTTAACCAATTGTTGCGCCTGATTTTCTCCATCAACAGGCTGGTCATTCGTGAGAGCGGATTCTTCATGCTTGCTTCCCTTTAATTTCGCTAGGATAGCTTGTCGAGTAGTATCCTGCGGACTTACAACAGAAGCAGTAGGCTGTTGCTTCAATTCTCCATCTACCGGTTCTAAGCGTACTGGCAGTAGCCCCAAAATAACAACTGGCCATGCAACCTTTTCTGTGAAAACCTCGTAGGCTTGATATTCCTGACCTTCATTCAAACGCACATGAAGGATACTACCCAGAAAAGAAGGATTTGCCTGCTCTGAAATATAAGAGAATAGCAAATAATCCCCCTTCTGGTACTCTATCATGGCATCCTTTAAAGCAACGAATTGATTTTCATGCGATACGTGTACAATGGTACCTCGTGCAAGCTGTCTGTTTTCCCCCATAGTCCCCATCTCATCACACTCACTTTTAACCAAAGTTTACTCTTGGAACTCAAATTCGAATTTACCAATCTGAACAGTATCTCCGTCTTTCGCACCACGCTCACGCAAAGCCTGATCAATTCCCATTGTGCGCATCAAACGTGAAAAACGCTGGATAGAGTCATAACTGTTCAAGTTAGTCATCTTCGTCAGTTTCTCAAGCTTGTCACCGCTCACCACAAATATGTCATTGTCTCTTGTTATGACAAAAGGAATTTCTTCTGGTTCTGCTTTGAACACAACTCTCTCTTCTACTTCTGCTACTTCTTCTACTTCAAAGCGATCTGGAATCGTTTCAAGTAGATCGCCAATCGCATACATGAGATCTTGTACACCTTGACGAGTCACACCAGAAATCGGATATATTTTCACATCTGGACATTTTTCACGGAAAGCCTGCAAATGAACCTCTGCATCTGGCAAATCCATTTTATTAGCCACGATAATTTGTGGTCTGTCTTCCATACGGGCATTGTAATGTTTAAGTTCTTCGTTAATTTGAAGATAATCTTCGTATGGATCACGACCCTCAGTCGATGCCATATCGATCACATGTACAATCAGTCTTGTACGCTCAACATGGCGTAAAAACTGATGACCAAGCCCAATTCCTTCATGAGCTCCTTCAATAAGTCCTGGTAAATCAGCCATAACAAAGCTTTTTTCACCTAAGTCTACTACACCTAGATTTGGAGCGATTGTTGTGAAATGGTAAGCAGCAATCTTAGGTTTCGCTGCTGTTACTGAAGATAGTAGCGTCGATTTTCCTACACTCGGATAACCAACTAAGCCAACATCAGCAATCAGCTTTAATTCCATACGAATATAGCGTTCTTGTCCTGGTTCACCGTTCTCCGCAATCTCTGGAGCTGGATTAGAAGACGTGGCAAAACGAATGTTACCTCGTCCGCCGCGGCCACCTTTGGCAATGATTGCACGTTGACCATGTTCAATAAGGTCAGCAATCACCTCTTGTGTATCATCATCGTACACGGTAGTACCTGGAGGAACACGAACGATCATATCATCTGATCCAGCTCCGTGCATCCCTTTTGTTCTACCATGCTCACCACGTTTTGCTTTAAAATGACGTTGATAGCGGAAATCAATCAGCGTACGTAAACCTTCATCCACGACGAAAATTACGTTTGCTCCCTTACCGCCGTCTCCACCCGCAGGTCCTCCAAGTGCTACATACTTTTCACGACGGAATGAAACGGCTCCATTACCACCGTCTCCGCCTTTTACATAAATTTTTACCTGATCAACAAACACAAAATTGCCACCTCTCTACATTTTGCAAGGAAAGCTCATTTCAGCAATCCAGCCTGTGTCGGTATGTATTTGTTCACTTACGAGCTTGGCCATACCCTTATGATCATGAATAAGCTTTTCCACTTCCCCTGCAACTAATGCAGAGACCTGACCTTCCAAGTCAAAGCTGGCAAATACTTCATTATCTGAGTGAAACAACGTCACCGCTAAGTGAGGATGTTCCACTTGTTCCGTAAGCAAGTGATGCTGTAATAGCCCGATGCAAGTTGAAATCAAATAAAAAAAGCTATCGCTTTGCATCTCTAGCTTGGTCACATCCACCTGTGTTTTAATCTCTACCTCTACTATTATGTCTTTATTTAACGTATTAAACGTCAAAAAGAAAGCAGACAAACGCGAACAGTTTATGCGGGCAATCATACTTTCACGGTGGGCTTCCTCCGCCACTTTATGCAGGTAAGACTCCCCATCTTGGTAGCGCCCCAACTTCAAATAAGCATGGAGAACCTGGAAATGATTGAGCCAATCATGACGTTCCTGATTTAAAATCCGCAATAACGTGTCCGCATGATCCGTAATAAACCTTTGTTCGTCCTTCATGTTTTCCCACCTGTCACTTATATGGATTCCATCTTTCATTTTAACATAAGTACGAGTAGAGTAAAGGAGAGTGCGTAAAAAGAAAAACCCAGCGATTGGCTGGGTTTTAGCTTCTTGTCGTTATTACGCTTCAGCAACAACTGGTTCGATCACAACTTGCTTGCGATCGCGGCCCAGACGTTTGAAACGAACGATTCCGTCAGCTTTCGCGAACAAAGTATCGTCGCCGCCGATGCCTACGTTAGCACCTGGATAAATTTTTGTTCCGCGTTGGCGAACAAGAATGTTACCAGCTTTTACGAATTGGCCGTCGCCACGCTTTGTACCAAGGCGCTTAGCGATGGAGTCACGACCGTTCTTTGTAGAACCTACCCCTTTTTTGGATGCGAAGAATTGCAGGTCCATAGTGAATAGCATGTTCATCATGAGTGAGCACCCCCTTGCCATTTTGGATCTTGTACAGAAATATATGTTCCGTAGTTTTGGGAAATACCCAGTAGAGCAACCACAGTGCTTTCCGCCAGTAGTTGTTGCTTCTCTTCAAGAGCCAGATCATCCAAAGATGAAAGCTGCCACTTTAAAAATCCGCCTTCTTCTGTGTTCATTTCCACATCCGGTTTCAAACCGAGCAAAAGATGTACCGCATTCAGGTTGCCTAAAATAATGGCCGATACAGCAGAACAAACAATGTCCTCCCCGTATTTACCAGCATTGGCATGCCCTGTCATAGCAATCTCTGCAATGCCCGCCTGAGATCGAATTACTTCGACCTTAACCATTACGCGTTGATCTTTTCGATAACAACTTTAGTGAACGGTTGACGGTGACCTTGCTTACGACGATAGTTTTTCTTTGCTTTGTACTTGTACACGATAACTTTTTCACCTTTACCGTGCTTTTCAACTTTCGCTGTTACAGTTGCACCAGCTACAGTTGGAGTACCCGCAGTTACTTTACCATCTTTGCTTACGAACAATACTTGATCAAAAGTAACTGTTTCACCTTCAGTAGAAGCAGTTAGTTTTTCGATGTAAAGGGTAGCACCCTCTTCAACTTTGTATTGTTTACCACCTGTTACGATAATTGCGTACATTCTATTGCACCTCCTATACTCAGACTCGCCTCATGCAGGTGTGGCTTCGAAAACCAGCTTAATTAAACCTGATTCGCGCGGTTACAGTATGCTTCAAGGTACAAGCATAGCTGCATAACAATCAGAGGATATCATACCCAGCTAAAAAGGTCAAGAAAAACGTTTGGAATCAACCTCTTTGCCAACATGTAAAATCTGATACTCGCTTGGATGCATGGTTTCACGTGAAATAAATTGAACCATTACACCCCATTCCTCCATAAACCTCTCACGTCTGCCCTCTGCTTGTACATACTGATAAACATGAGGATGAAATGCAGCTACGATAGCCTCGGCTTCCTGTGTTCGGATCAATGCTTTAGCCTCTCTGATAAAACGTCCTGCTACTTCCTGCTCCGTTAAAATCCTTCCCTTACCACTACAAGTAATGCATGCTTTAGTCAGAACGGAGGATAGATTGTTTCTCACCTTTTTCCGTGTCATTTCCAGTAAGCCTAATTGTGTAAAACCCATCACATAACTATTGGTAGCATCTTTTTCCAGTTCCCTCTGCAAGGCTTCTTGTACAAGCTGTTGATTTCTAGCCTGCTTCATGTCTATGAAATCGATGATGATGATACCGCCGATATCCCGAAGTCGTAGCTGTCTAGCAATCTCTTGGGCTGCTTCCACATTTGTTGCCGTCACAGTATCTTCCAATTGCTGACCACTCTTGCCCGTAAATTTTCCTGTATTAACATCAATAACGGTCATAGCTTCCGTCTGATCAATTACCAAGAAACCACCGTTTTTCAGCCATACCTGCCTATATAGGGCTTTTTCAATTTCTTTGTCGACCCCATAGGAGTCTAACACAGAGGTTTTCCCTTGATAAAATTGAATTTTATTAAACATGGCTGGATGAATAGCCTTAGCCTGTGCTCTAAGCTCATGATACAACACTGCATCATCCACCACTACTTCCGACAGCTGATCTTCAGAACGATCTAACAATAGGCGCGTAACTGCATGATCCGCTGATAAAAGGAGGGACGGTGTTTTTTTCTTTCCTGCTTCCTGCACAGCCTCCCTCCATTTTGCTCGTAGGAAATCAAGTTCGGTTTGCAAATGCTCCAGGGAAGCATCCTCGGCCATCGTTCTTATAATGATACCTTCTCCCTCAACCAAGCTATCGGTTGCCCACGTTCGCAGTCTCTCACGTTTTACTCCATCTACAATTTTACGTGACAAGGATACAAGCCCTGCTGACGGCAAATAAACCAGCATGCGTCCTGGCAAGCTGATTTCAGAAGTAAGTCTTGGAGATTTGCTCCCCATCGCTTCCTTGCTAATTTGAACAATTTTTTCCTCGCCTACTTGCACCAATGTCCGGATATTAGGTTTGGCTGCCCCACGGTTCTGTACTTTCCAGCCAGGGGGCAAAGCCTCGTCAATATATAAAAACGCTTCCTGCTCTTCTCCGATATCTATAAAGGCAGCTTGCATGGCTGGTAAGACTTTTTTAACCCTTCCTCTGTAAATATTGCCGACTGCTACCATTTGTCTAGCTTGTTCCATTGTCAACTCAGCAAGTCGTCCTGCTTCCATGACAGCAATACGCGTTTCCTCTATATCACGGCTCACGATAATTTGTTGGAGAGCACGTTGTTGTTTTTTGTTCAACTAATCTTCCTCCTGGAGGTCTGTCCTATCCCCCTATTGTAACGCATTTCTACTCGATTTGAAAAATAGCAGGACTGCTTGATATAACTAGATCCGTAATAAGCTATAACAAGCTACTAATCCATTCCCGCTGACGCCGCTCCACTAAACAAGCATAGAGCAAATTCTCTTCAGTCAGTACACCACCCTGTTTACCTGTAATATAAAACAAATGATATTTACCTTTTTGTAGTCTATGAGTAGCTTCCCAAACTGATAAAGACGATGAAACACGAACTGGCTCCATGCGATCTAGTCTAGGTGCTCCCTGATATCTTTTATGTAAAAAGCGAACAAACTGATAAGGAAATCGTTTATATGCCTGCCCATTGCTAAAAGCCAAATAGATCGCAACAGCAGTTAGATTAGCATGAAAAAACCAAATTCCTATTACCATTAGTAAAATTGCAAATCCACAACTGCTACCAAATGATAAAATCGCCGCTTTCCGATAAGGAATACAGGATGTTAGGATCGCTTGCACAATGCGCCCACCATCTAGTGGCCACATCGGTAATAAATTAAATAAAGCAATCATCATATTACTTTTCATAAAAAAGGTGGCCCAAGATTCCGACCATATTCCCAACCACCAAAATAAAAGAGAAAAAAAAATCATAACGATATTCATAAAAGGGCCTGCTAGGGCTACGACAATCTCATCGATAGCATCTGCTGTCGGAGCTTCTTCCATGATTGCAACACCACCAAAAGGCAACAGTTGAATCTCTTTTACTTCCCAGCCCAGTTCACGGGCAGCCGCTATATGACCAAGCTCATGAATAAGAACAATAATGAACAATGCAATCGTTTCTACAAAATAGCCAGCCATTACAGCTAGACCAATGACCAACCAAAATAAAAGGTGAATGCGGACACGAATACCGCCTGGCCAAAAGTCACTCAAATGAAATCACGTCCAATGGATTAATGAACTCCCCGTTCTGTTTCATCGACATAAATAGGTAACGCGTGTTAACCTCTTCATCCATAAAAGATTTGGCAATTCCAATAAGGTCACCTCTATTTAGCCAGTCGTTTACAGATACGTTGACTTTTTCAACATTTCCATACCAAGCCTCTCGACCATTGGTATATTGAATGATTACAGTAGTACCATAACCAGGTTTCTCCGCAATAGAAGTTACCCAACCGGTATCCATGTTTAGGACTTCTCCTTTTTTCCCTAAATCAACAACCAATTTGGCACTTTGAGAATCGTACGCCTTCGCTATTTTCCACTCTTTAGGTATACTCCATTTATTTATTTGAGAGGCGGTCGCTGGCACGCTCTCTTTCTCTTTTTTATCAAAAAGGACTGGTAGCGCGCTTGGCGAGTGACCTGTGACTTGTTCATACCAAACAGCCACACCCTCAAAATTAAAGTCGCGCGTCATCACCTCTCTAGATAATTCTCGCCATGTATTCGGAACGCCAAAAGGACTTTTTAATAAGATATACGCGATTACAATAACCGCTAACGAAAGATAAATTTGCCATTTCAGATGATACCCTGTTGGTTTGTTAGGGGCTGTCTCCTTCGCAAAATCAGTGGCTCTTGAATATTGATCCGGGATAAGCACTCTTTCCAACGGATCGTGCAGATCATCGATATGTGGCGGCATACTATCGCGCGATTGTAAGAGAAGCTGTTCTTTTCTTTCCCGTCTTCTCTCCTTTACCCGTTCCCTCTCATCAAACATGCGTTCCACCCCTTTTTCAGGCCAAGCTTTACTTGGAGTATATGACTTGTCTAGGAGGGATATGACTATGTAAAACCAAGCTCTGCATCCCTGAAACAAATGCAAAAAAACAGCCCCTCATCTGAGAGACTGTTTCTTTTTATACTATTTAACTTACAGACGATTAACGTTAGAAGCTTGTGGTCCGCGGCTACCTTGAACGATTTCAAACTCAACTTTTTGACCTTCTTCAAGAGTTTTGAAACCTTCAGTTTGGATAGCGCTGTAGTGTACGAATACATCTTCTCCGCCTTCTACTTGAATGAAGCCGAAACCTTTTTCTGCGTTAAACCATTTTACAGTACCTTGTTGCATGGAAAAAACCTCCTAGAAATGTTCGCCTTTTCAGACGATTAAAATATCTGTTAACCATCACTTAAAGCTTGTTTCAAGGAAAAAAGCCGTGCCCAACAGAGACTTGATCACATGGTGACGCTATCTCTGAAAAAGCACGGCATATCATCCAATCCATCAAATCACTAGGTAAGTAAAATGGTTAACTTATCTTGAATATATCACACATTTATTGGTTTGTCACGATTTTTAACTTAATCGAAACTAAGTTTCTGCTTCCTCATTCCGATATTTAATACTACCCCTATTGTTAAAAAATTGGTCAGAAGAGAACTTCCACCATAACTAATAAACGGCAACGGCAAACCAGTAATTGGCATTAGTTGGATGGTCATTCCAATATTCTCGAAGATTTGAAACGTAAGCATTCCAACCACACCTGATACCACATAGGCACCGAATGGATCATTACATTCCATAGCAATCCGAATCATCCGATAGACCAATACGAAAAACAGAATCATCATAATTCCTGCACCAATAAAACCCAAACGTTCAGCAATTACCGTAAAAATAAAATCACTCTCACCAACGGGTACCCATAACAAGCTAGCCTGTGTAGCCGTTTGTAAGCCTTTTCCCGTTAACTGTCCTGATCCAATAGCAATAAGGGATTGTAAAAGCTGAAACCCTTGCCCTACCGGATCATGATACGGGTTTAACCAAGATTCAATACGAGCCCATTGATAAGGTTTAATCAATTTAAAAAAGATATCTTCCTTATGGTACATATAAACATAGGTAACTAATCCCACAAAAAAGGTAGAAATTCCACTAAATGTAATCATGTGGCGTACTCTGATGCCGCCAACGATCAACATGGTCGCTAGTATGGCACAAAAAACTAAAGCAGTACCCAAATCAGGCTGTTTAAATATCATCAGAAGCGGTACCCCAACAATCAGAAATACAGGCCACCATTCATAGAGATAATAGGGTTTACCCAATTTTTCCTCATGCTTAGACATATAGTGTGCAGCAGCTAATATCGTAAAAATTTTCATAGGTTCCGATGGTTGAAATAAAACAACCCCTAAATTATACCAACTAGTAGCCCCGTTAATAACCTTTGTAAAAAATACACCAAAAAGCAAAACTAATCCTCCGGCGTACGCTACATACGATAGTTGTCTAAACACACGATAATCGACAATCAGTGTACAAAACAATACACCAAATCCAATGCCATACCACATAAGCTGTCGATTTGCTGTCGCCACCCCTGGAGCAGATCCACTAATACCAAGATAACTAAACAGGCCGAGACTCAGGAGGATTAACAGAATCAACCAATCCAGCTGCTTTATATATCGTTTTTCAAAATCCATTTTTTTCCCCCGTGCATATATAAGGTCTAGTATCTGTAAGTCTTATATTATTCTGACATGTAAAGAAAACTTGGAAAACCAAACCTATGGCACTAACCGAACCTTAGATACACTTTGTTGAGATAAAAAGAAACAGGAGTATACCCCTGTTCTCTCTCCTATTTCTTGACTAGCTTTCCTTATTTTAAGCCAAAAAACTTACGGAACTTATGAAAAACTCCTGGCTTAACCTGAAGCGGTAGTAAGGGAACTGATTCTCCTAATAAACGCCTTGCTACATTTCGATATGCAAGAGACGCACGGGACTCGTGATTCATAACTGCTGGCTCACCTGAATTGGCTGATTTTATGATATATTCATCATCAGGAATTACGCCTAGTAAATCAATGGCAAGCAAATCAAGAATGTCTTCCACATCTAGCATATCGCCATTTTTGACCATATGGGACCGCACTCGATTAATTACTAATTTTGGCATACCTACATTCTCACGTTCAAGAAGACCAATGATACGATCCGCGTCACGTACTGCTGCCTTTTCCGGCGTCGTCACAACAATAGCCTGATCTGCTCCAGCTACAGCGTTGCGGAATCCTTGTTCAATACCTGCTGGACAATCAATAATGACATAGTCGAAGTCACGCTTGAGTTGTGTGACAATATCTTCCATTTGTTCTGGTGTGATGGCCGATTTATCTTTGGTCTGTGCTGCTGGTAATAGCGACAGTGTCTCAAAACGCTTATCTTTAATTAAAGCCTGTTGCAAGCGACAGCTACCTTCCGCTACATCAATCAGGTCGTATATGATACGATTCTCCAGTCCCATGACCACATCCAGATTGCGCAATCCGATATCTGTATCTACCATGCACACCTTCTGGCCATTGAGAGCCAATGCGGTTCCTATATTAGCAGATGAGGTGGTCTTACCCACTCCGCCTTTTCCTGAAGTAACAACTATTGCAATACCCACTTATGCTCCCTCTCCTTCATTCCGTACCGTTATGCTTTCTTCTCACCCATATCTGAACGTAAGCGATGCAAAAAGTTCATTTTAGCGACCACCATCCGATCCTCTTCTAAATAAGCAAACTCGGTGGTACCGCTATAGTCCGACCATTCATCTCCCGGACGGCTGATTACTTCCGCAATCCTCAGTTGGGTAGGGTGCAAGGAAGCGGAGGCGATCACAGCATCTTTGTTGCCATTCGTCCCCGCTTGCGCTGCACCACGAAGATTACCTAACACGAAGATACTGCCTGTACTTTTTATCGTACCACCAGGATTAACATCCCCTAGTAACAAAATATCTCCGTCGTATTCCAATACCTGACCGGAACGAACCGTGTTTGTTTGTACAATCAATCCGGGAGCTTTTGCTTCTTTGTATGCTTCTTCCTTTAGAATCACATCCGAGTCGATCATATGAATAACCAGATTACCCTTCGTTCGAATAATCTGCGTTAACTCTTCCTGTTGTTCTGGAGTACAGTAACGCTTCCCAAGCTTTAATGTGATCCTGATGAGAGGACCACTTAAAATTTGTTGATGACTGTGCTCAATTTTTTCACGCAAATCATCCAATAGCTCCGAAAATGAGCAAGTCTCGTCCATAAAAAAGACAAGCCCATCTTTGGTCCCTTTGATGATTACTTTACTTTTGGTCGTATTCATGGAGATGTTTCACCTCGACCGTTACCATTCGCCATTTACGGAACAAACTCCTGCCTCGCTGCCAAAAATCTCAGCGAATTTGTCTTAAAAAGCCTACTCTGTCGGCGTTACCGTGTTACTAAGTGGATACAGAGCATGATACGCCTCCAGCATTTCACGTGCAATCTTATCTGAACCATGGCCTCCAGAATGAGGAACTACTACCACAAAGGATATCTTTGGTTTTTCGTAAGGTGCATACCCGAGGATCAAGGAGTTATCAGAAGTTGTTCCTCCTGTTTGAGCGGTACCTGTTTTAGCAGCGACACTAAATGGTAGACCAGCTAATGTTCTCGCTGCAGTACCTTCTCCTTGTGTAACACGACGCATCCCTTCTTGGACTAGCTTGAGATAGCTTGGGTCAATATCAATTTTATTTAATACCTTTGGCTCTATTGTTGTAATCACATCACCTGGGGTCTTCGGATCAACGGACCCCTTCCGGATTTCTTTAACCATATGCGGACGGATTCGATAGCCACCATTTGCGAGTATAGAAACATATTGGGCTAATTGTATAGGCGTAAAACTATCATACTGTCCAATAAGAGCATCGGCAATACGTCCCATTTCAAATGTCGGAGCTGGCCAGCCTGACTTTTCACTCGGCAAATCAATGCCCGTTTTAACACCTAGTCCAAATTGCTGATTGTAAAAACTAATAACCTTGAAGGATTCACGATAGCTATTTCCTTTTGCTAGTTCGCGCTCCTTCAATCTCCATCCCATTGTGTACATGTACGTGTTATTGGACACGGCTATTGCCCGCCTTGCGTCAACTTGACCATGACCACTCAGTTTCCAGTTACGCTTCTTTACATCACCGAACTGGAAATAGCCTGGATCATAAATCGACTCATATGGTGTAACTAGCTTCTCTTGTAAAGCCATCATCACCGAAATCGGTTTAACCGTAGAAGCTGGCGGAAAGACACCCCGTGTTACGTTGTTAAGCTGCGCGGGAGCAACCACTTTCTCATAGTTTTCATTGAATTGCTTACGATTATAGTGAAGATTTAAATCATAGTCAGGGTAGTTGGCCAAGGCCAAAACCTCACCCGTATTAGGATTCATCACGACGGCTGAAGCAGAATCTACTTTTCCTTTGGCAGAACGTCTCATCTCATTGACATTTCGTTTCAGGATTTCTTCCACTTTACTTTGGAATCGATAATCTAGGGACAAGACCAAGTCATTACCAGGTATTGCTGCACGAGATTGTCCTTTCACTACCGTTTCTGCATCCTTATTTACCTGCACGTCCATAATGCCATCTTTTCCGCGTAAATCTTTCTCATAATATCTCTCTAAACCCTCGACACCAATGCGATCTGTCTTGGAATACCCCATTGCGAGATACTCATTGACCTGACTTGCATTTATAGGACTGATATACCCAAGGATATGTGTAGCAAAGGCTCCATCCTCATCTTGCCTAATTTGACGAACAGGTTCAACGATTACATTAATACCAGGCAATTCACTTAAATTTTCATTGATTTTGGCTACTTCAATTTCGGTAGCATTCTCCTTGATACGGCGAGGAATAAATTTAGGCATGCTATAATCTCGAATACTATTTAAGATACTAATGCGATGCCACTGATACTTGCGTTGTTCAGGTGTAAGTGGCAATGCAACATCCAAATCAAACATGGCAGTATACTGAAGTAATTCTGCATCTGTTTTGCTACTAAGCTCATTTACAGTAGGCATCTTACTTAAGAGCAAATTTACTTCTTTTTGCAAAGATTCCTTTACTTTGTCTTCAAGAGCAATTGGGTACGGGATGTTTGCGGTGATGATGTACTTTAACAATTCTCGATCATACGCTGTCTTTGTATCCACGTTCTTTCCGTCTACATTAATCGTTGCTGGCAATTTTTTTTGCAAAGCTTCACGATCATTTTCATCAAAAGGTGAACGAACTGTAAGTCCCAAAGAAAAAGCTGTCTTTACCAAATCATAGTCTTTCATTCCCTTTAGATGAGAAGGATTTGGTAGAGCATTAATTTTGGGAGTCAATTGCTGGATTACCTTCTGAGATTGCTCAGGCTTTAAAGTGACAGGCAATGTCGTACGTAGTTCAGTTGCTTTTTTAACCAACTCTTTGTCGGTACCCATCTTTTCGTCCATTTGGAGCAAGCCTGTCAATTTTTCAGCTACTGCCTCTTCGTCAACCGCCCGCTTTTGCTCAGAGGTGTACGTAACGGTAAAGACAGGCTTATTCGAGACCAACACATTGTGGTTCACATCTAAGATACGACCACGGGGTGCAGGTATTGGCAATTGTCTAATACTATATTTTTCTAAATCGTGCTGATATTGTTCTCCTTCTACGATTTGTACGTAGGCAAGGCGTAAAATAACAGCAGCAAAAAACAGAAATACGAAAAAAAACAAAACGTTTAATCTAGTGGCAATATGGGATTTAGGTTGTTCTTGGTTCTCTCCCATTCGAGCTACTCCTCCTTCTGTCAGATCCTACTCATGAGAGCGCTCTTTGTTTTCTTGCACTTGCAAACAAAGCTTTTTCATTGGCACATAGACGAATGCCGCAAACACCATATTAAGAAGAACCGTCGGGAAGATTTCGTGAGTAAGTGTCCACTGCACATCTACAGGATTGGTAACAAACAAACGGAATAGTGTATAAGTAAGCCACTCATGTCCAAACAGAACTAGAAGAAGAGTTGTAAACACCACGGCAAAGCTACGATGAAATAGCATTAAGACCAGTCCAGCAAGGTAACTTGCTACCATCATAGATAACGTATACACACCAATGATATGACCAAAAACAACATCTTGTAACAGCCCAAAGACCAATCCATATAGTAATCCTTCTCGTCTACCGATAAACAAAGAAATCAGGATTGTTCCGACCAAAGCAAAGCGGGGAATTGTCTCGTAAGACATCCCCCATGCACTCGGTACAAAAACTTGTACGACCGATCCTTCCAATATAAACAACATTAGTAAAAAGAGGGACAATTTCGTTCGTGAAAACATACTATTTGCCCCCTTTTCCCTTCGATTCCTGAGTGGTGCCTTGACCAGAAGGGACCATCTCACCAGCCGGTGTCATCACAGACTTGCGATCAATAACCAATACATCGGAAATCAATGTGAAATCGGCGTATGGTCTAATATAGGCAGTTTGAGTTAAACCATAGTCACCCGGTTCTGTTTTGACCACCACACCGATTGGCAGCTTACTAGGAATCATACCCCCCAGACCAGACGTGATAACCGCATCATTCGGGCTTATCTTTTGATCCAATGAAATTTTACGCATGATCAGTAATTTTCCAACCGAGTCGTAATCTTCTAAAATTCCACTCACAGGTTTAGGCTTCGCCACATTTGCAGTACTGTTTGCTCCATTTGTCTGTTGCCCATTACCCGCAGTCGAATTCGGAGTTTGAACAGGTTGGGTAGGCAAAATGTAGCCAGAAACATGGTTACGGTTAGAGCTCTCTTTGCTTGTGAGCAATTCAACT
>CP033464.1:1490000-1492500 GCA_007833815.1 Brevibacillus laterosporus | reverse complement strand
GATGCGATGAGCCGACATCGAGGTGCCAAACCTCCCCGTCGATGTGGACTCTTGGGGGAGATAAGCCTGTTATCCCCAGGGTAGCTTTTATCCGTTGAGCGATGGCCCTTCCATGCGGAACCACCGGATCACTAAGCCCGACTTTCGTCCCTGCTCGACTTGTAGGTCTCGCAGTCAAGCTCCCTTGTGCCTTTACACTCTACGAATGATTTCCGACCATTCTGAGGGAACCTTTGGGCGCCTCCGTTACTCTTTAGGAGGCGACCGCCCCAGTCAAACTGCCCACCTGGCATGGTCCTTCCACCCGATAAGGGCGGCAAGTTAGAAACTCCGTACATCAAGGGTGGTATCCCAACGACAGCTCCACGAAGGCTGGCGCCCTCGCTTCACAGCTTCCCACCTATTCTGTACATGATGCACAAAGTTTCAATACCAGGCTACAGTAAAGCTCCATGGGGTCTTTCCGTCTTGTCGCGGGTAACCTGCATCTTCACAGGTATTATGATTTCACCGGGTCTCTTGCCGAGACAGCGCCCAAGTCGTTACGCCTTTCGTGCGGGTCGGAACTTACCCGACAAGGAATTTCGCTACCTTAGGACCGTTATAGTTACGGCCGCCGTTTACTGGGGCTTCGGTTCAAAGCTTCGCTTGCGCTAACCCATCCCCTTAACCTTCCAGCACCGGGCAGGCGTCAGCCCCTATACTTCGCCTTGCGGCTTCGCAGAGACCTGTGTTTTTGCTAAACAGTCGCTTGGGCCTTTTCACTGCGGCCTCCTCGGGCTATAAACCCTACCGAGGCGCCCCTTCTCCCGAAGTTACGGGGCCATTTTGCCGAGTTCCTTAGCAAGAGTTATCCCGCGCACCTTAGGATTCTCTCCTCGCCTACCTGTGTCGGTTTGCGGTACGGGCACCTTGTTCCTCGCTAGACGCTTTTCTTGGCAGTGTGAAATCAGGGACTTCGGTACTATAATTTCCCTCGCCATCACAGCTTGTGCTTACTGGTGTGCGGATTTGCCTACACACCACACTTACTGCTTAGACGGCCATCCAATAGGCCGCTCACCCTATCCTCCTGCGTCACGCCATTGCTCAAGCGGAACAGAGGTGGTACTGGAATATCAACCAGTTGTCCATCGCCTACGCCTTTCGGCCTCAGCTTAGGTCCCGACTAACCCTGGGAGGACGAGCCTTCCCCAGGAAACCTTAGGCTTTCGGTGGACAAGATTCTCACTTGTCTTTTCGCTACTTACACCGGCATTCTCACTTCCAAGCGCTCCACCGCTCCTTACGATACGGCTTCACTGCTGCTTGGAACGCTCCCCTACCCAGTCCATAAGGACTGCCATAGCTTCGGCGGTATGTTTAGCCCCGTTACATTTTCCGCGCAGAGTCACTCGACCAGTGAGCTATTACGCACTCTTTAAATGGTGGCTGCTTCTAAGCCAACATCCTGGTTGTCTGGGCAACTCCACATCGTTTCCCACTTAACATACACTTGGGGGCCTTAGCTGATGGTCTGGGCTGTTTCCCTTTTGACGATGGATCTTAGCACTCACCGTCTGACTCCCGGATATAAGTACTTGGCATTCGGAGTTTGACTGAATTCGGTAACCCGATGAGGGCCCCTAGTCCAATCAGTGCTCTACCTCCAAGACTCTAAATCCGAGGCTAGCCCTAAAGCTATTTCGGGGAGAACCAGCTATCTCCGAGTTCGATTGGAATTTCACCGCTAGCCACACCTCATCCCCGCACTTTTCAACGTGCGTGGGTTCGGGCCTCCAGTAGGTGTTACCCTACCTTCACCCTGGACATGGCTAGATCACACGGTTTCGGGTCTACGACAACGTACTTTCGCCCTATTCAGACTCGCTTTCGCTGCGGCTCCGTCTCTTCGACTTAACCTCGCACGCTATCGTAACTCGCCGGTTCATTCTACAAAAGGCACGCCGTCACACATAGAAAGTGCTCCGACTATTTGTAAGCACACGGTTTCAGGTACTATTTCACTCCCCTCCCGGGGTGCTTTTCACCTTTCCCTCACGGTACTGGTTCACTATCGGTCGTTAGGTAGTATTTAGCCTTAGCAGATGGTCCTGCCAGATTCACACGGGATTTCTCGTGTCCCGCGCTACTCGGGGTTGGTCTCGGAGGGACAGATGTTTGGGTTACGCGACTATCACGCTCTTTGGTCAGTCTTCCCAAACTGTTCACCTACATCTGTCCTTTGTAACTCCTATATGAAACGCCCCACAACCCCGTAGGATAAATCCTACGGTTTAGGCTCTTCCGCGTTCGCTCGCCACTACTGACGGAATCACTATTGTTTTCTCTTCCTCCGGCTACTTAGATGTTTCAGTTCACCGGGTCTGCCTTCTCATCACCTATGTATTCAGTGAAGGATACCATCCCATTACAGATGGTGGGTTCCCCCATTCGGAAATCCCCGGATCAAAGTGTGCTTACCACTCCCCGAGGCTTATCGCAGTTCGCTGCGTCCTTC
>CP033464.1:1410000-1487500 GCA_007833815.1 Brevibacillus laterosporus | reverse complement strand
GACGTTTTTTATAATACCAAATTACTGACTGTTTATGCAAGCTTTTTTCATTTTTTCTATTTGTTTTTTTGATCCTTGTAAACATTCCATAAAAATCGCAGGTACTTTCTTCAACGCAATGCGATTATGACCATCTACATTATACAAAAAGGAAGCTTCTTTTAATATGTAGCTTCCTAGTAGAAGACCTAACTTAAACATGGGCTATTATCGACTAAGCATTGCACTTGCAAAAAGAAATAAAAAAGAGGTGACGTAAACGTCACCTCTTCATAAGCCGGGTATGGCTTCTTACATCATACCCATTCCGCCCATGCCACCCATAGCACCCATGTCTGGCATTGCAGGTTTATTTTCTTCTGGTTTATCTGCTACAACCGCTTCTGTAGTCAAGAACATAGCAGCAACGGAAGCAGCATTAGATAGAGCAGAACGAGTTACTTTAGCTGCGTCTACAATACCCTCTTCAATCATATTAACCCATTGTTCAGTAGCAGCATTGAAACCAATGCCTACTTCTTCTTTTTTCAAACGCTCAACGATTACTGAACCTTCCAAACCAGCATTTGCTGCGATTTGGCGTACAGGCTCTTCCAAAGCACGAAGAACGATCTTAGCACCTAGACCTTCTTCACCTTGAAGATCTAGCTTCTCAATAGCATGCATAACAGTAATTAGTGTAGTACCACCACCTGCTACGATACCTTCTTCTACAGCTGCACGAGTAGAGTTCAGAGCATCTTCAATACGAAGCTTCTTCTCTTTCAACTCAGTTTCTGTAGCAGCTCCAACTTTAACCACCGCAACGCCACCAGCTAATTTAGCCAAACGCTCTTGCAGTTTTTCACGATCGAATTCAGAAGTAGTGTCTTCGATTTGTTGACGGATTTGCGCTACGCGACCTTCGATAGCTGCTTTTTCTCCAGAACCTTCAACGATTGTTGTGTTTTCTTTTGTAACAACAACTTTCGCAGCACGACCCAATTGTTCAATTTTTGTAGCCTTGAGATCAAGACCCAACTCTTCAGTAATTACTTCACCGCCAGTTAGGGTAGCGATATCTTGCAGCATTGCTTTACGACGATCACCAAATCCAGGAGCTTTAACCGCTACTGCTGTGAATGTACCACGCAATTTATTAACTACCAAAGTAGCCAAAGCTTCGCCTTCAACATCTTCAGCAATGATAACTAGTGGCTTACCACTTTGTACCACTTGCTCAAGTACAGGCAATACTTCTTGGATGTTTCCGATTTTTTTATCAGTGATTAAGATAAATGGATTGCTAAGAACAGCTTCCATTTTATCAGTATCAGTGATCATGTAAGGAGAAGCGTATCCACGGTCAAATTGCATACCTTCAACCACTTCAAGCTCAGTTACGAAGCCTTTGGATTCTTCAACAGTGATAACACCGTCTTTTCCTACTTTTTCCATAGCTTCAGCAATCAAGCTACCTACTTCTTGATCATCAGCAGAGATAGAAGCAACTTGTGCGATTGCAGATTTGCTTTCTACTGGTTTTGCGATTGCATGGATCTCTTCTACAGCAGCGCGAACCGCTTTATCAATACCACGACGAATCACCATTGGGTTAGCACCAGCAGTTACGTTTTTTAGACCTTCACGAATCATGGAAGCAGCAAGCACAGTTGCAGTAGTAGTACCGTCACCAGCGATATCGTTGGTTTTAGTAGCAACTTCTTTAACCAATTGAGCACCCATGTTTTCATAAGCATCTTCTAATTCGATTTCTTTTGCAATCGTTACACCATCATTTGTAATCAATGGAGAACCGAATTTTTTCTCTAGAACCACGTTACGGCCTTTTGGTCCAAGTGTTACTTTAACTGCATTTGCAAGAGATTCTACACCGCGCAACATGGAACGACGTGCATCTTCGGAGAACTTGATTTGCTTTGCCATCTAATACTCAACCTCCAAATAGAAATATGTGTTTAGGATCACTCATTATGTTACGGTACCTTAGCCGATAACTGCTAAAATATCGGACTCACGAAGTACCAAGAATTCTTTGTTGTCCAGTTTCACTTCTGTACCAGCATATTTAGAGAAGATTACTTTATCGCCTTCTTTAACTTCAAGGGCGATACGCTCACCGTTTTCAATGCGACCAGAACCTACTGCAACAATACGACCTTCTTGTGGTTTTTCCTTTGCAGTATCAGGCAAAACGATACCACTAGCAGTTGTTTCTTCTTTAGAAATTGGTTCAAGTACGACACGATCACCTAATGGCTTCAACACAAAAAACACCCTCCTCAAAGATAGTACATAATTTTTCTTAAATGGTTAGCACTCACCTTTAGGGAGTGCTAACACCCAATTCCTATAATAATAAATCACAGAATGCTTTGCAAGTATTTTTGCAGACAAAAAGACTTCTATCCCTGTAAGCGGGAAAACTAAGCATCTGGACTCTTAATATATATATCTTCTGTGACTCTCTTATTCCACCTTCTTTTCTTTTCTACAAAACTCTATTTATTAGTTCTACCCTTCCCTACTTGCACTTATAGATAAAGTAGAGAATGATTTGCTAGATTGCGAGGAGGAATAATACATGCGTAAGAAAAGCTGGTTTCTAGTTTCAGCTCTTGGACTTTCGCTTTTCGCTTTGTTACAAGCAAGCTCACATTCGTCAAATGAGATGAAGACACATATGAAGATGATATTTTCCCCTCTCTTCTCAATGCCAAACACGCTAAACACACCAACCTCTGATAAACATGCCAATGCTACTTCAGCTAGCGTGATTGAAACAGTAAAAGCAACAACAAAAGCCGTTTTCCTCACAACACTAACACCTGGTCACACCGCCTCTGCTAAACTGCCTCTTCAGCAGAATAACCAGCAGATAGCAACTCCCTCTCTTAAACAAATTTCATCTAGTAAAGACAAGAATCAAGAATCTCCAACGAAGTTCGCCAGTTCTACCCCCACTATTTTCGAGATCTCTTTGCATATGAGTGCCCAGCAAGTGGAGACTATTTTAGGTAAACCTGACCGTCAAGATCCTAGCTTATTCGGTTATGACTGGTGGATTTATAATAAACATCCTGATCATTATATACAGGTTGGTGTTTTAAAAGGAAAGGTTGTAGATGTGTTTTCTAATAGCCCAAAAGCAGCACTTACCAATCAAATACGTATTGGTACGTCGTACGATATGCTAAAAAGAAGTTTTTCTTTACAGGAGGGAGTCACCTTTTCTTATGAGGATACGTTTGTTGAAATAAAAAATGATCGCGAGGAGCGACCTTTACAACTTGTGGGAGATATTCCTGTTTTATTTTACTTGGACAAGCATAACCAGCAGAAGGTGACTGGTATCCGCATCATAGACAAGTTAACTCTTCTTCAAGGTGGATTCTACGAGACAAAGTGGACGTATACAGGGGAAGCACCCAATTTCACTCCCCCTATTCCTAATAAAAAAAGTCAGGAGGAGATTGATCGGGCTATGGAGAGTCAGATTTTAGATTTAACCAATGTAATTCGATATCGTTATCAAGTACCAGCCCTTCGTTGGAACGAAAAAGCAGCTATCACAGCCCGCAGTCATAGCGTCGACATGCAGCGCAATCAATATTTTGATCATATCTCCGCGACAACTGGCTTATCCCCTTTTGATCGCCTAAAGAAAAATGGTCTAACCTATCAAATTGCAGGAGAAAATATTTCTGCAGGATTTCCCGATGCCATTGAAGCGTACCAAAGTTGGTTAAATAGTTTGGGGCATCGCAAAAATGTATTGGAAAAACGATTTGAAGAGCTGGGCGTAGGCGTCTCTGCTGATTACTTTACCGAGAACTTTGTTAAACTCTCTTCAAACAAATAGCTCATTTCTTGATGAGCTCATGGATTGCACCTACATCTTTAGTAAACTCCACCAAAAGAGTTTCTTCACGTTGATTATGCAGAATAAGCCATGGTTTGCGTTCACCATTTTTTGGCATCACAACAAAAACACGTAAGATTGTATCTTCAAGCTTTGCTCCTGTGACAGATAATTTCATTGGTGGAGCTACAGGAATTTTTAAAATATAACAATGCCCCAACTGTGGACTAATATCTTGGACTCTCCCACTTACTGATTGTAAGATCGTTTGAGCTTCTTTTTGAAACTGGGTGGTGTTTTGATAATGAGATACCACCTTTTGTTGATCACTATCAAATAGCTCTACACTTTCTCCAGCTATCTGAGCCCCCCCCGGATCATTCCCTTTAATGGTAGTCGATGCCTTTTGTTCACCCTTGTAAAAGTATTGAAAAATGCCCGGTACCGCTCCCGCTTTCATGATGGTAAAACCAACAACCGCTGATACGGATAAAAAAATGGCTGATGCTACGATCCATTTTCTTTTGCTCACCTATCTCACTCCTTTTTACAGCCCTTTCGTCCGTATAGTATTTGCCTGAGAAAAAGGAGCTATGCAGGAATAAAACTGTTTATGCAACGATATGATCCCAATATGATTGACTTATGCAAGAAGACATAGCATGCAGAAACCCCCTCCTAAAAATAATCCAGAAGGGGGTTTCGTTCGTTTTATCGAGGATTAATCATCGCTACTTAAAATTCCTAAGAGACGAAGTAAAGATAAGAACAAGTTAATGAAATCGAGGTATAGCGATATAACAGCCATTGGGATATCATCATCTGCTACCCCGTGTTTAAACTGCGAAACATCATACAGAATATAACCACTAAAAATAACAATTCCTCCAGATGCCATCAACAACTGCATTCCAGTACCTAGTGGGATAAACATATTTAGTACCTGTAACAAAATCAGGCCAATGAGGGCTGCAAACAGAAAGCCGCCCAATGAACTGAAGTCACGTTTAGATACATAGGCATAACCAGCCAATGAAATAAAGATAACCGTAGTGATTAAGAAAGCTGCATTAACCAACATGGCTCCATTTTTCATTGCGTAATATTGAAGAGTTGGTCCAAGTGTAATCCCACTTATAAACACAAAGGTAAATAAGAATCCATAGCCGATTCGAACTCCCTTGCGGCGCATAAAAAAGGCACCAACCAGCATCAGCAATTCAACAACAACAAGTGGCAAGATAAAGGCTGGGGGACAAACGCTGTTCCTACAGCACTACCAATCGTAGACACCAATAGTGAAATCGCAAACAATCTTAAAATTTTTGGAAAGTTACTCTCTTCCCTATACACTTGCTCCGAATAATTTTCGTTCAAGTTTCAAGCACCTCCATTTTTTGGCTTCTTACTAAAGATCGTACTGGTTCATATCAATATCTGCAACTATATTTACCAAAAAGAGCATAAATATAACCTATGCTCTTTTAAATAAAACTATTTAGTTGCTTGATCAGTTTGATCTTCCATCATACCATATTCACGTTCCCACAATTCATCTTCTTTCAATTGTCGACGGTAGATGACTTTAGACAGTAACACACTAATCTCGTACAAAACAAACAACGGAATCATCACAATAAAGTCACTCATAAAATCCGGAGGTGTAATCACAATAGCAATAAAAGCCAAAATAAAATATGCGTATCTTCTGATTTTTGAGAGCCTTATCGGATTAATGATTCGCAATCTTGTTAGCAAAATCACCAAGATTGGGAGTTCAAACAAAAATCCAAACGGTACAATCATGTTAAACATAAAGGAGAAATACTCACCTAACCCCCACATGACAGGAGTACCTAACTCTACATTGATGTTTGTCATAAACAAGATGACTATTGGAAAAACAACGTAATACCCAAAAGCTAGTCCAACTAGAAACAAAAGACAAATAACTGGAATAAACGATAAGGTTAATTTTGTTTCATTCGGCTTTAATCCTGGTTTAATAAATGCCCACAATTGCAACAAAAATACTGGTGTAGTTATAATCATAGAAACCAAAAAGGCAAACTGCATATACACCTGTAGGGCATCTGAAGGTTTCAAGGAAACCAAAGTATTCATAGAAAGATCAGCCATAGGCGTTTGTTGTAGATACATAACAACAGGTCCTGCGTAGTAAAGTCCCACTGCTAATCCGATAACAAAAATGATTAAAACAAGTAAAAGACGATTACGCAATTCGCCAATATGTTCCCATAAGGTCATTTCTCTTTGTTTGCTCATCCAACCTGCCTACCTTCTTAATTCTTACGCGTTTGGTTCGCTGGAAGAGGACGCTTCTTTACGTTCCTGCTCGATTTTTGCGCGAATCTCCTTTTCTAGACGCTCGCGTTCCAAACGCTCACGAATTTCACGTTCCAACTTTTCACGATCAATTTGCTCCGAGCTTTCCACTTTTTCTGCCGGTTTGGCAGTAGCCGTAACCAACTGTTTTTCAGCTGCTTTTTCTTTTTTATCCTCGTCAAAATCATCACTGGCAAGTCCACTTGTAGCCTTTTTGAACTCACGTAAAGTACTGCCCATAGCTCGGCCTAATTCTGGAAGCTTTTTAGGTCCAAAAAAGATGACAGCTAAAATGATCAATATAATAAAACCTGAAGCTCCAATACCACTCATAATAAACATCTCCCACATTTGATTATTAACACTTCCGCAAACCACCATAACCAAGTCGTGTCATATCACATTCTTGGATGTGTTCTCCGCACAGGATTCTAGGTAAAAAAACATCAAATGATGTAACCGGCTCATGCATCACAGCTCCAGGTAACCCTACAATGGGGGTGTCCCCTTTATAAGCAATCATTAGCATGGAACCAGGTAACATCGGAGTCCCATAACGAACTACATCAGAGCCAACACCAGCAATGGCTCCAGGCGTCTTATCATCTGGATCAACAGACATGCCGCCTGTTACACAGATCAGGTCGACTCCTTTCGCCAAAAAGTACTCTATCTCTTGTTGTATGATCTCTTTATCATCTGGGGCAAAACGCTGTTCTACTACCTGAGAGCCCAACGCTTCCACCTTTGCTCTAATGGATGGACCAAATTTGTCTTCAATTCGTCCTTTATAAACTTCACTTCCAGTTATGACCACCCCTACTTTTCGAGCAGGGATCGGTAATACATCAACGATAGGCCCCTCAAATTGCTTAGCCAAACGTTCCAAAACGAAAATACTTTCTTCTTTCATAATCAAAGGGATAATGCGAGTAGCAGCTACAGACTGCCCCTCTGTTACCACTTGATTAGTTAAAATAGTGGAAAGGGCGATACCTTCTAATTCATTTAAAGCATGAACAGCCTGCTCATTGATTTTACAAAGTCCATTTGTCCTAGCCTTCATTGATACCTTACCTTCATAGGGCTCTGTCAAAATAAGACCTGAACCAGTAACAGCATGTGCAATTCTTTGACCTGCTTCTTCTTCATGGATATATCCAGAAGGCATATCCATAATATAAATATGTTCTTTTCCGATGGAGAGCAGTGGCTCTATGTCTTCCGCTTTAATAACATGCCCTTTTTTAAACAGCCTACCCTTAAACTCCCCGGGTAAAATCTGCGTCATATCATGAGGCAAAATCATGCCCACCGCTTCGCGGACAGGCACGACTTTAAAATTTGGCTTTTCTACCATCCAATTCCACCCCAGTCTTCACCGGCTTCTTCTGATCCTTGCAAAATATGCAAAGCATCCGGCAACATGTCTGCGATAGCTACAAAGCAGACCTCGACTCCTTTGGGGTTTCCTGGTAAATTAAAGATCAAACTGTTGCCTCTAGTGCCTGCAACAGCACGTGTTAACATAGCACGGCGAGATTGCTTCAAACCAGCACGACGCATCTCCTCCGCCAAGCCAGGTACTGGACGATCAATTACCCATGACGTTACTTCTGGTGTAACATCGCGCGGACTCAATCCTGTTCCACCTGTGGTAATGAGAATATCGCATTTTTCTCGATCTACCAATTCGATCATATGCTCCTTCAGTTCTTCCATATCATCCGGCAAACAACGGTAAATAATGTTTTCCGTATGCAAGTGCTGTTTGACTAAACCTCGCACCAACTGAATTCGATCATCCTCTCTTTCCCCACCAGCAATTGAATCACTAGCTGTAATGATGCCTATTTTCCATCCTGACATGTTAAACCCTCCTCCAATACCATCACAATTATACAATACCATCTTTTTGGGAATGGTGTAATGTATGTCCAAATTGTTGCAAATTCAGATAATTCCCTCTTCGGTGACGATTTGATGTAGACGCATATCAAAAGGTTCCATTGGCACCTTTTCTACCACTTGCATAGCAAAACAAAATCCAATCCGCCTTGGTTCGTGTGGCAAGCTGGCAAAGAATCGGTCATAATAACCCGCTCCATAGCCTACACGCCCTTTTTGTTGATCAAACGCCACACCGGGTACGATAATGACATCAATATTTGATAGCTTCATTTCTGTTGAATGGATAGGGTCTGGTTCCCATATACCGTAAGCCCCCTTCTTCAAGCTGTTTCTACCTTCGTATGTATAAGGTGTTATTTTTTTTCTTTCACGCTCAGTTAAAGGAAGGCTAATCTGTATATGGCGTTCTCTCGCTTCTTCTATAAAAGACCAAGTATCAATTTCACTTCCAAACGAACTGAAACACATAATGCTTCGGGCATGTTTCACATGATGAATACTCCACAAATGTTGTGTGGCCTTATAAGATTTTTCCAAGCAAGCTTCTTTACTCAACAGATCACGCACTCTTATAATCTCTTGTCTCAAACGCTTTTTCTCTTGTACGTTCATACTTTACCCCCTCATTTGCCCAACTATTGATCGGCTCCCCTTGTTCCTGACCTCTGCTTTAGGTACACTTATTAGGATAGAGATCTGAATAACATCTCGGGGTGAAAGTTATGATTTTATTACAAGCAGAACACATTACGAAGTCGTATGGTGTTGAAACCATTTTACAGGATATATCTTTACAAGTACAAACGTTAGAGCGCATCGGTTTAGTCGGTGTAAATGGTGCCGGGAAATCTACGCTGATGAAAATTATAGCAGGCGAACTTAGCTATGATAGCGGAGTACTTCGCAAGCCAAAGGAAGTAACAATTGGTTACCTTGCCCAAAACAGTGGGCTGGAATCCAACAACTCCATCTGGGCAGAGATGTTGCTTGTTTTCGAGCATCTCCAAACAGAGGAAAAAGAGCTACGTAAGATGGAAGCTATGATGGGTGATCCTGCTGTCTTTGAAGATGAAAAGAAATATCAGCAAATCATGGAGGTATATTCACATCGTACGGAAGCTTTTAAGGAAAAAGGCGGTTACAGTTATGAAGCTAGCATTCGTGGCGTACTTCACGGCCTTCGTTTTTCTGACATGGATTATGAGACACCCATTTATACATTAAGTGGTGGCCAAAAAACACGTCTGGCACTAGCAAAGTTACTACTGCAGTCCCCTGATTTATTGCTATTGGATGAGCCAACTAACTATCTGGATATTGAAACGCTCTCCTGGCTAGAAGTCTATTTACAAAATTATAAAGGTGCTATTCTCGTAGTTTCCCATGACCGTTACTTTTTGGATAAGCTAGTGAATATCGTCTATGAAATTGATCGTCATCAAGCTCAACGCTATGTAGGTAACTACAGCCGTTATTTGGATCAAAAGGCCCTTCGTTTAGAGCAGGAGATACGCCGCTTCGAAAAACAAGAGGATGAGATTGCCAAATTGGAGGATTTCGTTCAGCGTAATATCGCCAGAGCCTCTACGACCAAACGAGCACAGAGCAGACGTAAAACGCTTGAAAAGATGGATCGTATGGAAAAACCGATTGCTGGCAACAAATCTGCCCACTTCTCCTTTGAAATTGCAAAAATGAGCGGAAATAACGTGCTTAAAGTTCACAATCTTGCAATTGGGTATGAAGAAGTCACTCTTTCTTCTCAATTGACCTTTGATCTAGAAAGAGAAGAACGCGTAGCTTTAGTAGGGCCAAATGGTATCGGTAAGTCCACTTTACTTAAAACAGTTGTGGGTCAACTTACAGCTAAACAGGGACAGGTGGACCTCGGAAGTAATGTTACCATTGGCTACTATGATCAAGAACAACGTGAGTTAAATATGAGTAATACCATTTTAGCGGAGTTATGGGATGATTATCCCCATATGCAGGAAAAAGAGGTCCGCACCATTCTTGGAAACTTCTTGTTTAGTGGCGATGATGTGTTAAAGAGAATTGGCGACTTGTCAGGTGGAGAGCGTGCGCGCGTCTCGTTAGCTAAATTAATGCTCAAAGAAGCCAATTTCTTGATTTTTGACGAGCCTACTAACCATCTAGATATCATCAGTAAAGAAGTATTAGAAAACGCTCTATATGATTATCCCGGAACGATTTTATTCGTATCCCATGATCGCTATTTCCTAAACAAAATGGCTACTCGTGTTCTAGAGATGTCTCCAACTGGGGTAACAAGCTATCTGGGTAACTACGATTACTATGTGGAAAAAAAGCAAGAGCTAGTAGAACAAGCACAGGAAAAGATCGATCAAACAAATCAAAAAGCTTCGGCTACCAAGCTAAGCTCTCCAGAGAAAAGTACTTATGAGCTTGATAAAGAAGCGAAGCGAAAAGAACGTCAGCGTCAACGTCGTTTGGAAGAGATTGAAAAAAATATTCAGGATAACGAGGAAAAGATTGCAACGTGGGAAGAAGAACTATGTCATCCTGATATATATTCCGATCACGTTGAAGCACAGAAACGAAATGATCTCATTAGCCAGGCGCGGATCGATATTGATCAATTGTATGAAGAGTGGGAAGAGCTGTCGGTCGACTAAGGTTTATGGGTAACTCTCTGTTCCTGTAAGGTTAAGAGTAATGCTGGACTCACAAAAAAGACGATCGAGGTAGCCGCTGATACAATACCCGAATCATTTAAAAAAAGTCCAGCTAACGATCCTGCCATGATACCGCCAAACCCCGTAACCAGCGCAGGATACCTAGTGTACAATCTACGCATATACTGCTGTGGATAAAAGCTAATGAGACTGATAATAAACAGGGATAGAAAAAACACTTTGCTCCATAAAGAAACACGAATAAGGTGGATATTCATGTCCAGCTTACGACGAATAATCTGCCCCACTTCTTTCCAGTTCCCTGTGACAATATCATGAGCAACCTTACCTACATGGGTCATTGGTTGAGCAGACATTAGATTAATGATCATTAAACTCGCAATACCAACTAACAAGCTTCCTCCAATCAAGAGGAGGCTTGTTTTGTGTAGACGCACTCGATAGAACCGAAGCAATGTAACCACATACGCAAGGCCAGCAGCCAGAAATCCTCCTGCATTCGTCCCATACTGCGGAGAAACCAAATACCAGAGGATGATACTCATACTTACTACAATCATTATCAGACCAGACAGAGATAATTTATTCATTTCACCTTTTACTGGCTTGATTTCCCGCTCTTGTTCCCACTGATAATATGCGGCATAAAACAACAGGCTAGCACCAATTAATACTCCTTCATATTCATTGCCCATACCATAAAAACGCGCTCCAATGACCGGGTCATACCCGAGGAAAGAGCGCCTCATCAAATGAGCCCCGGTAAATCCATCTACTACTAATCCAATGGTAGTAATTGCCCCAATCACCAAAAAACTCGTTGATAATGAAAGCTGGCATAACCAATAGGCCATTATCCCAGCCACCACTACTAACAGCGAAAATGTTGCAAAGACCGGTAAAGGGATATCCACTAAAGGTTCGAGTAAAAGCAAAAATGGAAATAATAGTAATGCAGTAAGCAGAAATCTTACGAAGTTTCGAATGTGCAAAGGAACAGCCTTATGTTGATGCTGATACCTATACCATAATAGTAGTCCTATCAATAAACTAACGAACTGAAGTATCACGAAACTATAAATAATACTTGGTCTGTTTGCGTATATGCGATGGATGCGTTCTATCTTTTGAAAGAAGGTTGCAATCTTCCACTCCGACTGATTGTCTTTACCATGAGTCGTTCCTGTCAAAGAGACTAATGGGCTTGATTGGTTTGGTTCGGTATAGATGACATGTCCAATTACATGTTCGGGCAGAGGTAGACGTATCCAATGATATACGGTGGGTAAAAGATCTAATCCACTCACTAATCCCGGTTGACGTGTGGTTATGGATGTTAGCTCTCCTGCTTTTTCTCCTGAATAAGTCCACATGAGAAAGGGGGTCAGCACTTTTTTCTCTTTTATTGCAATGGGATTAGCATCTGCGGACATTAGTAAAAACATTTGTCCTGGTTGTAGTTTAGCAAGAATTTGACCTGTTGCCTTTGCCAAATCAGCGATAATTTGATTATGCATCTGTTCAAAGTGAGGGAGTGACATCTCAGGCATTTGTTTATATAATCTCGCCAAATCCCCATATTGCCAAATGATTAGACTTGAAGTTCGGTCACCTGATATCCGTTGTAAAACCGAATCTTTCTTTGTGCGCAATCCGTATGGATAACGGAAGTCCTTTTCAAGTAATATATCTGAGGAAACAATCCCTTTCCTAATCTCTCCAGTTGATGTAACAGCCAGCAAAGAGGCATGTCGCTGTTTCTTTTGACCATAATCTGCATTTCCATAAAAGGCTACGGTGCGATCAGACCGCTCAATACCATCCCCCATTAATCCAATTCTGGCTGTGTACGGTTTGTTTTCATTCTCTTTTTGCAAACGATAAATACCAGGATAAAGGAGGGCACTCTTCTTGTTCATCGTATGGGTACTGGTAAGATGGCTCATCCGTTGCTCCGCTGTTTCACTATTTCCTGTAGCTTCATCGCGCTGGTACAAGGTTTCACTAGCCTCTATGTATTGAGCTTGTCCTCCGCTCCCCATCAGCAGATACCCATTAGCTGCTGTCCTTGGTCCAGCGGTTCGCATCGTTAATGCGGCATAACCTGCCTTATGCATATAACCAGCGAGAGGTTGGCGTTTCCTTAATTCTTGAAGATCATCAAAAGAAAGCATGTCCACTGCAAGAATAATCACTTGTCGGTTGTGTGAAGAGATGGATTTTGTTATTAGTGAAGATGAAGTAACCGTAGGACTGGCAAATGCCTCTCTTGGTAGGCTTATCTGAAAGAATACGACGAGTATAAGTATCCACTGGAGCAACTGTTTTTTCATAAAGGTACTCCTCCTGTTAATAACAATAACCTGATTTATTTTGTCGAATTATGTTATATACATTTTTTCAACAGATTTATCCACAGTTAAAACAGCTATTTCAACAGATAAAAAACCATAAACAAGAGATTTATTTATTTTTAATCAATGTTATCCACATTATCCACAAAGATACTAACAGGGTTATTAAAATTGTTAAAAAACTGCTGTGGATATTGTATATAAGTTATCTGGTCATTCAACAACCTCTAGTAGCTTTCCCATCCCCACTCGACAAAATCCTATTACCCGTTAATCAGACACGAAAAAACCCTTTTTAGCTATACACTAAAAAGGGTTGGTCAACTCTAATCCAGGGACACCATTTAAATCGAGGTGAGCAAATTTTCCTTGTTGGTACGAGACAAATCCCGCTGCCGCAATCATCGCCGCATTATCTGTACAAAGAATAAGTGGTGGGATAGTTAAAGACAGCCCTTCCTTCGCACACCGCTCACTCAATGCCGCTCGTAAACCTTTATTTGCTGCTACACCACCAGCTAATAATATTTGTTTTGCCTGATACTCTCTTGCGGCACGAATGGTTTTTTCCACTAGCACTTCAACTACAGAAGATTGAAAGCTTGCTGCTAGATTAGCTGCAGGGATCTCTTCTCCTCGTTGTTTTGCATTATGAAGGGTGTTTAACACGGCTGATTTTAAGCCACTGAAGCTAAAATCATAAGAATTCTTCTCCAGCCAAGCTCTCGGTAAGGTAATGCTAGGTTCACCTTCATGAGCAAGTCGATCAATATGCGGTCCTCCTGGGTAAGGTAAATCCAACGAACGTGCTACCTTATCGTATGCTTCTCCAGCCGCATCATCACGCGTTTCACCTAGAATTTCAAAGTGTCCGTGCTCCTTCATGTAGATTAACTCCGTATGCCCACCAGAAACAACTAAGCTGATCAGCGGAAACTGCATTTCTTCCACCAATCGATTCGCATAAATATGACCCGCAATATGATGAACACCGATAAGTGGGATACCTTTTGCAAAGGAAATTGCTTTGGCAGCTGCTACACCCACTAGTAAGGCCCCGACCAACCCTGGGCCATATGTAACTGCGATAGCAGAGATGTCGTCCCAGTTTTTATTAGCAAGCTCAAGTGCTTCTTCAATGGTCACCGTAATATTTTCCACGTGTCTGCGAGAAGCTACTTCGGGTACTACCCCCCCAAAACGTTTGTGGATATCTGCTTGGGAAGCAATCACATTAGATAAGATCGTAGTGCCGTTTTCAATCACTGCTGCCGATGTTTCATCACAGCTCGTCTCAATACCTAAAATATAAACTGGTCGGTTGGATTGTATTTGTTGTTCATAACGTTGTTGTACTCGCTTCATATAGCGAGATTGTTGATTACTCTTCACGTAAATTCACCCACATAATAATGGCATCTTCGTTATTATCGGAATAATATCGTTTTCGTCGTCCTTGCTCTTCAAAACCTAATTTTGTGTATAAGTTACGGGCTACATCGTTAGACGGACGCACTTCCAAGGTCATTTTTTCGCCGCCCAATACCATGGCAACTGCCATCATCTGTTTCATAAGCTGTAATCCTACTTTCTGACCACGTACGTCAGGATGAATGCAGATATTTGTGATATGCGCCTCATCAATAATCAGCCACATACCACAATATCCTATAACCTGTCCGTCTAACATAGCTACTACATACTTAGCATTCGGATTAATGGTTAATTCATTAATAAAAGCTGCTAATGGCCACGGTGTTGGAAAACAGATACGTTCAAGCTCAGCAATTCTTTCTACATCATCTAATGTCATGTAACGAAATTCAATCTGTTTTTGTAGTGTCTCACTCATGTAATATCCCTACTTTTCCTGTTTCGCTATCCATTTGGCTTCTGCTTCAGCCAACTGTAGATACTCAGGTACCAAGTCATGTGCATGAATGCCGTTCCCTGCCTGAAGCTGTTGAAGACCCTTCCACGCCAAATGTGCCGCTCGCGGATGATTTAGGGCAGGAGTTGCAAAAATCGCCTTGTCCCCCAACGTTTCTATAATGATATCACGGTGTTTATGCAAATCTTCTCCTAAAAATAGCAATGGCTCATCACCTGTTTCAGAAAGAAGCAAGTCCAGCCAATCTGTAAGTAATACAATTCGTTCATTGAGCTGAACTTCTAACGTCCGACAGTCTTTGCTTCGATACAGCCCTGTATATACTTGACCACGCCTTGCATCAAATAACGGAACGATTCCACCTGTAAAAGGAAGTGCATTCATCCCTACCGCTTCCAAACTCGAAATACCAATAACAGGAATCCCAAGCGACCAGGCCATACTTTTCGCAGTGGCCACTCCGATTCGGACACCTGTGTAAGAGCCAGGTCCTTTAGCTACGACAATCCCCGTCAATGCTTCCGGGTCAACATTCAGCTCATCCAATAACACGGAAATCCCATCCATCAGTGTGACGGAGTGATTCTTATTCAAGTTACTTGTCCATTCTCCCAGTACTCGTGAGTCATCGACCACAGCGACACTAAGTACGAGGTTGGATGTATCAATTGCCAGCACGCACATGTTGATCAATCTCCTTACCTACCTGTTCACTTCGTTTTCCGATTGCCTCTAGTCGGCAGAGGCGAACATTCTCTCCTTGTTGAAGCAATTGAATCGTCATTCGATCCTCTGGTACATAATCAGGGATTAAAGAGGCCCACTCCACCACACAAACACCGTCTCCATAAAAATACTCATCAAGACCTAAATCGTCCACCTGATCAGCAACCCGATACACATCCATATGATAAAGCGGTAAACGTCCAGCATACTCTTTTATAATCGTAAAGGTTGGGCTATTAACCACACGTTTCACTCCAAGCCCACGTGCTAGTCCTTGTGTAAACGTGGTTTTACCAGCCCCTAAATTCCCTTCCAGCGCCAAGAAATCTCCTGGCATCAACAGCTGAGCTAATTTTTCTGCAAACTCTTGGGTTGCTTGCTGACTAGTAAACTCAAACTCATACGTCATTGCCTTTCCATTCCTCCATTTCTTTTTATTATAGCCTTGTCGAAAATGGCATGTAAAGGCGAGTCCCTATCCCTGCGGTAAAGGCTCGATACGCAATTTCCCCCGGCACCTCCCACACACATAGCGAGCTGGATTAATATTTTTCTTTCTTTTATACGAAAATTCACAGTCCATGCAGATTAATTGATAGCGATATGGTAGAACTATTTTTTGTTTGCTAACTCTTGAGCAATATCTTGATCCGCCTACCCGTTGTAATAATTGTATGAAATCCTGATCACGATGGCGATAGCCCTTTCCCTCCAAATGAAGGTGATAATGGCATAACTCATGCTTAATAATACCAATCAATTCATCCTGACCATGTTCAAGATGATGAAGGGGATTAAACTCCAGATCGTGAGTACGTAATAAATATCTACCACCAGTCGTACGCAAACGTGAGTTAAAGCGAGCTTTGTGACGAAACGGTTTGACAAAATCACGAACAGATATCTCTTCTACTAGTTTTTGCAGTTCCTTATCGTTCACGCATCTCCCCTCCAGACTTTTCCGACTGTAACTACTATAACAAAATCTCTTGAATTTTTCTTGAGGGTTACGCTACACTTGTGCATGAACGCAAGTCACTTTATAGGATGGAGGCTCTCATGCGCTATCTACTTTTGCAAAAGAATAACGGACTTTTTTTTGTACAAATGCCCTCATCACATATGTATCAGCTTTTAGCCCTACTTAAACGATTGCACAAAGAACATGACAAATTAACCGTAGTCATAAGACCAGAGTTACCAGACGTTCTAGGTGAATGTAGCGATCTGGAACTCCTTTCACAGGAACTAAGAATCATAGATGGTCTCTCCTACATTAATGAGTTGGAAGCCAGCTTTTCCTGTTTGAATGAAACAGAGTATCCACTTTTATCATTATTAACCGAAATTCGCGCCCTACAAGCACAGCTAGAAGGTTTGGCTGAAGAAGAGTAGCATTTTTCCCGTCCCAGATATAAAAAAATAGGGTATTTACCCATACAGACAGGTACCTCCGCCTCTTTTCCTGCATACAATGCCAGTAAGAAAGCGCAGGAGGTATTTTTATGCCACAATGGATGCGGAAACAGCTACAACGCGCCTTCTTTGGGAAGGATGTTAGACAAATTCGATTGCTAAACAGTTGTTGGTTCCTATATTTAGAAAAACAAAGTAGCCGCCCTGAAGAATAGGACGGCTTTTTTGTGCGATCGAAAACACAAAACCTCATCAAAGTTGGATGGACATAGAAATAATTTGTAGGTCATTCTTCTGGTGAAATCATGGTCATACCAACGCGTTGACGTTTTTCATCAATATCCATAACCCAGACATCAACGATATCCCCAACACCAACAACATCAAGAGGGTGCTTTACGAATCCTTTTTTTAGCTGTGAAATATGAATAAGTCCATCATTCTTCAGCCCGATATCAACAAAAGCACCAAAGTCGACTACATTACGAATGGTTCCTTGCATTTTCATACCTTTGCTAAGATCGGTTAATTTCAACACATCTTTGCTCATGAGTGGCTTAGGTAACTCATCACGAGGATCACGTCCTGGACGCAACAAGCTGTCTACAATATCTTGTAACGTTGGCTCGCCTGTCTCAAGCTCTGATGCCATTTGTAGTAAGGACATGTCCATCATCTGCTTCTTACAAGCTTCACTGCCAATTTCCTCGGGCTTGATTTGCAAGTGATTCAGCAGCTTATACGTAACATCGTATGATTCTGGATGAATAGGAGTACGATCAAGAGGATTCTCTCCATCCATAACACGTAAGAAGCCGATGCATTGCTCATAGGTTTTTGCACCTAGTCGTGGTACCTTTTTTAATTGTACTCGGTTTTTAAATTTTCCATTCTCTTCACGTAGCTTTACAATATTTGATGCTACTTGCTTGTTTACACCCGATACATATTGAAGCAAGGAAGCGGAAGCTGTATTCACATCGACACCAACATGGTTAACCGCTGACGACACGACGAATTCAAGACTTCCTGCTAAACGTGTTTGTGATACATCATGCTGATACTGCCCTACACCTACTGATTTTGGATCGATTTTTACCAATTCAGCCAACGGATCTTGTAGACGGCGAGCGATGGAGATAGCACTTCTCTCTGCTACATCCAACTCAGGGAATTCTTCTTTGGCCAACGCTGATGCCGAATACACGGAAGCTCCTGCTTCATTCACAATGATATAGGAGACATCTCGCTTCACTTCTTTTAATACATCAGCAACGAACTGCTCTGTTTCCCGTGAGGCTGTACCATTACCAATCGCTACCACATCCACTTGATATTCTGCGATAATTTTTTTGACTGTTTCACTAGCTTCTTTTACTTTGTTTACCGGTGGCGTTGGATATATAACATTTATGTATAGTTTTTTACCGGTATCATCAACAATGGCTAGCTTACAGCCTGTTCGAAAGGCAGGGTCAACTCCTAATACCACTTTTCCTTTAAACGGAGGCTGGAGCAATAGATTGCGTAAATTCTCAGCAAAAATATGAATCGCTCTCTCCTCAGCTACTTCCGTCAACTCATTTCTTACCTCACGCTCAATAGAAGGAGCAATCAAACGCTTATAGCTATCCTCTATCGTCTGCTTTAACAAATCCTCAGCGATTGTCTTCTGCGTAAGTAATTTTCGCTGTAAAAAGGCAGTAATCTCTTCCACAGGGGCTTCCAATGAAACCTTTAGGATACCTTCCTTTTCCCCACGATTAATGGCAAGAACGCGATGGGGAACCACTTTTTTTACAGGCTCTGAATAGCTATAATACATTTCGTACACATTTTTTCCGTCTTCTTCTTTTTCCTTTTGTTCTGTAAGCATGGTAGCTTTCTGGAACGTTTTTTCTCTAATCCATTTACGGTACTCTGCATCATCGGATATTTGTTCAGCGATAATATCCATTGCACCTTGCAAAGCATCTTCTACGGTTTCAACACCTTTTTCGACGTCTAAATAACGACTAGCTTCTGTTAAAAGATCACCTGTTTGTGGCAAGGTTAGTAGGTAGGTAGCAAGAGGTTCCAATCCCTTTTCTTTGGCGATCGTGGCGCGGGTACGACGTTTTTGTTTATAGGGACGGTAAAGATCCTCCACCTCTTGAAGTTTGGTGGCCTTCTGGATAGCCATTGCTAATTCTTCCGTCAGCTTTTCCTGTTCTTCAATTAACCGAAGTACCTCTTCTTTTCGGACAAACAAATTGCGTAAGTAACGTACACGCTCTTCAATATCCCGTATTTGTGTTTCGTCTAATTGACCTGTCATTTCTTTACGATAGCGCGAAATAAATGGAACGGTATTTCCTTCATCTAGTAATGTTATTGTCTGTACGACTTGCTGAACACCTACACCTAATTCTCGTGCAAGGGTGGCAGCCATTTCTTTCACATCCATGTACTTATCCTCCCAAGGCTTACAGAAGTTCTCAATCTTTTTACATCTATTTAGTATGATAGCCCCCCAAGGTTTCGTTTACAAGTTCACCTAAATTGGCTCGCAGGGATTCCCGTAGTTTTTGTAAAGCTCGACGTTGTAGTCGAGACACATGCATCTGTGATATTCGCAGTCTCTCTCCTACTTCTTTTTGGCTCAAATTCTCGAAATAGGTTAGCGTAATGATTTCTTGCTCTCTACCTGTTAAAACCTTGTAGATTTTGGTCAGCATCATGCTTTCTTCCACCTGGCTGTACCCGTCTTCAAGACTACCGATCAAATCCAATAAAGTGACGGTACCACCTTCCTGATCGGCCTCAATTTGTGTATCGGTAGATATGGTTCGATAATTTTTTCCAATTTCAAGCGCTTCCAAAACTTCTTCCGGACTTGCTTGAATATAGATTGCGATTTCTTCTATCTGAGGAGACCTTTGCAATTCTAGCGTCAGATCATCCACTGCTTTTTGTAAACGAATAGACATCTCTTTAAAACGCCGTGGTACATGTATGCTCCATGTTTTATCCCTCACAAAACGTTTCATTTCACCAATGATAGTAGGAATCGCAAAACTTTCAAAAGTTCCCCCATATGCAGGGTCATATCTACTTAGAGCTGCAAGCAAGCCGATCATGCCCACCTGCCTAAGATCATCCCGTAATTCGTACCCACTGTGAATTTTCGTGACTAGACTTTCTACCAATCCACGAAAATGCAAGACCAGCTCTTGCTGTAGCTCTGGAGTAGGTTGCTCCTCCTGAAACCTTTGTATGAGAAGGAGACTTTCATCCCTCCTATGTTCCTTCACGTACCGATTGCTCTCTGTCACTCTTTTTCACCTCATCTTGCTGTACATACTTAGTCATACTGATCGTGGTACCCTCTTGTTGATAAATTTCTACAGAATCCATCAGAGTTTCAATCAGATATAGACCAAGTCCCCCCTGAGTGAGGTTCTCTTTATGCAATGGTACCGTGTTTCGTTTAAGTTGTAAGCCGTGTTGGGTCCATCTGTATTCCCTTATCACTCACATGTATAATTAATTTATGAATTAGCCGAGAACACTCGTGATTTTAATCATGAGATGAATCGGCTTCGGACAAAGCGTGTCTTCTGATACGTTAATTGTCCGACTACTTCTTTGAATAACTAACAAGAACAGATATACTAATCTTGTACAGATTGCTCATTGAAAACGGAATGTATGGGGTTGCCATAAGGAATGCTTTGTGGCGTAAAACATTCAAGCACCTTCGTCCTCTCTGACCGAAAAGCGAAAACCAAGCAGTAGGTCAGAGAGAAGAGTCCAACGTACACTTTTTTTCAATAACCGTAGGGACTACGGGGATAGCCTGCTAATTCTCACTTCGTTGGATGTGATAGCGCAGGAATCTCGTGGCTTTAGCCATGAGAGGTTCAACGGTATATAGTTCACAACATATAGTAACGGTTTAGAACGAACGATCAGATTCAGGATAGGCATGTAGAATTGAGTTAGCACATGCTTCTGAAACGCAAAGCTTCAAATCCTCCAGAACATCAATAGAAAAGCCCATTCGATGGGCAACACCAGAAATGGTAAGCCTCGCAATGCTCACATAATCCAATTTAGCTGGCAAAGAAATCTCTATACGTTCTGGCACCACCTTATTCTCCATGTCGTTCTCCTCCTTTTGGAACAATGGTCATAATGTCATGTAACCCTTTGACACTCCCAAGGGGGTGCTATCGCACCAATCCGAGATGTTACGTGGAAATGCTTTTCACCATAAAATTTTGCTTTTATATTCTTAGTATAAAATTAGAACATCTAAATTAATAATTTACTTCATTAACAAATTGTGAATTATTTCTAAAAAGTAAATAAAAAATGACATTTACACCACATTTGTCCAAAAAGGCGGATGGGAAAAAGACCTATCGCATTAACTAGCGAAAGGTCCTTTTTCATCCGTTATTAAAAATCTATTAATCCGAGGCTGATCTGAAGTGATTCATTCACTCTTTCCATCATCTCATCATCTAAATGAGTGATTTTATCGGTCAACCTTTGTTTATCAATGGTTCTTATTTGTTCTAATAAGATGACAGAGTCACGATCAAACCCATATGTTTTTGCATCGATTTCCACATGTGTAGGCAGCTTTGCCTTTTGAATCTGAGCAGTGATCGCAGCGACGATAACCGTCGGACTAAATCGATTTCCAATATCGTTTTGAATAACTAATACCGGTCTGACTCCACCTTGCTCGGAGCCAACCACAGGGGAAAGGTCCGCGAAGAATACATCGCCACGTTTAACATTCACTTGCTACACCCCGCTAACTAAGCGGTCTAAGGTAAGATCGGCTTCCTCTTCTGCTTCAAAAGCCTCCGATGCCATATTGAGATTGATTTTAGCCATTTCCAAATAGCCACGTTGCATTGTTTCTCGTATAAAGCGTTTTTTCCGCTCCTTGAGGTAGAGACTCATCGCTTGGCGAATCAATTCACTTCGATTTGATCTCTCTTTTTGCACGACTCCGTCTACCTCTTGCAATAAATGTTGCGGCAAACTGATCATGATACGTTTTGTATTGCTTTTAGACAAGACAAATCCACCTCCAGCCATGACCGTACCCTCTGTTCTCGAACGCTTTCCGTTCTCTTCTTATCAGTACCATTATGTCGAATCATATGCAAAAATATACCTTTTTGATGCTTTTTACAGATGCATAATACATTCATCTTAAAAGGTATTCGATCTTTTCCGCTAAATTCCTGCCATTTTTCGATATTCTTCCAAGAACTTATTGGCAATTCCATGACAGATACCGACAATTTTCCCATTTCGTAGATAAACACGAGGAATGCGATAATTGAGCATACATGTCACTTCATAATTGATCGTTCCTAAGCAATCGGCAATTTCATCGAGAGTAATCTCTTCATTTTCCTGCTTACCATACAAGACCACTTCATCTCCAACCTGAGCATCCCCCGCATGGATATGAAGAATGGTTTGATCCATACACACTCTTCCCACAATGGGTACTCGTTTCCCATGACATAATGCGACACCTCGATTAGACAATAAACGTGGAAATCCATCTCCATATCCGATTGGTACAGTAGCTATCTGTTCTTGATCGGTGGTTGTATAGGTGGCTCCATAGCTGACTGTGGAATGCGGGGGCAAAATTTTAACATGGGATATCCGGGTTTTTAAGCTGAGGGCTGGCCTTAAATCAAGGTTATGCTGTTGTTTAATGAAATCGGAAGGATACAATCCGTATAAGCCTATGCCTAATCGGATCAAATCATAACTCCATTCTGGAAAAACAATAGCTGCAGCCGTATTATTGCAGTGAATGAGAGGAAGCTTATAGCCTGCTGTCTCAACAGCTTTCAGACGTTCTTGAAAAAGGGCATGCTGTCCCTTTACATGTGTAGTGTCTTCCTCGTCCGCACAAGCAAAGTGCGTGAATACTCCAACCCAGCGCATTGATTCGTTCATCGTTATTGTATGAATCAGTTCCAGTAATTCTGCCTCATCACTAACCCCAATGCGCCCCATACCTGTGTCTACTTTTACATGAACCTCCAGATATTTAGAACTACCTAGCAATAGGTCGGCAACCTCGTGTAGCCACTGTAGATGATAAACAGTCAATTGAATGTTCTCTTCTACAGCGGTTCGCATAGCGTCTACAGGGGTATAACCTAAAACGAGGATTGGTGCTGTAATACCTGCTTGTCGCAGCACAAGCGCCTCGTCTAGAGCAGCCACCGCTAGTCTGGTAGCTCCATGCGCAAGTGCTTCTCTGGCCGTATATTCTGAACCGTGACCATATCCATCCGCTTTTACTACAGCCATAATTTCCGAGTGGGCAGGGATATGTTGGCGTAGGGCAGAGACATTAGCCGCAATCGCATCTAAATCAACTTCTATCCATGTATCGCGGGCATATGGCTTCATTAATTATCGCCTCTTATTCTTTCTGTTAATAACATGCAGTCTTTCATTTAAATGAGCTAGAAATTTATGAGATATCATGAGAGGCATCCGTTTCCCATTGATACGATACATGTGTCTACCTTCAATAATCGGCTCTACTTGCGTCAGTGGATATGCTGTCTCTTGTCCCCGAATGTTGATAATCAGATGAGATTTGGTCACAGTATAAATAGGACGAAGACTCCATTTATAAAAGAAGGGAGCTAATCCCACCAGTGCCACTGCACTTGCTATGGCAAATACTTTAAATACTGTGCTATCCCGATCTCCAAACAAACCTGACAGCAGAATCATTATTATCACAAAAAGGACCGTTTCCATAATTCTCATCTTTGCATTCTTACGTAAGAATAAATCTGAATAGGTTGCTTTTTCGTGATAGAGTACCTCACCATATTCATGTTTCATCTAAGCTGGATCACCCCTTATAAGTAACTCGTTACGTATCTTACCGTTTTTTTAGGGGGCCTGTCAATGAACCTATAGGAAATGTCAGAAAAATTTGTATATATTTGTCGATATGACATGGCGAGGATGACCACCAAAGAAGTCTGGACAATAAAAATTCTTTATTTTTATAGGCGAAGAGTACGACATACAGTAAAAAGAGACGAAGATTTCCTTCGTCCCTTCTCGCTTTTACACTCTTATTTTCCGCCTACTCCATAAGTAGATTGTGCTACTTTTAGCATCTCATCCTCCGGCAGGTCTCCGGATAGTGTAAATTCGACACCATCCAACTCCCATTTGAGGATACGCTTTTCTTCAGCAGTCTGATACAGAACACCAATGGTAAAACCTAGATCAACCGGCATTCCCTGTTCATAGGAGACGGTAGCAGCAGTTGGACGACTTTCCATCAAGGAATAGTTGTACTCTCCTTTAAACTGTAACAATACGCTCTTCTCTTCATTATGAGTCACTGGTTCAATGTTGTTTAGCTTAATTCCTTCTGGTACATAGGTAGGTTGTATAACACCAAATTGGCCCGTCGGTTTTTTCACACCTGTTTCTGTTTGACCCATAGTGGGAACAGAAGGGAGGGCACTTGTCATATTCTTGTCTTTATCAAAAGCATCTTTCGGAAATTCAGGATTAAAGTTGAATTCAGTAAAGTTAATCTCTACCAACTTATTCATGTTATTATCCATAATCTCCGCTTTCTTGGGTCTCAAATCATTGCTCATCCAAATCTTTTGCTTACTAAATGAACGATTACCACTGTAGTTAGCCTTTACTTCAAAGACATACTCTTTATCATCCATTTTCAATTTACGCTCCGCATCATTTACTATGCTGTTAACCAACGTTTCATATAAATAGAGAGGGCCATTATTTTCTGGCCATCCACTTTGGAAACGGAAGCTTTTTTTGAGATGTGGGGTTAAAACAAAAACACCTTCATCATTGCGTAAAATGATTTGAGTAATATTACGCTGTTTAGACGTGAGGGCTACACGATAATTGTTTTGTTTAGAAAACCAGACCTCTACATCATATTCTTGTGGTGTTGTACCGGTTTGCAGGGTCAACACTGCATTTGTTTTATAACCGGTAATTTTGTCCATCTTCCCTCCTAATTCATTCACTACATCCTCTGGTGTCTTTGTCCCGAAGCATCCCGTCACGAACAGCGAGAGCACCAACAGCATGACTAAACTTACAGCTCCACGTTTCATTACCTCAACTCCCCTTGTCTTGATTCGACAATGAAGGGCTTGACTGTCTATTTCCTAGGAAATTTGTCAGATGTTTATCCAGTTCCAGGCAACATATGCTACACTCCGACTGAATCTTTTACATGCCGCAAATATTCCTGCGCTAACAGAACTTTAGCAAGGTCTGTAGAGCTAACAGTTTCCCCTCCTGCTCTATGCGTTATATATCTATGAGCTTTCTCGTCCCAATATGCAGACAAGTTGGAGTTTGTCATGTATACAATAACAAAAATTACTTTTTATATAAATTATATTAAAGTAAATAAAAAGACCCTCACCACGTGGGTGAAGGTCTTCCGCGAAACCTATTATTCGGTAGCGTTGTTTTGTTGAGCAGCATGAGCAACAGAAGCTTGGTTCTGCTTTCTCACTTGAGCTACGTTTGTTTCGCTTGCGAACTCAGTCGCTGTATTTTGTTGAGCAGCACGAGCAGCAGAAGCTTGGTTTTGATTTTGCACTTGAGCTACGTTTGTTTCACTTGCAAACTCAGTCGCTGTGTTTTGTTGAGCAGCATTGTTCAAACCTTGTTGTTTGTTTTTCATAGATAATCTCACCTCCCTTGATGACACATATAATTTGTGCCGAATCAAAAGGGAGTATCCACGCCTTATTTTAACAGGTATATCTCATTGATAATGTTTTTTTAAACAAGCATTTAACTGTGCTACTTGACCGGGAAAATTCCGCAGGATAATTATGACCATACAAAAAAGGAGCCTCTATTAGCACTCCTTTTTTTGTATGGTGGTCGTTCCTATTTAACTACTTAGGGTAACGCGTTGTTGTTTATCAACAAGTGGCTTAACATCAGGCAAATGCTCAAGAATAATCTTCATCATCGGAGCAGCATCGTTGTTTAGAGAGTAAAACACCCAGGCACCACGGCGCTCTTCTTTTACTAACCCTTGTCCTTTTAGTTTAGCTAAATGCTGTGAAACGGATGGCTGAGAAGCTTGTAAAATTTCTACCAAATCACGTACACACAGAGACTGTACTTGTAGCAGAGCCATAATGGTTAATCTCGTCTTGTCACCGAGTAGTTTGAATAGGTCAGCAAGCACCATCATTTGAATCATATCTGTGGTTTCCATATACTTCCCACCTTTGTATAAACTTTCTTATCCAGTATACTATACGGGTAGTGATAATTGGAATCCAAGGTTTTGATTTCTCAGAGTAATAGCACGATTTTTACAGTTACAAAGGAATGGAAGTAAAAAAAAGAACGGCTTAGCCGCTCTTCAAAATAAAGGGGGTATAACTGTATCTCATAATCAGCCAAAACGGCCGGAGATATAATCCTTAAGGCGTTGGTCAGTAGGATTCTCAAACATCTCAGTGGTTTTCTTGCTCTCAATGCACTCACCTTGTAAAAAGAAAGCTGTTTTATCGGAGACGCGGGCTGCTTGTTGCATATTATGTGTCACCATTACTAACGTATAGCTTTCCTTTAGCTGTACCAATAGCTCCTCTATTTTAGCTGTAGCTATAGGATCAAGTGCAGATGTTGGTTCATCTAACAGAATGACTTCTGGTTCTATAGCCAGCGCTCGTGCAATGCACAAACGTTGCTGTTGACCTCCCGATAAACCATGCGCAGGCTTATGCAAGCTATCCTTTACCTCTTCCCACAAAGCTGCTTTTTGCAAGCTAGCCTCAACTAATTCCTCTAACCGATTCTTATCCTTTATACCATGTAGCTTCGGTCCATATACAATGTTCTCATAAATGCTTTTTGGAAAAGGAGTAGGCTTTTGAAACACCATTCCGACTTGTTTACGTAATTGCTCAACATCCCAATTGGCATCATATATATTTTTACCAGCAATCTGAATGCTTCCTGTAATTCTAACTTGTGGAATCATATCATTCATGCGGTTAATTGTCCGTAAAAAGGTTGATTTTCCACAGCCGGAAGGACCGATTAAAGCGGTAATTGATTTTGGTTCAATGTCCATTTCAATATGTTTTAAAGCATGGGTTAAACCATAATATACATGCAGGTCTTGCACCTTAATCATGCTCAAGAGTTTCGCTCCTCTCCTTGCTTCTATACACAGATTACCTTACACACATGAAGGCTGTATTAGGTTTATGTAAATTTTTTTTAAAGGTGAGTAGAACGAAAACAGCTTGCTTTTATACTAAACAATCGATGAATAATCTAATTTTGAAAAGGAAATCATGAAACTACTTAGAAGAAAGGAGTGAGTAGAGGTATGGATAAATTAGCATTACTTCTTGTGATTATTGGTGCTATCAACTGGGGACTAATTGGTCTATTCCATTTTGATTTAGTTGCAACTCTGTTTGGGGGCATGGGCTCTATCTTGAGCCGTATTATTTACACGTTAGTAGGTATTGCCGGAATTTATGCTATCAAGTTTTTTGGGAGTAACCGTCAACGTACGTAGTAAATGACTTATACTTGTAAGTAAAACTATAAAAGCGGTGCGTCAATTATAGACACACCGCTTTTTGTTTCTATCTTCATTATATTCAGGGTTGCTACATGGTTATGGTGTAGAGCGAGTTAACGGTTCATCTATACTAACATGCCCCATCAGTGATTCTGTCTCCTTACCATCTACGAGAACAATGATTTTCATAACCTCGGGGAATTGAAACATGGTCTGTTTTAACGCATCAATAGCAAAACCCTCACCGCCGGAACCCAAATTGTATTGGTTTGTTCCCTTAGCATCAATGGTTAATGTTCCATTTTCAAACGTAATAGAATGGTAACCGAAATCTTTCCAAAGTGGATTATGTTCAGGCTTGGTTGGTTTCCCTAGTAGCTCCATTGCCTTTTCGTACTTGGCCTTATCAGACTCTGGCTTGTTAATCTGTTGCTTTTCTTCCACCAGTTTAGTTACATCGTTGTCCACGTAGTATAGCGTAAGCGTTTGTTGCTTTTCTTCCTTAGCAGTCTGTTCAGATGTAGTGCCGTTTCCTGGCTCCACAGCCACAGGATTATTGCTACATGCAGCCACCAATAGGGCAAGAACGGCATACATGACAAATGCTATCCGTTTCATTTCACACCCTCCTCTTTTTTATCAATAGGTTTGATAATATTCCACAATCGCATCTGCTAATGATTTAGCTACTTTATCTTGAAATTGCGGCGACATTAATTGAGTATTTTCGACTTGATTGGTTAGGAAGCCTGTTTCTGTCAATACCGCAGGCATATTAGTGTTCTTTATCACATAGAAATTATTTTGTTTTACTTTTCGATCTGGGAATTGGGTCGCTGCCAACAAATGTTTATGAACAACACGAGCTAAATCCAAGCTATTCTGATTGTAATAGTATGTTTCTGTTCCTCTTGTTTCGGGATTAAAGGCGTTAGCATGCACAGAGATGAATACATCTGCATTTATCTCATTAGCTATATCTGTACGCTCCTTTAACGTCAAATACGTATCGGTACTACGGGTTGCCACCACTTGAAATTCTTTGTGCTGTTTTAGATACTCCACTAAACGATTAGCTACAGACAAAGTAAAATCTTTTTCATAGTTTCCAACCGTTCCTTTGGCTCCCACATCATGTCCGCCATGTCCTGCATCTACAACTATTAGGTATCCTGTTTTTTGCGGCTTGGCCTGTAATTGCAGTTTTACACCGTCATTTGTCGGTACTAGCTGATAACTACTTGCCCGATTCAATTCAACTACAACTCTGACCATTTTTGGATTGTCTTGATACTGGCTGTATCGAATGGTACGAATAAGCGGTTGAGTCTGTTGAGAGACGGTGCTAAGGGATTCCTCACCTGTGTTTAGCTCCCTATTTTCTAGTTTTTCTGGACTATCTGTTTGAGAGACGTAATGATCGGAAGATGCGCTATCTTTTCCTTGGTCAATCACAATCTCTTTACTTTCCTGATCACGCATCTTATTGGATAGTTCCATTTCTGGGAAATCCATTACAATCCGATGGGGATTTTGTAAGACTGATACAGTTGGAGTTACCTTATATCTGGTTTCCATCTGAACACTGTCATCTTGTGGGTCAATCCCTGTCAATCTGTTCATACGAGTGATTACCACTTCATTGCGCTTTTCATCCCACTCTGCTACATCTGCTCCGATACTTGCTTCTACATCTTGTAACGATACAACGGTCGTCGTGGAATCAATCACTTTCTTCCAACTGGCTTTGGCAGTTAGTTCGTCTTGTGAAACACCCATCCTGTCTGCAATTGCCTTCACTGGTACTAAAATTTTGTCCTCCCAGCGATATACTTTTTCACTGGCGGACAGAGATTGTCCATTAATTTGCGCCTTAATTGGTTGGTTGACAATTACCGTACGGCTGTCATTATCCCATCCTACCGTAGCTCCCAGCGCTTCCCCCACAAATCGTAGAGGCAACAACATCCGATTATTAACGAGCTCAGGCATAGCCTCCAAGGTTTGCGCTTTACCATTTATGTAAGCATTCTTGTTGTTGAGCTGCAAAACGACCTCTTGATTATCTTTCGTAATCTTGGCCTTCCGCTCAGCCTGATTCCAATCCATCTTTGCTCCCAAACCTTCTGCAATAACGCGAACAGGGACAAGGGTACGTTCTTTAGAGATGACCGGAGGAACTTCCGCATTAATACTCCTGCCTTCAATTCGTAATTGTACATTGCCCTGTGTCGATTGTCCCGCGGCCTCTATTGCCTGGGGTGCCATCCAAATGAAACTGCTCAAGGCAACTAAGCCTAAAACAAACTTTTTCAAAATTTCTCCTCCCCTATCTTGCTGTTCATTTCTTTAGACGTAACTTGTCGAAAAAAGTTTTAGGCTCTTGGTACTAAAAATTCTTACTTTTATTAGGTAACGCCTACATATGATAGCAGAACCATCTCGTTAATGGTTACTATTCACACTTTTCAAACAATAAATAAGCTTTAGTACTTCGTAACATAGAAAAAACTGTCCCCAAAAGTTTTCACTCAAAGGGACAGTTCTTTACTATGCTCTCTTTCTGAACCATTTTTACAAACTCATTTTCGTTACCGTTTTTTTGAAACATTTTTTACTGGAACTGGTAGACTATTTGTTTGGAGATTACCTAATAGCTGTTGAACCATATTTGCTACCGCAGGATTAGATAATAACTTCATTGTATCCTTCATCTTGGAGGTAGATAATTGAGGTACCATCTTACTAATTTCCGGCATCATAGAACCTATTTGAGGAAGCAAGGGTAACACCTGCTCTAAATTAATTCCTAGCTTTGCCTTTGGAGCTTCTTCTACAATAATAGGCTCTGGTTTTTTTCTCTTTGGAAAAAGACTAAAGCTAAGCCTTTTACGTTCTTGCTCAACAGGTCTTAATCTTCCCAGCATGTTTTTAATTTCATAAATTTCTTGTCGGAGATGGGCCATTTCTTGTTGAACATGTACATGCTGGTTTTGCTGTAGCGTAGATAGCACCCTTTCCAATTCTTTGTTCTGGGTTGGATTTCGACGTTTAAAAGGTGTCTTTCTAGAAATGACAACCCTCTCCTTTACTTCAGCCCTCTTCTGATTTTGTCTAGATCGCTCTGGTCTAATCCTTTTTTCTTTAATTGATCCAGCATACCTCCAACGTCTTTCTTCTGCATCAATTTTTTACTTGCTCTGTGTAATTGTCCAAATCCTTTTTTGATAAATCTTTTCCTGATCTCCTGCCCAAATCCTTGATGACTTCACGGATACCTGATTCGGTTTTTAATTTATTCTTGTCAACTGTCGCCGCCATCTTCAAAATTTTTCCCCAGTCCATAATCATCCTCCCTTGTTCTCATCGTTCTCTTTACTCTATGAAATAGATAGTCAACTCGCTTGGTCATTTGTCCCACCAAAACAGAAAAAAACAGAATTCCGTCTGGAACTCTGTTTTCCCTGTTACCTTTTATTCTGTTTTCCCTGCGTCTACATGTTTATTCAAAGGAAGTCAACTTGAAATCTACATTACCCATTGCGTCTACAACAACACCTTTCAGGTTGTCATTTTGTAGCCAAACATTGGAGTCAAAGTAAATCGGAATAACCGGCATATCTTCCATAATGATTTTCTCGGCTTCTGCCAAATAACCATTACGTACATCTGGATTGGTTTCGGCATCTGCTTTATTTAGCAATTCCTTGTATTTTGCATTTTCCCACTTGGTGTCGTTGTTACCACCTGTTTTATCTTTAAACATTTGTAGGAAGCTAATTGGATCGTTGTAGTCAGCATTCCAGCCATTGCGACCTACTTGGAAGTTACCTCTGTGCATGTCATCAATGAATACTTTCCACTCTTTGTTAGTCAGCTTCACTTCAATATCAAAAGCTTTTTTCCACTGATCTTGAATCGTCTCCGCAATCTTCTTATGTTTTTCCGCTGTGTTAAAGGAAATTTCGATTGGAGGTAGCTTTGTTAAGCCTTCTTCCTTCATACCTTCCGCTAAAAGCTTTTTCGCCATATCCACATCACTATCTTTAAAGAAGCCTTCTTTTGTTAAAGCCATGGTTGGAGGTAAAAGATTAGTAGCCGGGATTTGACCAGATTGTGTAATGTTATCTGTGATTGTTTTACGATCAATTGCGTATGCAAATGCTTTACGGATTTTCGCATTATTAAATGGTGCTTTTTCCGTATTAAACTTGTACCAGTAGATACCTGCTTTAGGTTGGATATGTGCCTTGCCGGATGCCTTGTTAGGAGCAATCGCATCAATTGGTAACATACCATTAGGTTGACCTGCCCAATCAAGGTCTCCATTTTCAAACATAGACAACTCTGTATTTTCATCATCGATCATTTGATAGATGATTTTTTCTAATTTCACGTTATCTTTATCCCAATATTTATCGTTTTTCACAAGGACAATCTCATTCTTGTGCTTCCAGGATTCCATTTTAAATGGTCCGTTACCAACATGTGTACTTGCTTCTCCTGCCCATTTATCGCTAGATGTCACGACTTTTTCGTTTACAGGGTAAAGAGTATAGAAAGCTGTTAGCTCCAAGAAGAATGGCGTTGGGTTGTTCAAGGTTACTTCAAGCGTGTGTTCATCAATTGCTTTTACACCTACGTCCTCAGCCTTTGCATTCCCTTTATTATAAGCTTCTGCATTTTTCAAATAATACAATTGATACGCATAAGAAGCTGCTGTCTTTGGATTAAGTACTCGTTTCCAAGCATATTCAAAATCTTTTGCAGTTAACTTTTCACCGTTAGCCCACTCAGAATCACGTAAATCAAATGTATAAGTTTTGCCATCTTCTGAAATTTTATAATCTTTCGCTACTGAGTTAGTTACTTTCCCGTCTTTGCCTGAGCGCATCAAACCATCAAAGGTAGCCATCAAAATCGCAGAAGAAGCATTGTCATCTGCTAAACCAGGGTCCGCAGTAGGCGGTTCTGAATGTAAATTTACACGTAGAACTTGTTCATGGGTACTACCACTACCACTAACTGCTCCCGGTTTATTCTCAGAGGCTGTACCACAGCCAGCCAGAGCTGTACTAAGAACTAAAATGGAGCTTAAAGCTGCAAAAACGCTTTTATTCATGTGTATATGCCCCCCAAAAAAGATATATACAATTAAATATACCCTGTTTTTTTCGAGAACAAACACTTTTATAATAATAATTAATTTTAATTTATGTTATAAAATTTACATTTATAAGTTTAAAAAAATAAAGAGAAGCATAGTCTGCCTCTCTTTATTATATCTTTTGATCTTATTTTTCTAAATCTGCCCATTTCCAGTCGATGTTACCCATAGCATCAAAGCTTACACCTTTCAGCTTAGGATTTTGCACCCAAGAATCAGTGTAGTAGTAAACTGGAACAACTGGCAATTCGTCCATAAAGATTTCTTCTGCCTTTTGTAGTATTTCGTCACGTTTGGCCTTGTCTAGCTCTTTTTGGGAGTCGTTTACAAGTTTTTTGTATTCAGCATTTTCCCAGTTCGTATCGTTGTTTCCGCCCTTTTTGTCACGGAATAGTTCAATAAAGTTAATTGGATCGTTAAAGTCAGCATTCCAGCCCATACGTCCTACTTGGTAGTTACCTTGGTGTAGTTTATCCAAATATACTTTCCACTCGGCGTTTTCAATTCTCACGTCAACATCTAAAGCCTTTTTCCATTGGTCTTGAACTGCCTCAGCAATTTTTTTATGGTTTTCAGATGTATTGATAGAAATGGTTACTGGTGGAAGCTTTGTTATGCCCAGCTCTTTCATACCTTCTTGGAGTAACTGCTTAGCTGTGTCTACATCGTTATCTTTAAAATAACCTTCTTTATTGAAAGACATTGTAGGAGGTAGCATACCCATTGCAGGCTGTTGTCCTGATTGCGTTACGTTTTTAACGATGGCTTCACGATCAACCGCATAGGCAAATGCTTTACGGATTTTCACGTTGTTAAACGGTGCTTTTTCTGTATTAAATTTGTACCAGTAAATAGATGCTTTCGGTTTTGTAATTAGTTCATTACTTTGTTGCAGCGCTGGAATAGAATCCAAAGGAACGTTACTTAATGGAGCACCAGCCCAATCTAACTCTCCATTTTGATACATGGAAAGCTCTGTATTCTCATCCTCAACCATTGAGAATTCAATTTTGTCGATTTTTACAACATCAGCATCCCAGTAATGTTCGTTCTTTTCAAGTGTCAACTTACTTTTGTGTTCCCAATTCGTCATCTTAAATGGTCCATTACCAACAATCGTCTTAGCTTCTTTTGCCCAGTCTTTGTTGGATTCAACCAATTTCTTATTTACAGGATAGTACGTATAGAAGCTAGTCAATTCTAGGAAGAACGGAGTTGGGTTAGCCAATTCTACTTCCAATGTTTTATCGTCAGTAGCTTTTACTCCTACATCCTCTTTTTTACCTTTGCCTGTTCTAAAAGCTTCTCCACCCTTAATGTAGTCGAGTTGGTATGCATAGTTAGAAGCTGTAGCAGGATCCAATGCTCGTTTCCAAGCAAATTCAAAGTCATGAGCTGTTAAAGGCTCACCATTACTCCATTTAGCATCTCTCAAATGGAATGTATATTTTGTACCATCCTCAGAAACATCAATTTTTTCTGCAACGGATGGTTGTGGTTTTCCATCTTTATCTGTACGAGTTAAGCCGTCAAAGATTGCGCGAACAACCGCACCGGAAGTTGAGTCTTCCGCAATACCAGGGTCAGATGTAGGAGGCTCAGTGTGCATATTCATACGCAATACTTTTGGTTCACCATTTGTTTCTTGCTTGGACGCATCAGTAGAACCCGGTGCTGCTGTATTACTGTTACCTCCGCAACCTGCTAAAGCTACACCCAAAACTAAAACTGAACTCATTAGCACAAAAATATTCTTTTTCATCTTTTTGTGTCCCCCTTATTTCTTTCTCATATGCTTTACTATACTCTTTTTCTGAATAATATAATATAATTTCCTTTTACATTTAATTATTTTTTATTAATTATCAAGATAAATAAATTAAAATAAAATATATATACAGAAAAATCCTTTTAAAAATGAAATTACTGGAAATTATTATTGATTCCAATCAAATAATGGTAAATTTGATGTTATCGTTCTGGTACATCCGAGTATGATTTATACCAATTAATGAATCACTCTTCTCTACTTACTATACGAATAGGGGCGCTCGTTTATACAGCTGTAATCGCAAAAAACGAACATAAAAGCTATATATATTGAAAATTACAAATTTATATTGAAATACGAAAAATAAAAGGATAGAATTTTTATTAGATAATTCTGACAAATAATAATTTCATTACATGCTTCCTGTTATTATCAAAATGAGATAGGGATAGTTGCGTCAGCTATCCCTATCATTGTTTGTAAAATTGAAAGGAGAAGGATTGCATGCAACAGAAGCCTATCGTAAAAGAAATTCACCCTATTATCGAAATTGGATCCGACACTCTCCAATTTGGACAAGTATCTGGCTTCATTAATCAAATTCCCGATGAAACTGGTTCCATAAAAACATTAATTCACTTACTTGATGGTAGTCGTACCCTTGATGAAATACATAAGTTGCTTGCCAGCAGACACCCAGAAGTTACATTTGGGGAACTAACTGAAGCAATAACCGCTCTTAATTCCCTCGGTTATATAGAAGATAAGACCTGGGAAGAAACAACATCACTAACGACAGCTCAAAAGGAACGCTATCGGGCTAATATCCGTTTCTTTTCGATTTATTCCGATATAGACAATCCACCGAGTAAGGTTCAAGAAGATTTACTTCAAAAGAAAGTAACAATACTTGGATCAGGTGCCTTTGGTTCTTCTCTCTTATCTAACTTTGCTGGTCTGGGGGTTACTAATGTTCGAATTGTCGACTTTGATCGTGTGGAGCTTAGTAACTTAAATCGCCAGTTACTTTTTAAAGAGAGTGATATTGGTCGGTTAAAAATCGACGTGACTGAAGAATTCGTTAATGAACGCAATTCAGGCATGTCTGTCGAAACCATTATGAAGAAAATTGGCTCTGCCTCTGATGTAAAAGAACTCATAGCGGGTAGTGATCTTGTTATTTTAGCAGCTGATACTCCCCTTTTTCTTCATTCAAAGATGGGTAAATACAGCATGTGTTGAACTAGGAATTCCCTTTATTGCAGGAGGAGTCAATTTAACAGAAGGAACCTTTTATCATATTCATCCTGGAAAAACTCCTTGTTTAGATTGCTTCCATCTTCATCATCATGATCAAAATCCTGATCATTACGAAGAGGAACTAAAGTATCTAATTGATTCAAAGTACCATCTTCCTACAGCAACGATTGCTCCTAATTTAGCCATTATTACAGGCATTATTGCCTCTGAAGCATGTAAAATCCTTACCGGCACAAGTCAAGTTCAATCTGAAGGTAGATATGTCACCATCAACTTTTTAACTTATGAAACAAAAATAGTTTCAGAAACAGAGCGAAAAGAACTAGATTGTCCGACCTGCGGTGAAGGTAAACGAACTCTTTCTATCTTTTCGCTGGAGCAACCAGTTGAAGAAGTGCTTAGCTAACGGAGGAAATAACGAATGGAACTAACTAATAACAGTATGTTGCGCATGCATCCCCTAAAAAAACGCCAAGTAAGTGAAGAAGAAACCATAATTGGTAGGCCCGATAAAAGTGAATATATCATGTTACCTACTTTTGCTGTTGAAATTATTGAGATGTTAGATCAGGGGCAAACCATTATTCAGGTAGCTGAAGAAATGGAAAGACGATTTGGTGAACCTGTCGATGTTCAAGATTTTGCACTTGATTTAATTAACGAATATCAATTTGTTTATACCGTAGATGGGACTGTAGTTAATGAGAAGGAGATACGCATCGATCATTTCCCTTGGATTTCCGAACGGGTTGGTAGCATATTATTCAATAAATTTACATTCTCTATCTCTATTGTCTGCTTTATATCAGCTGTAGTACTGCTCTTTTTTCATCATGAATACTTTCCAGTCTTCACCGATATTTTTAGTTCGCCATCCTTAACCGCTTCTCTTCTGTTAGCCGTTGTTGTTAATTATCTCTTTTTGTTTATACACGAAACAGCACACTTAACTGCTGTCCGTTCTCTTGGAGTTGGTAGCCGAATCGGATTTAGCCATCGCCTATTCTTCCCTGTGGCAGAGACAAATATGTCTGACATCGTTCTAGTTGAACCAAATAAGCGTTATCCTGCCTACTTTGCTGGAATGTCTGGAGATGCCATTTTTTTTAGTATTGGTGTCTGGCTCCTGTTTGCTCATGATGTAGGAGTCATCACATTAACTGATTTCATGCTTTCCTTTATTAAACTAATCAATTTGAATTTCTTAATGGCTCTCGGCTTTCAATTCATGTTCTTTATGAGAACGGATATTTACTATGTATTCACCAACTTTTTTGGCTGTAATAATCTATTGGATAATACTCAATTGTTCCTACGTAAATTGTACCGAAAATGGACTCCTGCCGAACAAGAAATATGGGACACGGTAGATATGCGTGAGAAACAAGTGATTCGCTGGTACTCGATCTTCTTTTTGTTGGGCTTCTGTTTCGCGCTCTATTTCTTCTTCAATTTCTTCTTACTCCAATCAATCGAGATCATTCGCCGCATTATGACTGATTTCTTGCAATACCCTATTATCTCTTGGCAATTTGCTGATGGCATTCTCTTACTTCTATTAACATTGCTACCTTTTGGTATTGTACTCTGGTCGTGGAATCGCCAAAGAAAACTGGCTCGCAATGTAACTAGGCAAGTATCGTAAAATGTTCCGATAGAATAAAAAAACTGCCGGTTTAATCCGACAGTTTTTTTATTCACACTCCATTATTTCAGCTGTCCGACAAACAATACAGCACCATTATATTTCTTATCAATGAAGTCTTTCACTTCAGGAGAAGTCATTGCTTCAGCAAGCTTCTTAATTACTTCACTATCTTTGTTATCTTGACGAGTTGCCAATACGTTTACATTTGGATTGTCTTTACCCTCTTCTAGATAGATGGAGTTCTCAGTTGGTTTTAGACCAGCTTCCATCGCAAAGTTAGAGTTGATAACAGCTGCATCAATACCTGGATCGTCAATAGCTCGTGGCAGCATCGCTGGTTCTAGTTCTTTTAATTCTATTTTTTTCTCAACGATATCGGCTACCGTTCCATTAGTGCCCACGCCATCTTTTAATTTCAAAAGACCTGCATTTTCAAGAATAGCAAGAATACGTCCTTGCTCAACAGAAGCATTCGTAATAGCTACTACTGCACCTTGTGGAAGAGCTGCTACATCTTTGTATGCTTTTGTTTTATTAGAGTAGATACCCATTGGCTCGATGTGGATACCTGCTACATACGTAAGGTCTAGACCTTTTTCTATATTGGTTTTCTCTAACCAAGGAATGTGCTGGAAGTAGTTCGCATCTAATTCCTTTTCAGCTAGTTGTGTGTTTGGCATTACGAAATCTTGGAAAAGCACAACATCAAGATTAATGTTTTCCTTTTGTAACATCGGTTTAACCACTTCATTCAAAATCTCCGCATGAGGAACAGCGGTTGCGCCCACTTTTAGAGTTACAGGTTGTCCTTCTTGTGGTGTAGCAGTGTTATTATCTGTTTTGTTGCCAGCGCCGCAAGCAGTCAAACTCAAAGCTAATAATCCTATCGCAAGTGTTGAGAAAATCTTTTTCATCCTTTTACCCCCTTATTTTAATTCATTCCTAATTTATCAACGATGATCTAGTTTTCGCGAAATCGCGTCACCAATCATCTGAATGATTTGTACAAGAATAATCAACAAAACTGTGGTAACCAGCATGATATCTGGCTTAAATCCATTAAAGCCGTAGTTAAATGCCATAGCTCCTAAACCACCAGCTCCTACAACACCTGCCATCGCTGTATATCCTACTAAGCTAACAGCAGTAACTGTAATCCCCGAGACAATACCCGGTAAGGACTCTGGAATCAAAATTTTATAGATAATTTGCCAGTTGCTAGCGCCCATGGATTGGGCCGCTTCAATTACACCACGATTTACTTCACGAATGGATGTTTCAACCAGACGAGCAATAAACGGTGCAGATCCAACGACAAGACTGAGAATAGCCGCATTCGGTCCGATCGAGGTCTGTATTAATGCACGTGTAACTGGGATTAGGATAATAATTAATACGATGTAAGGAATCGATCTAAAGATATTAACAATAAAGCTAAGGAATTGATACAAAGCTGGCATAGGCTTTAGATGACCTTTACTTGTAATTACGAGTAAAATACCTAGCGGAATCCCAATAAGTGCGGCAAATAATAAAGAAAACAATACCATATAACTTGTTTCCCAAATGGCCTTCTGGATTAGGTCCCAGAATTTCAATACGTTTGGTAAGTAGGTCAACAGAAAATCATTCATCAGCGTTTCCCCCCTCAGCACCTCGAATGACATCGACAATAACGCCACTCTTTTTTAAGTAGGTAACAGCTTTAGATTCTGTATCAAGATCACCTGGAATCTGCACATATAAAGTACCAAAGGCAACATCTTTCAAACGTTTAATCTGTCCCTGTAAAATATTTGCTTGCACGCCTACTTCGCTAACTAATTGGCTTATCATGGATTGGCTAGCTGATCCACCCAAGAAAGTAAGACGCAGAACAGCTCCCTGTCCCAAACCATCCAGAAAATCAGGAGATAGCTGGTTATTACCAGATACTTGATTCAAGAATTCTTTGGTTGTAGTCGTTTTTGGATGGGAGAACACTTCTACGACATCACCTGCTTCAATGACGCGTCCACTTTCCATAACAGCCACTTTGTCACAAATTTTCTCGATCACGTGCATTTCATGCGTAATTAAAATAATGGTTAAACCTAGTTTGCGATTAATGTCTTGTAACAATTCCAAGATGGAATCGGTTGTTTTCGGATCCAGTGCTGATGTTGCTTCATCACATAAAAGAACGTCAGGTTGGTTAGCCAATGCTCGCGCAATACCTACACGCTGCTTTTGACCGCCAGATAATTGGGATGGATACATATCTGATTTATCAGACAACCCTACCAATTCCAATAATTCTTTTACTCTGGCTTGATGCTCCGATTTTGGCACGCCAGCAATCTCTAATGGCAATGCTACATTATCTGCTACAGTACGCGACCATAGTAAGTTAAAATGTTGAAAAACCATACCAATCTTACGTCTTGCTTTACGTAATTCACTTGGTGCTAAATTGTGGAGATGTGTATCACCCACGATAACTTCACCGCTTGTTGGGGACTCCAGTAGGTTAATCATGCGCACTAGCGTTGATTTTCCAGCTCCACTGTATCCAATGATGCCATAAATATCTCCCTGTTGGATTGTCAAATCAACACCATTTAGGGCTGTAAAGGTTCCAAAACGATTTTTAAAAACCTTTACAATGTTAGATAGTTTAATCATGAGAGTAGAATCGCCCCCTGCTCCACCCACGGCTCTGGCCGAATAGGCAATCAAATTACGTTATATCTTCGCAAAGATATCAGAATTCCTATTAGATCACTAGGAATTCGGTAAATCAACTATAAGAATAAAGAATTACGAATCTGGTGTCAATGGAAAAATGATAAAGATGGTCCGTCCTAAACCATCTCTATCAAAATAAAATGCTTTGTTATGAAGCATGCTCTAGATGAGTGTATTTATAAGAGGTGGAGGAATCTCCTCGCTTACCTTCTTTGTCCTCTGCCGAATTCTTGTTATTTAGCTGCTCGTCCATATATTTGATAATGTCTTGATCCGATGGGAGTAGAACAGCACCTTTGCCTGGAACGTTAGCTTCTCGGAACATATTCATTGGCGGTAATTGATGACCACCTTCTCCTGACTGTTGAAGAGACATTCCCAATGAACCTAGCTTAATCATATCAAGTGTGGCTAGATTTGTTTGGATATATGGTTGGACACTATCCAATATTTTAGGAATTTGAAAAATAGTGGTAGTAGACTTCAGTTCTGTAGCAACAGCACTTAGTAGCTTCCGTTGACGTTCTGTACGAGTATAGTCAGAAGTGGCATCATGCCGAAAACGAGCATATTGCAATGCCTTTTCACCATCTAAGCGTTGCAATCCCTTTTTCAAATTAATATCGTACTTTCCTTTATCGGTTGGGTCATGATAGCTCATGTTCTTCTCTACATCTATCTCTACACCCCCAACGGCATCAATTAAGCTCTTGAAGCCTTCGAAATCAGTCAATACGTAGTAATGGACAGGTTGTCCTACAAAATCGCTGACTGTTTCCATGGCAAGCTCAGGGCCTCCATACGTCAAAGCTTCATTTACACGCGTTTTTCCATGTCCAGGTATACGTACAAGCGTGTCGCGCATAATGGAGAAGAGATCATATGTTTTTTTCTCCGGGTCAATACTTACGAGCATCATGCTATCAGAACGCGGTAGTTCATTCGGACGCATCTCTCGTTTGTCTAGGCCCATTAGCAAAATGTTAACCCGCTCTGTCCCCGTCCATACAGGTGGAGCCTCTGGTTTTGTGGCAGTTGGATTCGCTGTTGGCGGAAATATAGTGGCGTCTTGAATACCTGACATAAAACCAAAGATTTTATATGCAAAAAAGACCGCCGTAATTAAAAGCAGGAATACACATAAAAACAGAATACGTTTTGTTCGAATACTCAAACTGGATTTCACCATCCTTGTCAGTCCGTGTCAAAATTTGTTGGCTTGTTTCATCCTAATTAGTATACTCGAAACGGCTGTTTTGCGAATCATTTTTCTTTTCCACTTTTGGAGAATAGAAGAAAAGGAGCCACCAGATGGTTAGCTCCTTTTTTGTATTCTCTCTTCATGGTAAGTAACATTCACGCGGGACGCTTGCTCTTTCGGTACTTTAACCTTGTATACCTTTACCCAAGCATGATTTTCGTGAATCAAGCGTTTTTTACTATGATACTCGACGCCTCGTTCCTCAAGATGCTTGCACCATTGGACAAACTCATTCTTATCAGTAGTCCGAAGCATGGTTACCCATAGTCTTTCTTCAAATAGGTAAGCAATCAGCGAACAGGCAAGAGCCATAGCTAGAAAGAAGATTTCCATGGCACCCCCCTCCTGTTGCTACTGTATGCATACGACAGAGAGTACGTCTCTATTAGTTTAATTTATACACTTCTTTGGGCTGTGAAGAACGAAGAACACCACCCATACCCGCGACAAAAGTAGGAATTCCTGCTGCAACAAAGATTAACGCCCAATCTCGTAACGAGAGTGATGTTGTTTTAAAGATTGGCTGCATAACATCCCAGTAAATAACAACAAGCATTAAAGCAAGTGATGATAACACTGCCCAGACCAAGAACTTATTGCTAAAAGGATTGCGATGGAAGACAGAGCGTTCGCTACGGCAGTCAAATACATGAATAAGCTGTGCCATTACTAAGGTAGCAAAAGCTACCGTTTGGGCATGAGTCAGGTCATTCGGATTTTCATGATAGGCAAGGACAAATGCACCAAGAGTCATCAGGCCAATTAATAAACCACGACTGATAATCTTCCAACCCAATCCACGTCCAAAAATATTTTCATGTTTATTACGCGGTTTATGTCGCATAGTGTCTCCTTCAGATGGATCTACCCCAAGCGCCATAGCAGGTAACCCATCTGTTACCAGATTTACCCAAAGAATCTGGATTGGTAGTAACGGTAATGGTAACCCCATTAGCATAGCGAAAAACATAACTAAAATCTCCCCAACATTAGAGGCAAGTAAATAACGAATAAATTTTCGAATATTATCGTAGATGTTTCTTCCTTCTTCTACAGCAGAAACAATCGTAGCAAAGTTATCGTCTCGCAACACCAATGAGGCTGCTTCCTTGGTCACATCCGTTCCTGTTATCCCCATCGCAATGCCTATATCAGCAGCCTTTATAGCAGGTGCATCATTTACACCATCTCCTGTCATCGCCACAATATGGCCACAACTTTGCAATGCTTTAACAATACGTAGTTTATGTTCAGGGGATACACGAGCATATACATATACTTTATCAACTGTGCTAATCAGCTCTTCTTCGGTCATCTCGTCAATTGTAGCTCCTTCTAGCACATGGCTGTTGACCCCTTGAAACAAACCGATCTGACGTCCAATTGCTTCCGCGGTTATTTTGTGATCCCCCGTAATCATTACTGTTTTAATACCTGCTTGGCGGCACAGTTCGATAGCTGGTTTTATTTCTTTGCGTGGTGGATCTATCATGCCGACCATACCCACAAAAACGAGATCTGTTTCCAATACAGATGGTTCTTCTCCAGTCGTATAATCTTTGAGTGTCTTGTAAGCAAAACCAAGAACACGCAGAGCCCCACCCGCCATCTCTTCTGTATGCTTAGCAACTGTGCTGCAATGAGCATTCGTAAGAGGTACGATTTCTCCTTGCCAGTATATGTGAGAAGAGCGCCGTAGCAGAGCCTCGACAGCTCCTTTGGTTAGCAATTCTACTTCACCGCTTGGTGCTTGTTCTACCACAGACATCATTTTACGATCAGAATCAAATGGCAATTCGTCAATGCGAATGGTGGGTTCATTTTGTTTTTTCCCCTCTTTTAGGGCCTTGTAGGCTAAAGTAAGTAGAGCTCCCTCAGTCGGGTCTCCGATTACATTCCATGTTGGAACATTTTTAGACAGAAGTAGCATGGTGCGTTCCCTTTGCTGACCACTCACTAGCTTTGCATTATTGCATTTCTCTGCAATCTGACAGATCTGAGACAATCCTGAATCTGCCGTTGCCTTTATTACTTTTCCTTGGCATTTAATTTCACCATTTGGTTCATAGCCACTACCTGTTACATCAAAGCTTTTTCCACTATGCCAAAGATGAGTCACTGTCATTTTATTCTCAGTAAGGGTCCCTGTTTTATCAGAGCAAATGACTGATGCACAACCAAGAGTCTCTACGGACGGTAGCTTGCGAACGATAGCATTTCTTTTAATCATTCGCTGCACACCTAGTGCAAGAGCTACTGTCACGATTGCAGGTAACCCTTCTGGAATAGCAGCCACAGCAAGGCTGACCCCCGCTAGGAACATGGTCATTAAATCTTGCCCATGCCAAACCCCTGCCACTATGACAAAAACCGTGAGCAACAAAGCGATCCAGACGAGCGTTTTCCCCATCTGTTCCAATTTAATCTGTAGAGGAGTCTCCAACGTCTCTGCTTGATTCATTAAGTGCGCAATTTTTCCTATCTCGGTAGACATACCAGTTTGAACAACGATTCCCTTTCCTGTTCCCCCTGTTACCATTGTTCCCATAAACGCTAGGTTTTTCTGATCACCTAGAGGAACCTGTCCTTCTGATTCAATAACTTTGGCCGTTTTCATCACAGGAAGCGATTCTCCTGTAAGAGCAGACTCTTCCATTTCTAGTCGATTGGCGTTAACCAGTCTCACATCGGCAGGAACACGGTCACCTGCTTCAAAAAGTACAATATCACCTGGAACCAATAGGGGAGCAGGAACCAAGTCCAGGTCTCCATTACGAATAACTCGAGCCATGGGGGCTGCCATGTCTTTTAAAGCACTGAGCGATTTTTCTGCTTTGGCTTCCTGTATGAAACCTAATACGCCATTTATAAAAATGATGGCAATGATAGTGATGGCATCTAGGTACTCTCCTAAAAAGAAGGAGAGAATGGTGGCGACCACCAGAACTCCCACCATAAAATCTTTAAACTGGTTCATAAATACAACGTAGAGTGGAATCCTTTTGGCTTCGGCAAGCTGATTTTTACCGTATTCTTGTCTGCGAGCAGCCGCTTCTTCCTGTGTTAAACCATTTTGAACATCACTGCCTGTCATTTTAGGTAATTCCGCTAGAGGGACTTGGTACCACGGTTTGTTCGGCTTCAATACAATCTCCTCCAATGCTCTTCTTCAACTTATTCTCATATCTATGCAGACAAGCCGATTGGTATGAAAAAAGCTTGAGATTGAAGTTTTTATTTCTACTCGTTTTCTCCCTGCTATCCGTTGCCACGATCATGTTTGTTATTCATGCTAGGTTCATCGGAATCCCTTAGCTCTCTTACAGCGCCAGTCCCACTTGCAAAATCATGATAGAAAAAGCTTCGGCTCCTTCGTTGAGAATGGATACCGAAGCTATTTTTGTTCTCACCATTTAAAAAGGCCAATACCAATTAACAAAATTGCTGGTAGAAATGACAGCCTCTGAAACCATCCAACTGACGAAAAGCGACGTCCTACCGTCATACCGCCCCATAGCAAAATAATACTGGTGAGGGCCACGCATAAGGATGTAAATAGAGGCGCAAAACCTAGTAGCGTTAAACTAACACCTGAACCAAATGCATCAAGAGACAATGCCAATCCTAGCATGATCGCTTCTTTGCCCACGATGTGTCCCGAACGATCTGTATCCGCTCTCTCTGGATCACGTAAAATGTGTATCATCAAACCAAACATCCGTATCGTCCAGCGAAAATCCCGATATTTCCCGTTTTCCTCCGCAGGTAGGGTATCCGACTGATTTCGTTTACTGATCAACATTTTCCAAAGCGTTAGACCGCCGATCAGAATAAGTACAGCTGCCCCAATCTTGGAACTTAGTTCAGGCGTTACCCAATATTGAAGCCATTGTCCCAATGTCATAGAGACAAAAATGACGGCAAAGGAACAGAGGCTAATTACCAAAAAAGAGGGAAATGGCATATTCATTTTACGCAGGCCGTATGACATTCCTACGCCAAAACCATCCAAGCTGATCGCTAAACAAATCAGCAAAAGCGACACTAAACCCATGTCGATATCCACCTCCGTTTTCACCCTATCATATGAAAGGATGAGGGGGGCTGGTTCCTTTACTGCCTAAAGTATTTTTGCCTTTACATATGCACCAGAGCATACTTTCTGGGCATTTGCCACGAGCTTCTCTGGCACACCACATCTCATCGAGGAATTCCACATAAAATAAAACGCCCATTCCCTTATATGGAATGGACGTTGCATCTACCTATAGTTATTTGCAATGTTGATCAAAAGCATCAGTTAGAAGTTTAGCAATGGATTCTAGTTCATTGCCTTCAATTTGATGACGTTCAACCATTGCTACCAACTTACCATCCTTCAATAGTGCATAAGATGGTGAAGAAGGTGGGTATCCTTCAAAATACTCGCGAGCTTTAGCAGTTGCTTCTTTATCTTGACCAGCAAATACCGTATAAAAATGGTCTGGCTTGGATTCATGGCGAGTCGAGTAGATTGCTGCTGGACGAGCCAATCCTGCTGCACAGCCGCATACAGAGTTAACCACTACCAATGCCGTTCCTTTTAATTCCGAGAAAGTCGCTTCTACTTCTTCTGCTGTGAGAAGCTCTTCAAATCCAGCATTAGTTAGCTCATTACGCATTGGTTGAATAACTTGGCTCATATATGCTTCATAAGACATCATAATCGTTCAACTCTCCTTTACATACATTTCTTCTATTATACCTGTTCTCGTATCAATCGAGTACAAGTGATCTGCAGTTATTACACTTCCATTACGATGGTAAGAATCATCGGGTTCCGTCCTGTTTTTTCAAAGATGAATGGTTTTAATACTTGGTTAATCTGAGATTTTAATTCAGACCACTCTCTTACTTTGCGATCTAGTGCTTCCAGCAACTTTTGTTTGACCAAACCAGTAGCTTCTTGGATAAGGGATTCAGAACCTCTTACGTAAACAAACCCACGGCTTACGATGTCTGGTCCAGTTAGAAGCTTGAACTGTTTCATATCTATGCTAACCACAACAACCATTAATCCATCTTCTGCAAGATGCTTACGATCCCGCAGCACAATATTGCCAACGTCTCCAATACCGCTACCATCAATGAGGACGATACCAGCCGTCACTTTACTTGTCACACGCCCTGATTCACTGGTGCAAGAAACAACATCACCATTATCAATAATAAAGATGTTGTCCGGTTCTACACCCACCTGTACAGCTAATTTAGCATGTTGCTTTAACATCCGATACTCTCCGTGAATTGGAATGAAGTAGGTCGGACGCATAAAACTGAGCATGAGACGCAATTCTTCACTACTACCATGACCGGAAGCATGAATATCAAACGCTGTGTTTTGTACCACATTGGCTCCAGCACGATACAATTTATCAATGATACGACTTACATTAACCGTGTTTCCTGGAATTGGCGACGCTGAGATAATAACCGTATCATCTGGATAGATATGAACAGAACGGTGTGAACCAGATGCAATCCGCGTTAACGCTGCCATCGGTTCTCCCTGACTGCCCGTACAAATAATTAACACCTTGTTATCAGAGTAATTATCAATGTTTTTAATATCGATCTGGAATCCTTCAGGAACTTGGATGTAGCCTAGCTCCTGTCCAATCATAAAGGCCTTTTCCATACTTCGACCAATAACAGCAATCTTACGGTCATCCGCTACAGCCGCATCCACAACCTGTTGCAAACGATGGACATTGGAAGCAAAGGTTGCCAAGATAATTCGACCACTCGCTTTGCTAACGACGTCCATAATGCTGTCGCCAACAGTACGTTCCGACATCGTAAAACCAGGGCGCTCACTGTTGGTGCTATCGGACATCAAGGCTAGTACACCATTTTGTCCTATGCGTGCAATTTTCCCAAACTCTGTAGGACGTCCTACTGGTGTTAGGTCAAATTTAAAATCTCCTGTGTGAACCACTGTTCCTTCAGGAGTTTCAATCGCAATTCCGAACGAATCAGGAATACTATGGTTAGTACGGAAGAAAGAGACAGAAAGATTTTCAAAAGGCAAAATGGTATCTTCAAACACGGGTACCATTTTTACGTCATTTTGCATCCGGTGCTCTTCAAGCTTAGCCTTTACCAATCCAAGTGTCAGGCGTCCACCGTAAATCGTTGCTTTGATCTGTTTTAATACATAAGGAATAGCACCAATATGGTCTTCATGTCCATGCGTAAGTACCATTGCCTTGATCTTATGCTGGTTTTCAATTAGGTAGGAAACATCTGGAATCACCAAATCAATCCCAAACATTTCAGTCTCAGGAAACTTTACGCCACAGTCGATGATGATAATCTCATCTTCGTACTCTACGCAATACATATTTTTACCAATTTCCCCCAGACCACCTAAACCAAATATTTTAACCTCACTCAAAAAAATACCTCCTACAAATACGATGTGGGCCGTTCTATGCTCTCTGCTTTTATAGTAACATAATTTTCATATGGATAGTTGTATTCTCCCAAGGCTTTCACACTTTAGCTCTTCTTCCACTAAAAAATTAGTATACACATTTCGGCTACAAAACAGACTATAAAACCAAAGAATCAGTAAATCTTTCTGCCCGCCTACATAAAGAAAACGGTGCGATTGGCAAACTAACACAAGGAAAGCTGTGAAAAGCACTTATGCGATTATCATAAATTATTATGCTTTCCTCTTCATACAAAAAACCAGCAAGGACTGAACCATGCTGGTTTTTGCTTTTGTGTTTTCTTATTTATCCAAAACGACCACTGAGATAATCCGCTGTCTCTGTTCGCTTAGGTTCATTAAATAATTTGTCAGTTGAAGCTTTTTCCACCAGCTCACCCATGAGGAAGAATGCCGTCTCATCTGCTACTCGTACAGCTTGGTGCATATTATGAGTGACAATGACAATTGTATAATCGTGTTTTAGTGAAATGATGAGTTCTTCAATCTTCGAAGTGGAGATTGGGTCTAACGCTGAACAAGGCTCATCTAAAAGCAAGACTTCTGGCTTCATAGCGATTGCACGTGCTAAGCATAGACGCTGTTGCTGGCCGCCTGATAAAGCGAAAGCGGAATCATTCAGTCGATCCTTTACTTCGTCCCATAGTGCGGCCTTTCGTAGACTTTCTTCCACTATATAGTTTAATTCAGCTTTGCTTGATGTTCCATGAAACCGCGGTGCAAATGCGATGTTTTCATAGATGGACTTTTGAAATGGATTAGCACGCTGGAACAGCATTCCTACCGATTGACGAAGACCCTCTTTTTTCACAGTAGGATCATAAATATCCGCTCCATCTATCCAAAGGTTCCCTGTCACACGACAGCCCTTAATCTCTTCATTCATTCGGTTAATCGTGCGTAAAAAGCTAGATTTCCCACAACCAGAAGGTCCGATCAGCGCCGTTACAGTATTGCGTTCCATTTGAATATTGATATCTTTTACGGCATGTTTATCTCCATAAAAAACGGATAAGTTCTCCGCTTCAATAATAGCTGTTTTTTGGACAATTGTTATTGGCATGATTGAGTCCTCTCTTCCTTACGCGGCGATTTTGGTCAAACGTTTATGCAACCAACGGCCAAACCAACGTGCTCCACCATTAAACATAAGGACTGCGATCACGAGAATAGCTGCCGCTCCATCCGCAATTTCACGTGCATCTGAAACAAGACCCTCTGCATTGATTTTCCAAATATGCACGGCCAAAGACTCTGCTGGACGGAATACGTTCCATGGAGAAGTCGGGCTACTCAGATCAAAATTGTTGAATTGAATATCAGGCGAAGTCATACCTGCTGTAAATAGCAAGGCTGCCGCTTCCCCAAATACACGCCCAGAAGCCAGTACGAATCCTGTGATCAAGCCAGGCAGTGCAGTAGGTAGCAGGACAGAAACAATTGTTTTCCATTTTGTTACGCCTAATGCATAGCTAGCTTCCTTCTGGTCTTGTGGGACGGAGCGCAAGGCATCTTCGGTAATGCGCACGATCAACGGTAGATTAAATACGGTTAGTGCCATCGCACCTGAGATCAGAGAATAGCCCCAGCCTGTCATACTAACAAATAGTAGCAGACCAAACATACCTACAACAATGGACGGCAGGGAAGATAGTACCTCAATAGACATACGAATCATTTTAACCCACTTGCGATCAGGTGCGTATTCAGCTAAATAAATCCCTGCGCCAAGCCCAATTGGAACAGCAAAGCACATGGTTAAAACCAACAAATACAGGGAGTTAAATAACTGCGGACCAATACCACCGCCTGCATGTAACATATCAGGTGGAGACGTGATGAAATCCCAATTTAATTTACTCGCACCCTTGCTGATAACAAACCCTAAAAGACCTATCAACAAGGCAATTAATAAAACAGCAATCCCAGTTAGTAAAAAGGTGGCAATTTTGTCTTTTTGCTTGCTAGTCATTATTTTGCCCCCTTCTTTCTACCGATCAAACGAACCACTAAGATAAATAATAACGACATGGTCAACAGTACCAAGCACATGGACCAAAGCGCATTATGATAAGGCGTACCTGGAATCGTATTTCCCATATTTAATGTGATACCACTTGTTAGTGTAATCGACGGATCGAATAAACCACCAGGTAGTTTCATCGTATTTCCGATAACCATTTGCACGGCCAAAGCCTCCCCGAAGGCACGAGCCATACCAAGAACAATACCAGTTAGACACCCAGAACGCGCTGTGTATAGCACGACATGGCGGATGGTTTGCCAGCGAGTAGCACCTAACGCTAGAGATGCATTGCGTAATTCTTGTGGTACAGTGGCGATTGCATCTGCGGCAACACTGGTCACAGTTGGCAAGATCATAATTGCCAGAACAATTCCACCCGCAATTAAACTGAACCCTAGAATGTCAAATTGACTACGGAGAAACGGGACAAGCAAGGTAAGACCTACGTATCCGTATACAACGGATGGAATTCCAACCAATAACTCCATTACTGGCTTTAATACCTTTTGACCAAACTTAGGAGCGATCTCTGTCATATACACCGCGGCTCCAATACCTAGAGGGGCTGCAATCATGGTTGCTATTAAAGTAACTCCAAATGAACCTAGAATAAAGGCTACTGCTCCAAATTGACCAGGCTCTGCTTCTGGGTCCCACTTTGTGCCGGTAAAAAATTGCGACACGCTAACCCCGTCCACCATAAAGGTAGCGAGGCCACGCGAAGCGATAAAATAGAGGATGGAGAGCGTTAGAAGACCTAACAACCCCGCACAGACAGCTGTGATCAGCTTCCCTGCTTTTTCTTCCCATTGATGTTTTTTACTCAAATGAAACCGGCCGGAAAGTTTTTTTGCAGAAGCGGAGTTTTTCATTTGCCCCGCTCTTACTGTTGTTCCCTGCTGTAGCAGTGTTGTTCTTTGTTCAGCGCTCACTAAACGCTCCCCCTTTATTTGGATAACCTACCCGAGCTACACGTTCTCTATTTTTGTGTAATCTCACCCTTAGCTGTTCTTTCCACTTTCATGGCAGCTGCTGGGATATATTTCAACTCTTGTACAATTCCTGTTTGTACTTCATCACTTGTCATGTATTCCAAGAATTCTTTTTGTGCACCAGTTGGCTCACCTTTTGTATACATGTGCTGATAAGCCCACACTTTATATTTATTCGTTGCGATGTTCTCCGTCGTAGCTTCTACACCATCTAGTTTCACTGTTTTAACAGTGTCATTGAGGTAAGAAGTACCAAGATAGCCGATTGCCCCAGGTGTTTCAGCAATGATTTTGCGAACTGTACCGGAAGAATCCTCTGTGATGCCTTCTGCTTCCTCTGCACCCTCTAACGCGTATTGTACGAAAGTAGCACGAGTCCCAGAGTTTTTCGGACGGTTTACTAATGTAATTTTTTGATCAGCTCCACCAACTTCTTTCCAGTTGGTTACTTTGCCTGTGAAGATGTCAATTAATTGTTGTTTCGTTAGATTATCTACACCCGCTTTTGAATGAACCACAGCTGCCATACCGACTACAGCAATCTTGTGATCTACCAATTGATCAGCAGGGATTCCTTTCTTTTCTTCTGCAAAAATATCAGAGTTTCCGATAGTAGCTGCTCCATTGGCCACCTGGCTCAAGCCCGTACCACTACCTCCACCTTGCACTTGAATTTGCACTTGCTGATTTTTCTCCATAAACTTCTTTGCCGCTTGCTCTACTAACGGTTGCAGTGCTGTGGAACCTACAGCTGTGATAGAACCGCTGCTGGCTGTAGTACTATCTGTTTTCGCTTCTGGTTTGGCTGGTGCTGTCGCATTGGAAGTACCACCTGCTCCGCAACCAGTTAAAAGTAACCCGACAGATAACATACTTGCCATAAGAATGGATGAAATCTTTTTCAAAGGAAATCCCCCTCGTCGCCTTCAATCATTTGATTTCTTTTACACTCTCATCCTACCTCTCTAGCTTAAAGCTAGAATGAACGTAACGTAAAAGGAGTGTTAAGGATTGTTAAGGTTTTGTGGAGGTGGTTTTGAAGGGGAGCTTTTTGGATAAGAAAAAAGCTGCCGTATTCCTTGGCAGCTTTAACTTTTACTCTTTACCACATAATAAACCGATTACTCTTTAGCTAGTTTTTTCATTTCTCGCAAAATCTTTTCTTTATCCATATCATCCGCCATACCATATATCTGACGAATATTTTGATTTTTGTCCAGTAAAAACGTCTTCATTGTATGTACATATAAGCCATCTTTTTGCTTTTCCGCACCAATCCAGAAATCATTCAATATTGGCTTCATAACGTCATCTGGTCCACGTAGGAATTGCCAGCCGCTTGGATCAGCTTGAACTGCTTTGGCGTATTTCTGTAAGGCTTCTGGTGTATCATTTTCATAATCAAATGTAGCCGAAATGAACTCTATGTCTTTTCCATACAGCCCATCTTCTTTTAACGTATTCTGTAAATCCACCATATGCTGAGTGGTTAGCGGACATACATCGGGACAACGTAAAAAAATAAACGAGATGAGACGAACTTTACCGTTAGAATCTGAAAGCTTGACATTCTTTCCATCCATCCGTTCCAACGTAAAATCTTGAACCTTCTTAATAACTGGCATATCTGCCGTAGAAAAATAGCTCTTGTACAAAACACTACCTACAGCAATCAGAACAATAATAACTCCAAAGATGGGAAGCCACTTTCTGTAGAGGCTCCCTGCTGTTACATCATCCATTTTTATCCCCCTACTCTTTTATCTCGTAGTTGTATAGAAACGTGTGATCCTTCCCCTGATCATCTTTCCATTCCAACGTGCTCTGCCATTCACCAGGCATCATAATATGCGGGCCAGATTCTTGCCAGCTTGCTTCCTTTTTCTTCTTCAGTTCCTTTTCACTTTTACCATGTGTGTCCATGCTTGGCATCTCAAAATGCAGCACAGCTCCTTGCCCTGACTCTGCCTGCGCTTGGTCATTGGTAATCGTCACTGTGTAAGTGTTAACTCCAGCTATTCCAGGCTTTATTTCCAGCTTCGCCTGATAACCATCTTGGGTGGCTTGCAATTCGATGTTGCCTGCCTTCTTATCGCTACCACCACAACCGGTTACGGCGAGTAACAGAAAAATTGCTCCTAACCATCCCAACCATTTCATCTGTTGTTTCGGCATGTTACTCCCCCACTTTACTTTATCGAGCAATCTCTCCTGGCCAAGCCAGCATGCCGCCTTCCATGTTTACTGCTTCAATCCCATTATGCTTTAAAAATTCACAAGCATGGTAGCTTCTCGCTCCACTACGGCATACCATGATAATTTCTTTGGAAGAATCAAATTGCTCCAGAGAAGCTGGCACATCACCCAAGGGAATGAGGATGGCTTCTGCAATGTGACCTGCTGCCCACTCTTCCGGTTCTCTAACGTCTATTATCTGAATGGCAGCCTTTTCATTTAATTTCGTCAACACCTCTTCAGGTGTAATTTCTTTCACGATATTGCTCATACATAATAGCCCCCTCATTTTACGATAATTCAAATATATCATATGTCCCCAATAGAAAAAAAAGAGAAGCAGCCCCAAACTGCTGGAGTACTTCTCTTGTCAAAAAATGTTAACAATTAATGGGTTTTCTTATCCCCTTTTATATATTTAGCGTCAAATAAGAAAAGCTTCATCAACAAAATAAGGGACGGAACTAATAAACATAGCCCTGCAATGAACCCAATGACCAGTGCTCTCCCCATCTCTGGGCTGTTAATACTATCTGTAATTGTGATGTACGGATACAATAAGTATGGCAAATGCGCCTTACCATATCCAAAAAAAGCAAAGAAGAACTGTAGCATGACTGCAAAAAATGCCCAGCCATAAGCACGTCGTTTATACAATAAGAAAGTGGCTACCATAAAGCAGATAAAGGATACGATGAAAAACCAACCGTTTTCTACCATCTTGCTATAATGCTCTGGGTTATGAATCTGAATGGTCCAAAACACGAGCAAGCTGGCAATGATAGTTGGTAGCGACCAGATCATTGCATAAGAATGTAACAACTTGGTCGCGTCCTTATCTCCTGCTTTGTTAGCATAAAAGGTCAAAAAGGTTGCACTAATAAACAAGACGCTGACTAAGGCCAATAAAATAACAGCATACGTGTAAGGAGTCGCCAACATTTTGCCCATTAACAGATGAATTTTGTTGCCTTCTTCCACAATAAATCCACCCTCTGATGCCACAAGGACTGTAGATAAAGCAGCAGGAAGCAACAGACCTGTAATCCCATAAATGCCATAATATAATGTACTGTCTCTAGCCCCATAATGTGCAAAAGCATAGAAGGAACCACGTAACGACAACAACACTAAAGCTAAACTACCGGGAACCAACAACGCTGTGCCATAATAGTAAGCCGTGTCTGGAAAGAAACCTACGATCCCTACAATAAAGAAGATCAAAAATACATTTGTTACTTCCCAGACCGGAGATAGATAGCGCTGGATAATTCCATTAACGATATGATCCTTCTTGCGTCGTCTAGAATAGTAAGCGAAAAACCCTGCTCCAAAGTCAATGGAAGCTACAATCAAATAGCCATACAAGAAAATCCACAGAATTGTAATGCCAAGAAGTGCGAGCGACATGTATTCCTACCTCCCTGTCCTATTTTTCCAGTTCCAGTTCGACTGGTTTATCTTTAAACATTCGCTTCAGGACAAGGGCGCACACCGTTCCCAAGAAGGCGTACAGCAGGCAGAAAAGAATGAGCATTTCACCGACATTATTTGCTGTCGTCGCTGCATGCACCGTTCGTAGATAACCATTTAATACCCAAGGTTGTCTACCAATCTCTGCAAACATCCAGCCAAATTCAATCGCCAAGAATCCGAGTGGTGCTCCAAACACAGAAGCCCACAAAATCCATTTGGGTGGCATACGTTTTCGCACTTTTACAAACAAGAAGTAAAGCACCGGAACTAATGCCATATACCCACCTATGATTGCCATACTGTCAAACAGATAATGAATAAACAGAGGTGGCCATTCATCTCGTGGAATGTCATTTAACCCCACTACTACCCCATTTGGAGAGTTTGTCGCTAAGATACTCAAAGCATACGGTACCTTTATCGCATACTTTACTTCTTGCTTCTCTTTATCCAAAACGCCCCCAAAAACAAATTCGGCTTTGTCGGTTGTCTCAAAGTGCCACTCCGCTGCTGCCAATTTCGCAGGTTGATATTCTGCTAAGAATTTACCAGCGATATCCCCCCATACAGCAGTCCCCATGGAAAAGATAAACGCAAGCGTAAGCGTCAAATTAAGTGCCTTTTTATGATAGGAATGCGTCTTACCCTTTAACATGCTTAATGCAGCAATCGCAGCCATTACATATGCGCTAGTGGCATAAGAAGCAAAGACCATATGTCCCACCTTGGAAGGTGTAGCCGGATTAAACATTGCTGCCATTGGTTGAATGTCGCGTAGAACACCGTCCACTAGCGTAAAGCCCTGTGGTGTATTCATAAAAGCATTCACCGTCATGATAAAGAAAGCAGAACCAGTAGAACCAATAATCACAGGAATAGAAATGAGCCAGTGAATATACGGATTCTTAAAACGGTCCCATGTATAAATATAAATTCCCAAGAAAATTGCTTCAAAGAAGAACATAAACGTTTCTAAGAACAACGGCAAAGCAATGACTTCTCCTGCCAATTTCATGAACGATGGCCACAAGAGGCTTAACTGTAGACCTATACAGGTCCCTGTCACAACCCCAACAGCTACTGTCACAGTGAAACCTCGAGTCCAACGGCGTGCCATCAATAGATAAGCTTTGTCTTTTTTACGAATCCCAATAAACTCAGCAATGGAGATGACCAAAGGAATACCAACACCCATTGAAGCAAAAATAATATGAAACCCCAGCGTCACGGATGTTAGTATTCGAGCTAACATGGTGCTATCCAGATCCAATCTTACTCCCCCCTCATACCATACATCGCTCTTATATAGTGTGAATTTTATCACACATAAACAACATTTATGTTAAAAACTATCGTTATGTTGTGAACAATGCTGGGCGAATTTTTGTCGAATTTGTAGCTAGATTTTATATGTGAATAAACTATGTCTAATCCATCCAAGCTTTTATAAAAAATAATGGATAAGGCTTGCTTTTTCTCTATTCTTATAATCCAATTTATACAAATTAAGGTGTGATCTAGGTGAATTCTTTTATTTATATTTAAAAAATAGACCCCATTTGTATCAGGGGTGAGAAATAAAATGAGGATAAGCCTCTCTTAGTATCTCTAGCTATATCTACGATTATGTTTATATCAAAGAAAAATCCAGCCTTATACCAAGGCTGGATTCTACAAATATTAGCTTAGATTTCTAAGGGTTTAGCTACCCGATAAAAAGGAAACAGCGATAAGGAAACATAGCCCTTAATATCTTTAATGGGTAATTGACCTACACTAGGGTCGCGGCTATCCATACTTTCACCCAACGTACGATTATCTCCTAAAATAAACATGTGATCATTCGAAACTGTAAGTGGGTCCATATCATTTGATATGCCTTGCGTATATAGTTCAGGAAGTGGGCTGTCATTTACATAGACAATCCCTTTCTCGATTTTCACTGTATCACCAGGCAGACCAATAATTCTTTTAATGATCTCATATCCTTTCGCTTCTTCATGGATGACTACCACATCCCCCAGAGCAGGCGCAGAGAAATGAGTAGGAATTTTATTTAACAGCACGATGCTTCCATCCTTCATTGTAGGATCCATCGAATGACCAATTACCTTGGTTAGACCAATGCTATTTATCATGAGAAAGTAAACGACTGCCAGTATCACGAAAAAACAGAACCAGCTAAAAAGTTCGGCTTGGAATGACTTTTTAGGTTGATTAGGTGCTACATCATTTTCCTTTGTTTCTAGTCTTATCATTTCCATCCTCGACACCTTTTTCTTATAGAGTGATAGTTTCATTCACTTGATGGACTGTTCATGGTGCTGGGAGTGGTGATTATTCTGGATTTGCTGGGTCTGGAATATCTGCTGGTCGTTGCTGTGTCTCGTCTGGCGCAGAGACCTCAGGAGCTGGTGTTGGATTCCCATCTGGAACTGATACTGGTGGCAAGGTCTCTTCCTGATTCGTTGTCGGTACAGGCGGTTGCGGCTCACTTGGATTTGGTACAGGTACGGATGATTGCGGCTCACTTGGGTTCGGTACAGGTACAGGCAGTTGCGGCTCGCTTGGATTTGGTACAGGTACGGGCGGTTGCGGCTCACTTGGGTTCGGTACAGGAACGGGTGATTGTGGCTCACTTGGGTTCGGTACAGGTACAGGCGGTACTTCTGGCGTTGGTACTGTCGTTCCGCCCCCCTTGGCAGGTGGGGGGGATGGAGCAGGAACAAACTCCAAGGAAGGGGCTTCATAGCTGTCAGCCATATCCTCCATTGCATTTTGAGCACTACTTAGAATGGCAGCTAATTTCCTTTCTATTTGCCGCTTATCCTTTTCATTTGAGATATCCAGATTATCGATCAGATGACCTGAATAATCTGTTAAGGATTTAAGGCGTGATGATCTCTCTTCCATAGTAAATTGCTTTAAATCTTCGGCCGACTCTAGCAGTTTTCGTTGGATTTCTGCCTTCAAGCGCTCTTTTTGTACTTTCGTCTCAGTTTTTAGGGCATCAGTTACCGATTGCTTGGCTGTCTCGGCACTTTGTGAATACCACCCTTGTAAGAATTGCGTAACATCCACATCAGCATAGGCAACACCCATCGTTAGACCAAAACACATGCTTAAAGAAACAAATCCAAAGAAAATTCGCTTGCGCACTTTATTACGTCGATGCTTTTCTCTTTTCGTTCTGCTTAACACATCTTTTCCCCCTTAATGGGCATTGTCAGAGCTTACAACAGAAGCTCTGACAATGTATGATAATAGTTTTTATTATTTAAATTGGTCAGCTACTAGTTGATCCAAGCTATTCTTCGCTTCCTGTTCAGCTTTAACACCTGTATCTTTGATAGCATCCTTCACTTGTTTCTCCAATAATTTCGCTGATTCATCAACTACTTTTTGGATTTCAGCGACTTTTTCATCAATAAAACGTTTTGTTTCCTCTTTAGAACTTGCTTCTTTCTCGCGGATTAAAGCAGTAATCGTGTTTTTAGCATCGTTAATCGCACCGGTTAGTTCTTGTTTTGCTTTGTCTTGTGCACTAGTAACGTTCGTTTTTATTTCTTGTTTTCCCGCTTCTCCAGCGTGGTTCACCTTATTGGTAAGATCGATTATCGAATTGACTTTTGTATGATTAGCTGCTTTGTTAATTTCCTGCTTGATTCCTTCTACGTTTTGATTGTATTGATTCTGCATGTTGCCTTTGATTTCGTTCGTTTTGCCTCTCAAAGCATTCAAATAATCGTTTTTAGCAGCCGTTAGTGATGCTACAGCACGATTTGCTTCTTCGGTACCTGCTTGCTTAACACGGTCAGAAACCTGATTTTTTAGCTTATTTAACTCATTATCTGTAATTGCCTTTTGTTCGTTTCCATATTTAGCCGTTTCTGTCACAATAGATGCTGTTGAAGCAGAGAATTGTTTGTCATACCAATTTTTAAGCTGTCCTCCCACGTCAACCGCCGCAAATGCAGTACCTAAGCTACCAACCAAACCAACTGCTAACACACCAATCACGATTTTACTTTTTACCTTTTTCATCCTCTTCATCTCCTAACTTTTTTTAAAAGGGGATTAAGGAAACAATGCCCTTCTATTTGTTAAACACCTGTTGCTCTGAAGTAAATTTATGAAGGAAATCAATTGTTTCTTTATCTAGTTCTTCATGGATGTTCTCGTTGGATTGTTGTACAAATTGTTTAAAATCCGTAGGCAATTCTTTCTGTTCTAAGGTGTTTTGCTTTTGATTCAATCGTGTTTTCTGACGGTCTACGTACTCATCAATTGATTTTTCTCCTGTTTTGGACACTTGAATCATTTCTTGTTCCAGCAAGAAAAGGGTTTTATCAGTTGTGAATTTTGCTTCTTCTACCACTTTGTTATTACTATTCTGCTTATAAGCGTCAGTTGTTTCTTCAATTGTGTTACTCGATGCCATCATCTTCTGGTTGTACCAGATACTTAACTGATTTTTTACATCGATCCCAGCAAAGCTAAAACTCACAGCTACGGAGGAGACCAGTACAAATAGGATGGATATAATCTTTATTCCTTTTCCTTTTATCATTACGGTACTTCCTCCTTTCGAAAAGTAGAGACTAAAAAGGTAACAGCAGGATAGGCATCAAAGCTAAACTGGAATGCAAACCGGCTACTAATACATGCCAGTTTGATCGTGTGTGTTCATCCGCATCTTCCAAATTCACACTAGGACGGTACGTAATGAAACAGTTATTAATGCGGACATATTGATACAAAATGTGTAACTCAGCCGCAAGCTCAACCATCTCATCATGGGTCAAACGCTCCGAATCCTTTTCCACATATAACGTCTCACCGTCCAACACAATCTCCCACGTGTTCAGTTTTTTTGTAATGAGCATCAGCCTTCCCCGCTTTACTTTTCTTACCCTTATTGTAAAAAAAGTTCAGACGCTTTTCTTCCACTGTGAGAGGTACTTTTCCAGATGAACAGGATGATCTTTATCTACAACTCATAGGGGAAGATGCAATCATACTATGTGCATTTTTTCACTTATAAAAACAAAAAAAGACCGGATCTACTTGATTCCGGCTCCGTTCACGTATTTGTTTCTACATAAGTATGAATTGGAAAAGAACACGAATGATGCCCCTGAGCTACTTCTTCTCGCTCCTGACCTACTACCGCTTGAAACAGCGCATCAATGACATCTGCCCGAAAAGCTTGATTTTTTAACAGCTGCAACTCATCAAGCGCTTCTTCAGTGGTATAAGCATTTCGATAAGACCTGGGTTCAGTCATTGCTAAGTAGGTTTCTACTGCGCCAACAATTTGGGAAAGCAACGGGATTTTTTCTCCCTCCCATCGCTCTGGGTACCCACTACCATCATATCGTTCATGGTGATAACACATGGTTTCAATAATCTGTTGATACTGTGGAAGATCGTCTAGAAGTTCTTTGGCCATCATGCAATGCTCCTGTATCATCTCGTACTCATAATCCGTCAACTTTTCTTCCTTTTCAAATACATAGTCTGGCCATTTGATTTTACTTACAAAGTGTATAAGCGACATGCACTGTAACTCCCAGTCTTGTACATGAATAGGTCTCTTTAACATAAAGATGGTTCTTTTCAAAAGGTAACGCATCTGCTCAATTTGTCTGCTGGAGGTTTGGGATTTCCGCTCAACCGTTGGCACAAAAGCGTACAGCATCCGATACAGAGTGGCTAAATGATTTCGCTCCTGTTCCTCTCGCATTCTCTGTTCTTGCATGACAAATATACGCAACCACAATATCCCGAGTAAATAACCCACAATAACAAATCCCATTACAGGTAAAATAGCTGGAAGCGCTTCTTCTACTTGGCTCATTTTAGCTTGCCAGTAAAGTGACATCAATAACACTACGACATATATGATACTCCCCACATGCATTACTTTTTTCTGTCTAGTCATACTGAGCAGTAAAGGGTACGCCAAAGCTAAGCAACCTATTTTAATAGTAGTAAAAGGTGGTGCCAATGATACAAACAAAAATAAAAATAAGACACAGAATGATATCATCCAATCCGAATAAGAGTAAGCAGTTTCGTACATACGATACAAAAAATAGACACCCCAGCACACACATAGGCAAAAGAAGTAGCTAAGTAAAGAACTAATCCAGATCTCTTGCCGTTCAAATCCTTTTGCCAGTAGGGTGAGGGTTAAAAACAACGAAGCCAGATAAGCTGCATATCGCATCATTTGTTTAGCCAGCTTCTCTTGTTCAAACTTCATTTTGTGAAACTCCTCTCCTAGTCCTACCTATATCCACGCCAGCTATTACTTCACTTTAACCAGCCCCCGCTTGAGCGCATACAACACCGCTTGAGAGCGGTTCGGTTGTCCCGTTTTGCGTAGGATACTACTTACGTGGGTTTTTACAGTCGCCTCGGATATATAGAGCTTCTCCGCAATCTCGTGATTACTCAAATTATCAATAATAAGTTCAAATATCTCTCTTTCTCGTTCTGTTAATTGAAGCTGAGCCGTTTGTGTAGACTTTTTTCGCTCTAACTTGGGCTGAAAGCAGGAATACCCCATCAAAATCATGTCGATGGTATGCAAAATTTGCTCAGGCATGGTATCTTTCATCACATATCCATCAATTCCCCCATCGAGAGCTTGAAAGATATCTTCACTATCATCAAAAGCTGTCAAAATCAAAAGCTTAATAGCTGGAAGTTGCTCTTTCAGAAGTTTCCCACTTTTAAGCACGCTTTGACCCGGCATTTTAAGATCAGAGATAATAAGGTCTGGCTTGCATTCCAATACTTTGATATACAACTCATCTCCATCAGCCGCTTCCCCCACTATTTCAAATTTACCCGCCAGCTGTAGAATCATTTTGACTCCTTCGCGGACAATCCTATGGTCGTCAGCAAGAAAAACCTTTATTTTCTCCACCACTAACCCCTCCTCTAGGGATAAACGCCGTGATTTCTGTACCCTGTTGCTCCACAGAACGAATTGTAATCGTTCCACCAACACGCTTCATTCGTTCCCGCATATTAGAGATTCCGAATGATCTATTGGAAGTATTTACGTTTTCCATAGCAAAACCAATTCCATTATCTTTGATTCGTAGCGTCCATTGCACTGTTGTAGCCTCTAAATAAATTTCCACCTGATCTGCTTTGGCATGTTTTAACATGTTATATAATGCTTCTTCTACTACACGATATATCGCTTCTTCTACAGCCAGACTCTCTTCCATAACTGTTCCCTTGGTCACATAATGAAACTGTATACCCGTTCCTTTTAATATACGTTCGCCCATGTCACGGATTGCATCTAGGAGTGGTTCAGCTTCCCGATTAAAACGCAAATGCTGTATATACCCACGCACTTTCAAATGACATTCTTTCATCTGTTCTTCCATGCGATCAATAGTGGCGAACATCTCTTCATTCATGACAGGATTAAGCGTTTGTTTCATATAAAATAGTTGAGCTGATAAAAAAAATAATTGTTGGGCTAAGCTATCATGCATATCCTCAGCCATTTGTTTGCGGGTTTCTGCATCCGTACGAAATACCAACTCCTCTGTGTCCTTGATATGACGCAAATGGCTAGATGTCACAATAGCAAAACTATGTAGAAAAAGTAGATCAACCATAGACAAACCTTCTGCACGTTGCCCAACGAGTAAAATCGCCCCTTGTCGTTTACCTTTTTGACCTAATGGGAAATACAGCACATCCTCTGATTGACCCGTGAAGTTACTCATCGTAATTGTTCGATGCTGTTTAAGTTCTTGCCAATTATTACTTTCTAACAGGGCAAACTGGTAAAACTCCCTTTGCCAATCCTTTTGTCGCCTTGTCTGGTTAAACCAAAGAACATACGACTTCTTATAAGGAAAAAGTCGCTTCAAAAAACGTTCTCCTAAATGGCATAAATCGCTTGCCGCTTTATTTTTACGCAACAGCTTAATATAAGACATAAAGGATAACCAGTGCTGAAAATAAGCTTTCATTTTTTTACGAAGAATGTGAATAAATCCACACAACATGATGGTAGTAACGAAATGCGTGACTAAAAGACCCTCTGCACGTAAATTAGAATCGTCCGTACTTGTCAGTCCTCCACAAGTAAGAAAGAGAATGGCGCTACCAAATCCTAGAACAAGGATTCCCCATATATAACGTAAAGGTAAGCGCAAGCCCAATAGTAACAACGACGTATAAGCAAACCATAAATCAGGACTTCCCCACATTTGTTGCGTTATCACCCAATACAACAGAAAGAAAAATTCAGCTGTCAACAAAACTTCTCTGACCAGTATTATTCGATACAGCGTTAAAATACTTAGTAACGTTTGTATGCCAAGTAGTATATACACTGGAATAACCAAGTAAATAACTGTTGTATCCATCATGACATACATCAAAATGAGTAGAACCCAACGAAATAACACAATGATCCACTCTACATTTCTAAACAGAAGATTGGCGATCATGAGAAACCCCATTATTTTAAGTTTTAGGTAAATTATAACAATTATTAATGAATAAAAATAGATATTTCTGTGACAGAAGGATTTCATATATAACCAATCATCATATGAACACTTGTAATTTTTTATAATATTTCATCTATTGAAGAATTGCCTTTCCCCTTTCTTTTGTTATATGGTTATGAAATATACATACTTGGTGCTTAAAAAAGGAGGTCACTCATGCAACAAGAAAAGATTCAAAAACTTCTGGAAACAATTAACACCGTTATTGTTGGAAAAGAAAAAGAAATTCGCTTGCTTGTAGCTGGAATGTTGGCGCGTGGCCATGTTCTATTGGAGGATTTACCTGGTATGGGGAAAACCGTGTTAGCAAAGACACTCGCTCAAACGATTGGTGGGACATTTCAACGTTTGCAGTTTACGGCTGATTTGTTACCATCTGATGTTGTTGGACTTCACTATTTTAATCCAAAAACAAGTGATTTCGAATTGAGACGTGGCCCCGTCTTCACAGATGTCTTATTAGCAGATGAGATAAATCGCGCCACTCCACGTACGCAGTCTGGTCTTTTGGAATGTATGGAAGAGCGTCAAACATCCATCGAAGGAACCAGCCTTACGTTATCTCCTGCCTTTTTTGTTATTGCCACTCAGAATCCAATTGAATCAGAAGGAACCTATCCTCTTCCAGAGGCACAATTGGATCGTTTTCTATTCCGTTTATCACTTGGTTATGGAACACGCTCTGATGCTCTTGAAATGATGCGCCGCTTTCGCAATGATTCCCCTCTTGATCAGGTAACGGAAGTAGTTACTATAGATGATATTCTGCTCATGCAAAAAGAGGTTCGGCAGGTACACCTAAGCGAAGCCGTGGAGACGTATATCATTGATCTGACTGAAGCAAGTCGCACACATCCTTCTATAGAAATCGGAATAAGCCCAAGAGCGATGTTGGCACTTGTACGAGCTTCCCAAGCAGTTGCTTATTTAGACGGTCGCAATTACGTGCTTCCTGACGACGTGAAGCTTGTAATTCCTCCTCTCTTTACACATCGAATCCGCTTGACCATGGAAGCAGAACTGCTACTTTTGGAAAGCGATGTTGTACACGAACTACTGGTTACGGTGCCTACCCCTGTTGAAGAAGGCGTTCGCTAAATGGTGACCCTGGATTCGTTTCGACTGATTGGAGGCATTTTTCTTTTGATCGCACTCCTCTCTGGCCAATGGTTTTACTTTGTGCTGGGTGGATTCTTTTTCTTTTTGTTATATGTTCACCAATGGTGGATTCAAAAAACTCCCAAGCTTATTCAGATTACTTGTACGAGTGATCAGGTACGTGTCATGCCACAGACGCCTACCACCTTAAAAATCTTGGTACAAAATCGTTCCTTTTTACCGTTACCCGCTACTAAACTAGCCTTTACCCTACCTCTCTCCGTACAAGTTGAGGGAGCAGATTCATGTATCGAACTAAATAAGCAACACCATGTGCAGTTATTCATGCATATTCCTCCACGATCTCAAGCTATTCGAGAAATTACTGTAATTCCTAGTAAACGTGGTGTCATCTGGTTCAATGAAATAAAGATAGAGCTCATCAGTCCATTTGCCACAGAGGTTTGTTATCAAACACTGAAAACAGCTTACAATCTGTTAGTCTACCCTGATATCATTCCAACTCCTTCCTATAAACAAGGAGCGCTGGAGCCTTTAGGCAAACAATTATCCATGCAGCGCCTACAAGACGATCCTGCCTTTATACGTGGTGTTCGTACCTACATGCCAGGTGATCGTCTCAAAAATATTGACTGGAAAGCGACCGCCAAAACATCATCTTTGCAAATTAGATTATTTGAATATACCTCACAGCAAAAATGGATGATTGTTGGTCATATGCTCCCAATCTATGAAGCGAAGCTCCAGCGCTTTAATGATCTGGAAAATGAAAAAATGATTTCAGCTGTCGCCTCTATTGCCACAAGATTTCGTCGGGAGAAAATTCCCTACACCCTTTATCTCAATGTGAGACAGCGTGGAAAAGATGTATTACAACTTGCAGAAGGTAGTGGCAAGGCTCATTACGTACATGTCATGACGCAACTTGCCAAAATGCATCAATTCATACCAACGTCTGTAGCAGGAACATTGCGGCGTTTGGAGGTTAGCACCAAAAAATTGTCTATTCTCCTTATCTCTTTACGTTTTGATGAGGAAATGGCACTGGCAACGAAGCGACTAATCTTACGTGGTCATGAAGTCATCCTGTTGGACATGGCAGAAGAGACACCCGTCTACCGTTCCTTGCAAGGCAGTTCTTTCTTAGATAAACGCGCAAAGCAGACGTCATTTTTAAGTCAGGCTGATTCGGCTACTTTGGGGAAGGAGCGTGTTAGTTCCCATGACGAGTAAAGTTTCGCTCCGCAATACCTTGCGATTATCACTTGAAGCACAGATCATTACGCTTCTACTCTTTTTGACTCCTTATCTTGCTTTTACGGTTACAAGGGGAATGGGTCTGTTTATCTGCATCTCTCTTCTATTTGCTGTTGGCACATACTGCTATGAGAAAAGCAATCACGCGTTTATCGGTTTAATCATGTTATATCTGATGGTAGCATTCGTGGGAATGGTTGCTTACTTCTATTTTAACTCCATGCTCCTGGCACTTATGGGGGCCGGGATTTATTACTGGCGGCTTCACGCTTTAGCAGGTAATGGTGTACTACTTGTTGATCTCATTAAACGCTTCACTATCGTCATGCTGGTCTATACCTTCTTTTTGCTTATTCAAAAGCTTGGTTCTAATCCCAATTTGGGAGATACCCCCCTGTTAGTAGCAGTTTCTACGATTTGGTTTCTGATCATTTGTTATATTGAATTCATTACGCGGGAAAATAGGCTACGTTTTACATCTGGAGGTACTTTATCTGGATTAGTTATCCAACATTGGGGATTGCAGACCTTGCTAATCGGGGCATATGTATTAGCAGCGAGCCTCGTTTTTATCTCGATCTCTCTCGTCTGGAACCTACTGCTAGGACCTATTGGAAGTGTAGCTAAAAGCTTACTTACCCCTATCTTGCTCTGGCTGGATGGTCTAATACAAACCCTGCAAGAAATGGCTTCTTCAAACAGTTCGTTAACCAACTATCTAGATGGGCAAAAACCGAACGATACAAAGTGGGAGGCTCCTCCTGATAATGGGGATGACTTACTTTCACGTCTCGAACCTTATCTTATTTCAGGTGCTGTAACGCTGATACTTGTATTCTTCACCTGGAGAATCTGGAAACATTACCGTCAGAAAAAAAAGCCAGCTACTCAATCGGATACTAGCTCTCCTACTACAACTGAGATCGAGAAATTAGATCAGTCGGCAAAGTCTGGAGAAGAGCATAGTCAAAAAGAGTTACAAAAATGGCACGTACAAAAGGAAGACCGCGTTCGCTTCGCTTACTATCAGTTCCTCATTCACATGGGCAAAGAGGACATACTCATCCATATAGATGAGACAAGTAGTGAGTATCTGCACCGCTTACAAATCATCTGTCCTAACTATCAAATGATTGAATATGCTAAACGCATCACCACTGCCTACGAGGCTTACCGTTATGGAGACATACCACTATCCGAGCAGGAAATCCAGCTTTTGCAATCTGATGTAGGAAAGCTTTGCTCTCTAACCACGACTGTGACTTCCGCAAACAATGCCTAATAAATGGATAAGGAAAAAGCCTTTCTCTCAAAAGGTATGAAAACCAATGAAAGAGAAGCTTTTTCTTGGTGGATCAAATCAATTACTTATTCCATTACTTACATCATTAGTGTCCTGTCCGTACATCTCGAAGGCGTTGCTAAGGAAATCCTCATTTTTAGTTCGTCATAATTACGATTTCGGCATATTTCCCGTATATTCTGACTCCGGACGGATGATCCTATTACGACTCGCTTGATCCAGGATGTGCGCACACCAGCCGACTGTACGACTGACAGCAAAAGTAGGTGTAAACAGTGATTCATCCAATCCAACTGCTCTCATGACCGCAGCGGCAAAAAATTCTACATTGGTATGCAGCTTACGATTCGGCTTATACTTAGCCAATAATTTCGTTCCCACTTGTTCCACATGGGTAGCCAAATCAAACCACGGATCATCTGCTGCCAAATCAGCGGCTACTACCCGCAGCGCTGTAGCCCGCGGATCAATGGTTTTATATACACGGTGACCAAAGCCCATTAAGCGTTGACCGCTCTCTAACCGCTCTCTAATCCAATCTTCTGCCTTATCTTTACTGCCGATCGCATTAATCATGTCTGTGACTTCTGACGGTGCTGCGCCATGCAAAGGACCTTTTAAAGCACCAATTGCTGCTGTAAGTGCAGAATACATATCCGATTGAGTGGAAGTTACTACTCGCCCAGCAAAAGTAGAAGCGTTCATACCATGTTCTTGGGTCAAAACCAGATAAGCATCTAATGCTCTCACATGCGCATAACTGGCTTCCGTTCCCTTTAACATGTACAAGTAGTTTGCCGTGTGGCCAAGCTCCATCCGAGGCTCTAGCGGTTCCCTACCAATTTTTCGAGCTTCCCGATAAGCAATGATGGTTGGCATTTTTGCTGTAATGGCAATAGACTGCTCCAAGGAAGGAGGCCAGCTTTGTTCCGCACCACCCAAAGCAGAGACGGCTGTCCGTAATACTGTCATCCTATCTCGATCATGCGGAATAGCGTCTATGATCTGTTTTACCTCTTCCGGTAAGGCTCTTTGTTGAGCTAGGGCGGTGTGAAACCTGGATAATTGTTCTGATGTAGGCAATGCACCAAACCATAATAAATAAGCGACTTCTTCAAATGTATGGGAAATGGCTAGATCGCGAGCCCAATGACCCCGATAGACCAATAATCCGTTTTGCCCGTCGACTAGGCTTAAATCTGTTTCAGCTACAACAATTCCTTCTAGCCCAATCGCCAACATTTTTTCCATTCACTTCCACTCCCCTCTTTTCATTCAGTATAACAATATGTTCAGAAAAGTAGAAATAGATAGTAAATGAATGATTGATTACAAAACATAATTAATAGGCCCTCATCCTTTTATCAAACGTGATTCAGATTACTATTTGATCTGTAATAGTGATTCAGGGTATGTATAGAATTTATCAAAAAATTGTATTAACCGGTATGAAGCTTGTACATACATGGCAAACTAACCAGAATTGCTCCCGATACAAACGACTATCCTTATTAAAACAAGAAAGGATGATTACATTATGCCAGCAAAGGAAAAACAAGCTCCTCTTCGGTACATTGCCTATGTGTTTTTTGGAGTCACAATTTTTCTAGGTGCTTTGTGGGGACTTCTGATGGTACTCGATGTTTTTAGTCGCTAACCATTGCTCTTTCCAAAGCTTAGGTCACTTTTGGTAAGGGAGCATATAATGTCGCTAAGATATCAACAAATCGTTGTCCGGATGCTATCAAATTGCTGTTTGGAAAAACGACATAGGAAGCCACTTTGGGCAGTTCCAAGCCCGGTGTAGGTAATTCCATAAAGCGATTCTCAAACAATTCACGTAAAATCGCAGAGCGTGGCAGGAACGAAATACCAAGCCCTTCTTCAATAAAACGTTTGGTCACATCTACATGGGTGACTCCCATCGTGCGAATAGCAAATCCGCGTTGTCTCAGTGCTGTTAAGAGGGGGTCCCAATATATCGGATGATTATGGGTTAACAATCTCTTTGTAAGTAACTCCTGCTCCCAGTCAGGTAACGGGGCATCCATATCGCCACCATAATGAGGAACAGCAAATACAATTGGATCTGTTTGCATCAGATAGGTAGCCAGTTGGCTTTCGTAAGGAACCATACGAGATAATCCTAAGTGAGCTTGTCCACTTTGCACCAAAAGACCAATATCGATAGAATCGGCAATTTTTATTGTAATATCTACCTCAGGGTGCTCTTTCGTATAACGATGAATAAGCGAAGGGAGTGAGGTACGAGCAATGATCGGAGAGACCGCAATATGCAGAGTTTCCTTGTATCCTTGCTTCCATGCTACCATCTCTTCAGCACCGGCATGCCATTGTGACAAAATCAATTTTGCATGCGATAAAAAACGCTTCCCGGCTGCTGTTAACCTCACCCGTTTGCCTACTCGTTCAAATAAAGCAACATCTAATTCTTTCTCCAATTGACGTATATGTTGCGTCACAGTAGGTTGAGCGATGTACAGCGTCTCTGCCGTCTGGTGAAAGTTCTCACAGGATGCCGCTACTTCAAATGTTTGCAGAAGCTTTATATCCATCCGGCTCACCTCTACATATTTATTTTTCATGCACCCAGCTTTGTAATCTGCTAAAACTTTGTTGTGCCTCTTCCAGTAAAGCATTCATGATATCTGCTGCTTTTTCTTCCTTTTGCAGCATTCCTACCCCTTGGCCAGCCCATAACGAGATATAGTCTGCGTCCAAGGCTTTCCCTGCCGCTTGGCGAATTTCCTTAGTCAATTCATTTTGAATTGGATACGCCAGCGATCGTGCTCGACTTTTATCAAACTCTTTCATAAAATGATTCACGACTCCACGCGCTGGTCTGCCCGAAAAAGCTCTTGTCACAGCCGTATCTGTCTCTTTTGCATTAAACAACCGTTCTTTATACACCTTATTGGCTGTACTCTCTGCACATCCCAAAAAACGCGTACCCAATTGTACCGCTTCAGCACCAAGAGCTAAGGCTGCCACTATACTTTGACCATTCATAATCCCACCCGCCGCAATTACAGGAACTCTTTGAATAGTAGAAGCAAGCTGGGCCACTAAAGGTAATGTACCAATACATTCTCCAGGTCCATCCTCTCCCGCATCAAAAGTACTGCGATGGCCACCAGCCTCACCACCTTGTGCTACGATTGCATCGACTCGCTGGGCCACTAGTTGTTCAGCCTCTGCTTGCGTGGTAGCCATACCCACGACCTTCATCCCAGCTGCCTTTGCACTTTCTCCATATTTACCTGGCAATCCCATCGCACAACTGAATACAGCAGGCTTCTCTTCTAAAATAACTGTAAAACAATCTGTTATTTCATCTTGAAGGGTTGGCCAGTCACCTGTCCATGGTGCCAGATTGAATCGTTCCCTTTGTTGATTAAGCCATTGCCTAAAAGCAGGCGTTACTTCTTGTTGCTCTGGTTGTTCAAATAAAAGTAGGTTCACAGCAAAGGGACGATTGGTTAAAGCCCTTACCTCGCGAATTCTTTCCCGTAGAGCCTGAGGCGTAACATATGCTCCAGCAATGGTTCCTAAGCCCCCTGCTTCTGATACTGCTGCCACAAGTGCAGCTGAGTTTATATTACCAGCCATTCCTGCTAGCACAATTGGCTTTTCTATTCCAAAGATATCACAAAATCTGGTTTGAAGTTGCATGGACATAGTCGTCTCCTCCTGCATATATAATTCTGTCTTTTCAGATCATTCTCGTTATGTTTCGCCATTTCCTTCTTCTGTATACTCCAACATGGATATTCTTCCAAGCAAGTCTTTCGCTTCTAAAATGATCGACATCATACCAGACTCTGTAATGCTCTCATGCCATTCTCCAGGTTCCCAATAGATAGCATCTCCACTTTGTACATAAACATAGTCACATGTATCAGTGCGCACCCATCCATCTCCACTGAGTACTAGCAACAATTGAGGTAACGTAGCCTGATGATAGCCAATTTTACCCTGAGGAGATAGATAAGCACAATTCATATAGGTATCTGCTGGTAGCTTACCAATTCGTGACATAATCAAGTGTAGGCTATCGTAATGAGTAATGCATTTCCCATATGTTACGGCAAATGAAAATCTTTTCATCCTACTCTCCCCTTTTCAGCAATTATTCCTATTATCAAACAAAAAGCCAGTTGCTAAGGTGGCAACCAGCTTCCATGCTTATTCTATCCGGATATTCTTCATTTCCTCTTCCATCTTGCTGTTGCACAATGGGCAGCGTGGGTCCTCAACGATAATAAATTCTTTTCGAGACCAACAGTTACAAGCTGTACACTGCCATACAAGGGTATCCTCATAGACGTGTTCCTTCACCGTACGTTTTGAACGATAAGCCATTGTGTCCCCCTATCTTTTCACAAGATTCTTTACTACTTTATGCCGCAACAATCAAATCTAGAACTTCTCCAAACCCATCTTAGCGGAAATCCACTTGTTCCCCCTATTACTGTCTAAGACACATCTGTATCAGACGATCGATCCTTTGCTCGGTCTAAGAGAGTTCTGACCGTCGCTGATTTTTTGCGCTTTCGTTTTCCCTTTTTTTTGCCTAGACTAAAAAAGGCTAAGATAAGCAGACAAAGAGTGAGTAATTGACTAGTATGCATCACTTCTTTACCAAATAGTTCACCAATTCCTAGAAGATGAACAAGAATGGCTAACAAAATTACTATTTTGCCTATTTGAATGGAGCTCATGCTGCTTTCTCCTTTCTATTTAGTAAAAAAGGAAAGATGTCACCCGGATACATGCAGAAAAAACCAGCCTATTTTGCTGGTTTTTATAGATGGATATCACATGTGTCCGAACAGCTGATCATCTCTAAAAACTCTTCTATTTGTCTCTGATAGTACTCATCGTGATCCTAGTAATCCTTCAAAATATGCAATAATTTTCATAGACCGGCCATTTAGACAAAAAGAATGGGGCAATACAGTTTCCTTGGATTTTTCAATGTCATAGATAATCTGGTTGCGTATAGTAAGACATAAGGAAAGAAGTGCTGGGTGAGTAATACCTGATCGGGCCAAAGTGGATGCTTCTTGATTGAGCGTTTCACCCAAAATGCTTTTTGGTAAATCTCCACATAAATGAGCCCCCTTGGCTTCCCATTCCTTTTCTATAAGTAATTCGATAAAAGATTCCTAATTCCTGTATTTCTTTTAATCACTTAGCAACAATTCCATATGACACAGCTTTCTCTTACGACAGTGATCACTTGGGGTCCCTACAAAGTAGGCCTTTCTAACCTTCTGAAGATAGCCCATGGCGCAGGGCATAGGAGGCTAACTGTACCCGATTTTCCAAATAGAGTTTTTCCAGCAGATTCTTCATATGATTTTTGACTGTGTGTTCCGTAATCACTAGACGCTGGGCAATTTGTTTATTAGTCTCACCCTTTGATACATATTTTAAAATTTCAGTTTCACGCGGAGTTAATACACTTGGGCTAGGTTCATCTGTTACGGGACCCGTCCGAAATTTATAGAAAAGCTTACTAGCCAACTCACGAGAAATATCACTGTTATCCTCTAGCAAAGCACGCAAATATGATAACCAGTCATGTGGATTCATATTTTTTAACAAATATCCTTGTGCTCCAAATTGCACAGCTGTAAATAAATCTGCTACATCATCTGATACACTCAAGATAACCACTTTTATATGGGGATAGGCTTGTTTGATTCGTCGTGTTGCCTCCAAACCATCGCAGACAGGCATGCTAATATCCATCAATACCACATCTGGTTGTAGCTGGCTACAAAGACGTACTCCCTCTTCCCCTTGTTCGGCCTCCCCTACAATTTCAAAGGAAGAGTCCTCTGCTAACATACTTTTTATAGCTGTACGAGCTAATAAATGGTCATCTACCACTAATACCCGATATTTCTGCACCTTCCGCTCTCCCCTTTAAATGACTCTACCAAAATTTCCGTGCCACCCTGTATGCCTGGACGCATTTCAAAACTAGCTCCTAATTTCCAGCTTCGCTCTCGCATCATGGTCTGACCGTATCTCTCACGTTTTAATGTTTCGGAATCGATACCTACTCCATTATCTCTAATCAATAGGTGCCAGCCTGTTCCTTGAAGTTGCCATCGGATCTCCGTGTGACTCGCATCGGCATGCTTTCGAATATTAGTAAACGATTCCTGAATAATGCTAAACATATGTACTTGTTCTGCCTGCTTAAAATATTCATCCATGCCTTCTAGCTCTTGTTTCACCTCTATACCTGTGATCATACTCCATTCATGTAGCCATTTCCTCAAGCGATCCGTCAATAACACACCTTCTTCTGGATGAGAACGAAGATTAAAAATTGCCTGTCTCAGTTGGTTATCAATTTCAGAAATAGTTGCCTTTGCTTCTCCAAGCTGTTCCTGGTTTAGTTTTACGTTGAGAAAGAAGATCGCTTGGGCAATATTATCATGTAACTCTTGGGCTAAACGTTCCCGCTCTTCATACACGGCATGCTTAGCTCCTTCTTTTGCCAATCTCTCACTCATTCTTTTGATTTTTCCAAAAACCCAGGTGGCAAAAATAAATGACAGAACCAAGGTCATAATTGTAATAATGACGTTCCCTTCATCCATCGTAAAGTACGGTAACAAAAATTGGTGCCGCGCATATTCAAAACCACCTATCATAATGGTAGGTAGCAAGATGCTCGTTAATTTTAGCCATCGATAGTTCAAGCGCATCCTCCTGACTGTTATTGATGATCAACAACTTTTTCCTACTCTTATTATAGAGGAAGCGCTTTATCAGCATGTAGAGTCAATTTTTTGAATAAAAATATTATAAATAAGGACTCCATGTCACTTTCATAGACAAAAGAAAAAAGTCCTAATGCCTTTCATAGCAATAGAACTCTTCACTCATTACGCTTATAGTTGTCACATTATGGTGATCGCAAGTTTGAAAGTGGCCAGTAAACGAAATCAGCTCTACCAACGACCTCTTTAATGGACACAGGGCCAATCATTCTACTATCCTTACTATTTTGCCTATTGTCTCCCATTACAAAAATCTGACCTGCCTCAACCGTAACTGGAGAAAAATCCTCCGTTACCTTTGTGCCCTCTGCATGGGCTTTGGTCTTTTGCTCATTTAAATAAGGCTCTTCTACAAGCTGTCCATTAATATATAGCTGATCATTACGCATTTCTACCTGATCGCCTGCTATTCCAATTACACGTTTTATATAATCCTCCTTTTGATTTGCATGAAAAACAATAATCTCTCCTCGTTGTGGTTCATGCAAACGATAAACCGCCTTATTTACAACTACTTTCTCATTATTATGCAAAGTGCTTTGCATGGATTCTCCATACACAACATAGGGCGCTCCCAGCCACGTGTACAAAGCAAATGTAACGATAAATACTGTTATGATGGAAGTAAGCCAATCCTTAATTGTTCTCTTCCATCTGGAGCGAGGTTCTGTCTGATTCATAAAGAATTAACAGCCTCCTTTTGGTTAGTCTTATTATAAAGGACGTACTTCCTATAAAAAGGTTTCAAAACACAAAAAAGATAGAGCTTTTGCTCTACCTTTTTAAAAAATATGGAGCGGGTGATGGGAATCGAACCCACGCGACCAGCTTGGAAGGCTGGAGTTCTACCATTGAACTACACCCGCATAATGGCGTGCCCTGAGAGATTCGAACTCCCGACCTTTTGATTCGTAGTCAAACGCTCTATCCGGCTGAGCTAAGGGCACAAAATATAAAAAATCTATTTGGAGCGGACGACGGGGCTCGAACCCGCGACCTTCGCCTTGGCAAGGCGACGCTCTACCAATTGAGCTACGTCCGCACATGTTTTGTGCGATCAAGAGGACTTGAGCTCCGAAATACTACTACCACTAAAATCTGAATCTATCGCATTTATCAATTCTCTGATGACCACTAAACACAAAAAAAGTGGTGAGCCATGAAGGACTCGAACCTTCGACCCTCTGATTAAAAGTCAGATGCTCTACCAACTGAGCTAATGGCTCATGCTAATGGCTGGGGTACCAGGATTTGAACCTGGGAGTGACGGAGTCAAAGTCCGTTGCCTTACCGCTTGGCTATACCCCAATAAAAAAATGGTGCCGGCGATAGGACTTGAACCCACAACCCCCTGATTACAAGTCAGGTGCTCTACCAATTGAGCTACACCGGCATTTTAATATAACCAACAGCCTATTTAATTAAAAATGGCGGAGCTGACGGGACTCGAACCCGCGACCTCCGGTGTGACAGACCGGCGTGAACTCCAACTTCACCACAGCTCCAAAATTTTGGTTGCGGGGACAGGATTTGAACCTGCGACCTTCGGGTTATGAGCCCGACGAGCTACCGAACTGCTCCACCCCGCGATAATATGAAAATATAAATGGTGGAGGATGACGGGATCGAACCGCCGACCCTCTGCTTGTAAGGCAGATGCTCTCCCAGCTGAGCTAATCCTCCAAATATATATGGTGACCCGTAGGGGATTCGAACCCCTGTATGACAGCGTGAAAGGCTGCTGTGTTAAACCGCTTCACCAACGGGCCATATAATTATAATGGTAGCGGCGGAGGGAGTCGAACCCCCGACCTTTCGGGTATGAACCGAGCGCTCTAGCCAGCTGAGCTACACCGCCATATTATTCTTTCAAAACTGGATAATGATTTCAGCATACAGGCAATGTGGATAAGTCCTCGACCGATTAGTATTCGTCAGCTCCATGCATTACTGCACTTCCACACCGAACCTATCAACCTCATCGTCTATGAGGGGTCTTACTAGCTTGCGCTATGGGAAGTCTCATCTTGAAGGGGGCTTCACGCTTAGATGCTTTCAGCGCTTATCCCGTCCGCACATAGCTACCCAGCTGTGCCACTGGCGTGACAACTGGTGCACCAGGGGTGCGTCCATCCCGGTCCTCTCGTACTAAGGACAGCTCTCCTCAAACTTCCTACGCCCGCGACAGATAGGGACCGAACTGTCTCACGACGTTCTGAACCCAGCTCGCGTACCGCTTTAATGGGCGAACAGCCCAACCCTTGGGACCTACTTCAGCCCCAGGATGCGATGAGCCGACATCGAGGTGCCAAACCTCCCCGTCGATGTGGACTCTTGGGGGAGATAAGCCTGTTATCCCCAGGGTAGCTTTTATCCGTTGAGCGATGGCCCTTCCATGCGGAACCACCGGATCACTAAGCCCGACTTTCGTCCCTGCTCGACTTGTAGGTCTCGCAGTCAAGCTCCCTTGTGCCTTTACACTCTACGAATGATTTCCGACCATTCTGAGGGAACCTTTGGGCGCCTCCGTTACTCTTTAGGAGGCGACCGCCCCAGTCAAACTGCCCACCTGGCATGGTCCTTCCACCCGATAAGGGCGGCAAGTTAGAAACTCCGTACATCAAGGGTGGTATCCCAACGACAGCTCCACGAAGGCTGGCGCCCTCGCTTCACAGCTTCCCACCTATTCTGTACATGATGCACAAAGTTTCAATACCAGGCTACAGTAAAGCTCCATGGGGTCTTTCCGTCTTGTCGCGGGTAACCTGCATCTTCACAGGTATTATGATTTCACCGGGTCTCTTGCCGAGACAGCGCCCAAGTCGTTACGCCTTTCGTGCGGGTCGGAACTTACCCGACAAGGAATTTCGCTACCTTAGGACCGTTATAGTTACGGCCGCCGTTTACTGGGGCTTCGGTTCAAAGCTTCGCTTGCGCTAACCCATCCCCTTAACCTTCCAGCACCGGGCAGGCGTCAGCCCCTATACTTCGCCTTGCGGCTTCGCAGAGACCTGTGTTTTTGCTAAACAGTCGCTTGGGCCTTTTCACTGCGGCCTCCTCGGGCTATAAACCCTACCGAGGCGCCCCTTCTCCCGAAGTTACGGGGCCATTTTGCCGAGTTCCTTAGCAAGAGTTATCCCGCGCACCTTAGGATTCTCTCCTCGCCTACCTGTGTCGGTTTGCGGTACGGGCACCTTGTTCCTCGCTAGACGCTTTTCTTGGCAGTGTGAAATCAGGGACTTCGGTACTATAATTTCCCTCGCCATCACAGCTTGTGCTTACTGGTGTGCGGATTTGCCTACACACCACACTTACTGCTTAGACGGCCATCCAATAGGCCGCTCACCCTATCCTCCTGCGTCACGCCATTGCTCAAGCGGAACAGAGGTGGTACTGGAATATCAACCAGTTGTCCATCGCCTACGCCTTTCGGCCTCAGCTTAGGTCCCGACTAACCCTGGGAGGACGAGCCTTCCCCAGGAAACCTTAGGCTTTCGGTGGACAAGATTCTCACTTGTCTTTTCGCTACTTACACCGGCATTCTCACTTCCAAGCGCTCCACCGCTCCTTACGATACG